>NZ_JBHIQI010000017.1:0-22037 GCF_042196465.1 Bartonella sp. AD13SXNS
CTCTTTCAAGCAAAGAGTCAATATCATTTTTTATTTTTTTCAAAATAAAATATTGTAAACAACAACGGCTATTTCAACTCATAACAGAAAAAAACTAACATCTAAAAATAAATCTCGAAAACTAAAGTTTCTTGCTGAATTATTACGAACACCTGTAAAGATAAACAAACGCAAAGCCAGATATGTTATGTTTTGTGTTTTACAAAGCGCTTGATAAAAGGCAGTGACATCTTTCCAATCCATTGCCGGTCTATTAATGGTTTTATGACGTTGTTTTCCTAAGAGCGCGCGTGCTTTTGTTGTTGCTTGTAAATCAACATCTAAACCTAGTGCAGCAGCATGTTTGAGACAAAGATTAAGACGGTTCAGTGCTTTCTCTGCTGTCCCAACTTTTGTATGCAAGATAGGAACAAGCGTGTTGCGTATCTCTGTTTGTGTAATCTCTGAAACGAGCAGACAGCCTAATTTAGGGAGAATGTAAAGCCGCAAGGGAGAAAACCAATTTCCATTTTTACCATCACCTTTTAATTCTGCTTTACGATTTTCAAAAATCTCTAAAGCAATGTCTTTGTCTTTTAAATAATGGAGATTGTAAATAATGGAGATTGCTTATTGCTTCACGCTTTTGTTTATTGCGTTCTTTAATAGGATCACGACCCTCACGTAATACAGAGCGCCACCCAGTTGCCAATTCACGGGCTTGTTTTAAAAAGACATCTCTCAAAGAGTACCCAATCCTATTTCACGACGGCGTCCGTGAAGGGTATAATGGTAAATCCATTGAGCACCACCATCTTTACGCTTATGAAGAAGCAAGCCGGCACCATCACACACTTTGCCAGCTCGTGGGTATTGCGATAGCCCTTGGCACTTAAGACGATTCATAAGAGCCATTTTTAGTTCTTTCTTATACAGTTTTTACCCACACACAAGCCCCGCTTGTGACGTGCAAGCGAATGGTTTTGGTTGATTCAGGATAAGCAGGTTTGAAATGAGAGAATCTTACGATATTCGGGACTCTCACTCAACATACAAAACAATGAATTAATCAGTATATTGTATGTTCACGGCGGCTTCCAGATCCCAAAATCTCCCTTCTCTCACAACAGTTACAACTCTTCTTACATATCACGACGCGTATCATGTTAAAGGGTCTATTCTATAATCACCATTGCATAAACGGCCTACACGCTTTATGCTTTCCCTTAAGAGCAAAAGGAAGATGTCAATGTCATCTAAACTGACGCGTAACCAAACATTGGTTTTAAACACTTTAAAAAATGCAAAAGGGCCTTTAAGTGCTTATGCGATTCTCAATCACTTACGCGAAGAAGGTTTTCGCGCACCTCTCCAAGTTTATCGTGCGTTAGAAAAACTCGTACAGTTAAAGTGTATCCATCGTCTTGAAAGTGTAAATGCCTTTATGGTCTGTTTACACCCTGAAAACTGTCAACATGAACTTACAACCTTTATAATTTGCGAAAACTGTGGCACAGTCAACGAAATACAAAATCAAACGATTGTATCAAGTTTAAAGAAGATGGTTCAAGCTGTTGACTTTCAAGCACACAAAAGCACCCTCGAAGTACGAGGTCTTTGTAAAAAATGCGCAATAAAATAAGATCTCTAACTTGAAAATAAGATCTCTAACTTGCAAGTTTATATATTTAGCATTATGTACCAGAGGTCGCCTTATTGTTTGAAAAGCTCTTATCGCTCTTGCATATATATCACCCTACCCTGTAGTGATAGGCTTATTATACTCGTTGGAACATAAATATTGGAAGTATAAATCATGTCCATATCTGAGACAATTTTTTCAACAAAAAATCTCGATAAAACGAAACAAAAAAAAGTAATCAAAGCTCTTCTTATCGTCTTTGCGCTTTTTGTACTTTGGTTTAGCTATAAATGGATAACGCAATGGCGTTATATGCTGTCCACTGAAGATGCCTATGTGCAAGGAGATATAGCCGCTATTGCGACTAAATTAAATGGATATATTGAAAAAATTGCCATTAAAGCCAACCAAGTTGTAAAAAAAGACGATGTTTTATTTTACCTAGACAATGGTGATTATCAAATAGCCTTGGATCAAACAGAAGCGCATCTTGACACACAGAAAAAAACACTTCTACGCATTGATGCACAAATCACAGCCGCTCATAGTGCTTTAGATGATGCAAAAGCGCAAAAAGCAGCCGCTTCAGCCATAGCAACCAATGCACAACTCACCTTAAAACGTGTAACAGAACTGAAAGCCAATCGTTATGCCCCTCAATCTGATGTTGATGATGCCAAATCAGCTTATGAACAAGCTATCGCAAATGTTAACCGTGCGGATGCACAAATCGCTGCAGCACGCGCCAATATCCAAGTGCTAGAAGCACAACGAAGTGAAACAGAAAGCCAAACAAAAAGTTTAGAACTTTCGCGTGAAAAAGCACAACGTGATCTTGATTCAACCATTATACGCGCGCCATTTGATGGAATCATAGGAAATTTAACAGCAAAAACGGGAGATTTTGTTGTAAATGGCCAACGTCTTGCAGCGTTAGTCCCCATACATGCACTTTATATTGAAGCAAACTATAAAGAAACACAGTTGCAAGATATTCATGCGGGACAAAAGGCTTATATTTCTGTTGATGCCTTCAAAAAGGAGGTCTTTACAGGAACAGTGCTTTCTATTTCACCGGCAACAGGTGCTGTTTTTTCTCTTCTTCCTCCACAAAACGCTACCGGTAACTTTACAAAGATTGTCCAACGCATTCCCGTACGTATTTCTATTCCAGAAGAAGTCTTAAAGACCGGACATATCCGAGCAGGAATGAGTGTTTCAGTAGAAGTTGATACACGTACAAAACCACAAGATAAAAGTCTCTTATAATAACAAGCAAATAATAACAAGCAAATGACCTCATTATTATGACATCTTCAATACCAAAGCCCATACAGTCTCAAGAGCGCATAGAAATCCGTAGCATTGTGATTTTCATAGTTATGGCCTTTGGCATGTTCATGGCCATTTTGGATATACAAATAGTTGCCTCCTCTTTAGCCGAAGTTCAAGCTGGTCTTTCTGCGAGCTCTGAAGAAATTTCATGGGTTCAAACCTCCTATCTCATCGCTGAAGTCATCATGTTGCCCCTTTCAGGATTCTTAGGACGATTGCTTTCAACACGTGTTTTCTTCACCATATCAGCGATCGGGTTTACGATTACTTCTATTCTTTGTGCAACAGCAACATCTATTGGAGAGATGATTATCTACCGTGCATTGCAAGGTTTTATTGGTGGAGGAATTATCCCAAGCGTTTTCGTCGCCTCTTATGTTCTTTTTCCTCCTTCCAAACGCCCAATTGTTACCCCTATTGTTGGACTAGTCGCAACATTAGCCCCCACTATTGGTCCAACGGTCGGAGGTTATCTCTGTCATATCTTATCATGGCACTGGCTTTTTCTCATTAATGTGCCTTTTGGGATTATTATTTCAATTCTCGCTTGGAAATTGATTGATTTTGATAAAGCAGATCCATCTCTCATGGCTAAATTTGACTGGTTGGGGCTCATTTCTATGGCTGTTTTTCTAGGAACTTTAGAGTATGTACTAGAAGAAGGCGCACGTCATGATTGGCTGAATGATGAGCTGGTTCGGAATTTATTTATTATCATGATTCTTGCTGCAACCTTATTCTTCTGGCGCGCTTTTACAGCAAAAGAACCCATTGTAGATCTCTCTACTTTTTCTAATTTTAATTTTTCAGCTGCATCCATTTTTTCCTTTTCTTTGGGAATAGGTCTTTATGGACTCACGTACCTTTATCCTGTCTATTTAAGCCAAATCCGCCATTATGATGCCCTGATGATTGGAGAAACATTGTTTCTTTCAGGATTCGTCATGTTATTAACTGCTCCCCTTGCAGGATTCCTTTCAGCACGAATGGATGCACGTTTAATGATGGCAATAGGACTTTTTGGTTTTGCAATAGGCACTTGGATGGCTAGCGCTATCACAGATAAGTGGGATTTTTGGCAGCTTTTTTGGCCGCAAGTTTTCCGTGGTGCTTCTGTAATGTTATGTATGGTTCCTATCAATAATATTGCCTTGGGAACACTTCCACCAGAACGAATGCAAAATGCTTCTGGACTCTTTAATCTCACACGGAATCTAGGTGGTGCTGTAGGGCTTGCCATTATCAGCACTCTCATGACAAAACGCACGGACTTCCATTATGAACGAATAGCCGAAACACTTAACCACGCAAACAGACAAGCAACTGAAATGCTTTCAAAGCTTATTTTATTATTCAAAACAGAAACCTTTGATTCCTACACTCTTGCTCTTTCTCAATTGTTTAATATAGTACGCATACAAGCAATGATTATGGCTTTTAGTGATATTTTCTTTATCATAACCATTATCTTTGGTGTTTTGACATTTATGACCATGTTTCTCAAAAAAATACCATCCCTCATGGATTCACCACCAAGACACTAAGATTCATTAAAATTGAAGAATATTTTTGATCTTTATCACTTTCCTCGATTTTTTCATTTTATCTCTTCTCAAGAGACAATATAAATTAACATGTGATTCTAAATGATTCTTCTGATAAAAATTCTTTTCAATGCGAGCTCTTTACGCACTTTTAAAATAACTTCTCGCATATAAAAATTGTTTTAGGTGATAATAAACAAAGAGCTTACCTAACATGCTCCACACTATAAAGATAAAGCAGCTGTTTCTATAAGATTTTTGATTTATCACTATAGGGCAAAAAACATTAAAAGAATATGTGTGCTTATCATTAAATCTCTCCTCTATCCGTCAATCCCGCTTTACGCTACTCCCCTCACAAAAACGATCCTGTACGATTCTTTATGCTTCATTCTTGTAGACGCTTACGAGAATATTCACATCACCCTTCCCTTTTCCTTTCTCCCCCATGGGAAACCTCCTTTTTGAGGTCATTTATAAAAGAGATTCTTGTGATTTTTTCTCATGTATCCATTTTCCTTACAATGTACAGGATAACGTTTTGTTGTTTCTGAATGCAAAAAATTGAAATGAGAAAATCATCCTCTACTCGACACTCTCATGCCAATTGCAAAACAAGTTGTCTTGATAGCAAAAAAGTAATGGAGAGTTTTTTCAAAAAAGCAGCTTTTAAACATGTAATTTTATTTTTTACGCCCTTTTAAAGAAGCTAATACTTACAGTTTTGATTCTACTGCCGCGTATTTTTCTTTCTTAAAGCCTCTTCTCTTTCGATAGGCACTAAAATTGTATAAAATTTCTTAAAATATCTCTCTTTTTGAATAAAATTGATCAATGAATGATCCCCTTCTATGCCCTAATCTTACCATGGTGGCTCCACAACTGTTAATGACAGAAATTCCCTCACATCTTCAATAGTAAACGTCTAGACACTTGTTTAACCTCTCAAAAACGCACATTCGTCGCTATTGAATCCACCTCCAAATACTTTAGAAAGGCTTCTAAGATTCTCTTCCCGATAGGCAAATAATCATTTCTGATGTGAAAAATTCAGTGGTATAAACGAAAAGCTCTCGTAGTCATGACATTGATTTATAATCATAATTTATGATGTTATCTATTATAATGAGCAATCTGAATATTGTGAGAGTTTCCTATTCAAAACCTGTTCATGATGAATCAATCAAAACCATTCCTTTGCGCACAAAAAGCAGAGAGATAAAAACGGTTTTAAAAAGAGTAAAATACCGAATCGTTTCAATGCAAGATTGACCAACGATATTGAGAACTGAAAAATTGTATGATGATGCCGGCTTTAAAAGAATACAAAACCACTCAAAAATCTGTTTCCTTTAATCGTGTAAAATATGACGCTATTTCAAAAAAAATGCGCTTTTAATATATTCCTAGTCACTTAACTGAAATTATTAAAAATAAGAAACCCGTCACATAAAGAAAAGGCTTTATAACACAATTGCAATGCAACGACCCCCAAAATTTGTACCGCATCAACATTTTGATACTAATCAAAACAGTATGCCCACCTCAATGCCAGCACTGTTGCAAACGCAATAAATACAGTCTTCAAGCCACTTTATGATGCTGAAAACGACTTGTAACGGCTCGTGCTCCACTAGGAGCCAAAGTGCCATAACACCCAGCAAGATAGTTTGGTATCAGTTCCAACGCTTGAAACCGATGTTTTTCGTAAGGACCAGGCATTGCCAAATTTTCTGTTAAGCGATTTGAAAAGCCAAAACGTTGATAAAATTCAAAATCCCCTACCAATAAAATAGCGCCATATCCCAATTTTTTTGCTGTTTCAATTGCATGGCGGACTAAAATTGATCCTATTCCCATACCAGCACATTCAGCGGCAACAGCCAAAGGTCCCAAGAGTAAAGCATGTTGTGTTTCATTTTTTTCTTTAAAAAAAGAAACATGCCAAAGACGTACACTTCCCACAAGCTCTCCCAGAGCATTTTTAACCACAAAAGAAAGCCCTTGAGCAGCTAGCCGACCACGCCGTAAAGTCTCTGATGATTTACGTTTACGTCCATACCCCATCGTTGAATCAAGCAAAATTTCTCGATAAGGCTTATCGGTTTCTTGCTCCAATAAAAGTGTAAAATATGCCCCATCTTTTGTTTGAAAATTCATCATGTTCATCTCAATGACCGCCCTCTTATAGCGCCATGACGAGCATAGCAAAAAGTCTAAAAAAACTATAGTTAAAAGGAAACCTCAGATCACATATGATCGTAAAGGCTCAAAACCATTAAAAGCAACCGATGCGTAAGTTGTTGTATAAGCACCCGTTCCATGAATCAATATTTCATCTCCTATTGTTAGAGATAGAGGAAGCGGATAAGGTGTTTTTTCATAGAGAACATCTGCCGAATCGCATGTTGGTCCAGCCAAAATACAAGGCTCCATCACCTTATCATCATGAGGTGTCTCAATAGGATAACGAATGGCTTCATCCATAGTCTCAGCAAGACCATTAAATTTTCCAATATCAAGATAAACCCATCGTACATTATCATTATCAGCTTTTTTAGATATTAGAACAACTTCTGTACGAATAACACCAGCATTGCCAACCATCGCACGTCCTGGCTCAATAATCGTCTCAGGGATACGATTACCAAAATGCTTTTTCAATGAATCAAAAACTGCTGTACCATAAGCTTGTTCTGTAGGGACATCTTTCAAATAACGGGTTGGAAAACCGCCTCCCATATTCACCAATTTCAGTGAAATGCCTTCTTGTTCCAAACGCTTAAAAACTGTAGAAGCATCCGATAAAGCACGATCCCACGCACTCAGATCAACCTGCTGAGACCCAACATGAAAAGAAACACCATAAGCTTGCAAACCTAATTGGTGTGCCCGTCTTAGCACATCAACCGCCATAGCAGGGACACAACCGAATTTGCGTGACAATGGCCACTCTGCACCTTTTCCATCGGTAAGAACACGGCAAAAAACACGCACTCCTGGAGCAACACGCGCAATTTTTTCCACTTCTTCAACACAATCAACTGCATAAAGTGAAACACCCAATGCATATGCTCGTGCAATATCACGCTCTTTTTTAATCGTATTCCCAAAAGAAATACGCTCTGACGTTGCTCCTGCTTTTAAAGCCATTTCAATTTCTGCAACAGAAGCCGCATCAAAAGAAGATCCTAAAGAACTCAGCAAACGCAAGATTTCAGGAGCTGGATTTGCCTTTATTGCGTAAAAAATACGAGACTGCGGCAGAGCTTTTTCAAAATTTAAATAGTTGTCACGAACAACATCAAGGTCAACAATTAAGCATGGACCTTCAGAACGATGTGTTGCAAGAAAATCGCGAATACGTTGCGTTGCCATCTGCAATTCTCCTTGAGGGAAAGCTCCCCCACTCTATGCTTGGACAGCCAAAGCTGCCAAAAGCTAAAGGACAAAAAACACACAACAACTATCCCCATTCTGATTACAAAAAATCAGAAATTAGCATTGCATGCAGCGAAAGAACAGCGCGAAGCCGCGTTATTCTATTTTATCTGCCTTTTTGATTGGAGTTGAGAAAACCACTTCCGCACTGAAGGCAATGAGGTGTGCCTCTATAGTTATCCCAGTATTTAAAAACTGGAAGACACCAGAAAGGCCCGCACCGTCGTTGCTTCAAGATGTCCTCATTCTTGCAATTGGCTGTAAGAATGACTGGAGCGGTTAGTTCCAGGTACCGTACCGGTTAATCTCACCATTTGAGAACCAGCGGACACCCACAGGCACGTGCGACTTTGGGCAAGGCATCCTATAAAACGAATCCTTTCTCATTTCAATCATTTTTTTAATTTTAAACATTTTTTAATTTTAAAAGATAAAATGATGCGAAAAAACAACACTCTCCCCAGACAAAACCATCCATCTGCTTTCATGGGATCCCCCCTCACACCATCCGTGCAACATCAAGCACTATCTTGCGTTTAAAGCCCCTCGTTTCTTTACCCTATTCTATCTCCTAATATCCGCAGCAGAAAATAACGCAAAATAAATTACTCAAGACATTAATTTATAATGATAATTTATTATTGTACCCTTAAACAAAAATCCCATTATAAAATCCTCTTATTTCAACCCTCTTACAATGAATCAATTAAAATCATTCTTTTGCGCATCACAAATAAAAAACAATTGAAAAAAAGAGTACCTTTTATATATCCTCTCAAATGCAAAGATGACCAACATTGAAGATTGAGGATAGTAACGACTAAAGCACTATAGTCTTTAAAGACAACGTGTCCTTACCCCAACAAAACACCATTATCTTTCTCATTTACATCCTAAAAAACATTCCTACTTCCACATTCATTTCACAGCATCGCTTAAGCAAAATATCATGAAGAAATCCCCGTATAATATAGCTTGTATGATATAGATCAACTACATATCACCCTCTTTATACTTATGAAATTAAAAACAAACGCTCCCATTCTATCTGCCAACTCCCAATATTGCAGAAACTCCTACATTGAAATGTTTCATAACACCTTATCTAAAATGATTTTTGTCCACACGTTGCTCCCATTTGCAACGTACAAGTGAATGAATTTTACGCGATTCGTTCTCATCTAATCTGAAAGCAACAAAGTTCAAAATATTGAACTCTTTTATTCAAATGAAAATAAATTATCATTATAAATTAATGTATTATATTAAATTCTGAAATCATAAACTCCTATTATCATTTTATTTTTCCACCTAGCATCTGCTTTTTCATCTCCTCTTATTAATCACATCTTATTCATACGCTTTTCTCTTAAACTACAATCTCCCTCCTCTGCGCTGTTGGTGAACAGCTTTTCTATTTTAAAATGAAAAGTATTTGAAAACTCAATCCTATAAAGTCAAGGAGAGTGAACAATCTATAATGATTATTTATAAGTCAAATAATTTAATATAAACAAAAAGACCGAATAATATCCGGTCTTATGAAATATTTTTCTACCAATATAAAAAACTCTTCTCTCTTAAATTTAAGAGAAAAACGCTACAACTTAAAACTCTACACTACGATATCCTTATGTCCCTTGATGAGAATCACTTGCACGCAACTTCAACAATTGAAATTGCCTATGGCGCTCACGAAAGCGTTCTCTATCAGCTTCACTGCGTGTGTTATAACAAGCATCACAGGAAACACCTTCTTCATAATGAGGCGATAGTTTGCTTTCAGCATTGAGAGGAGAACGACATGCGCGACATAATTCGCGTCCACATTCTTCAAGACCATGTTGAACAGAAACACGCTCATCAAAAACAAAGCACTCACCCCACCATAAACTTTTTTCTTTTGGAATTTTTTCTAAATATTTTAAAATGCCACCTTTTAAATGGTAGACTTGCTCATAACCAAGATCACGAACATAAGCTGTTGATTTTTCACACCGAATACCACCTGTACAAAACATGGCAATTTTCTTTTTCTTTTTTAAATCAGCCTCATGTTTACGCACCCATTCAGGAAATTCGCGAAATGTTTTAATCTGCGGATCAATCGCTCCTTGAAAACTCCCAATCGCATATTCATAGTCATTCCGTGTATCGATTAAAATTGTCTCTTCATCTTGAATAAGAGCATTCCAATCTTCAGGATCGACGTAAGTACCAACAACTTTTAGCGGATCAACACCTTCAACCCCCATTGTCACAATCTCTTTTTTCAACCGCACTTTCATACGATGAAAAGGCATCTTTGATGCCCATGAATATTTAATCTCCGGCGTTTGAAACGCTGGCTCCGCCACAATAAAATCCACCAATGCCTCAATCGCAGCACAAGAACCAGCAACAGTTCCATTAATTCCCTCTTGTGCTAAAAGGAGGGTTCCTTTGATATCCTTTGCTTGACATAAATCCTGCAAAGGTTTTTGTAATTGACGATAATGTTTCAAATCTGCAAAGCAATAAAGTGCAGCAACTTTAAAATTCTTTTCCATGTGTTTTGCCATAACGCGCGTTTCATTCAATTTCAAGATTTATTCATGTACTCTTTAACATATTGTGCTTAATCAAACGATACAAATAATATCATCTCCAAGAAGAAAAAATATCATGTGCCAAAAAAGAGAAAAGCTTTTATTATATCTCCAAGGACAAACTGTTATACCTGTTTTGCTCATTGACAATCTACAAAGTGCTGTACCCTTAGCACGCGCTCTTGTCAAAGGCGGATTAAAAACAATTGAGATTACCTTGCGAACACCAAATGCCCTCAAAGCAATTCAGAAAATTACCCAAGAAGTCCCTGAAGCAATCGTTGGAGCAGGAACAGTTCTCAACACGATACACTACGAGCAAGCCGAACAAGCAGGCGCAAAGTTTATTGTAAGCCCCGGATTATCCAATGCATTAATCAATTGTGCAAAAAATAGTGAAATTCCCCTTCTTCCCGCTGCAATGACCCCAAGTGAACTCATGCAAGCATTAAACAAAGGCTATTCATATCTTAAATTTTTCCCTGCTGAAGCTGCTGGAGGTATTTCCTTCATCGAAGCTTTAGCATCTCCCTTCTCTGATATCCGGTTTTGCCCAACAGGCGGTATTACACAAAAAAGTGCAACACAATGGCTCCAACTGCCCAATGTCTTCTGCGTTGGTGGTTCTTGGATAGCACCCCAACCGCTCATCGCAATAAGTGATTGGGATTCGATTACTGCATTAGCGCATACTGCAACACAACTCTCCTCTCTATCGAAAAAAGCGCGCTCTACAACATAAGTAGCAGGAGCATTATTGGCCCCTTCAACAAGACCAAAGCTTTCACGCATCCTTGCGCAATCTTTTAACATAGCCATGGAACCACAAATCATCACCCGATCTTCATCAGGATGAATTTTAGGAAGGCCTGTTGTTTCAAAAAAATCTCCACTTTCCATAACAGTCGTAATACGCCCCATATGCTCAGAAGGTTCACGAGTCGTCATAGGATAAAATCTCAACTGTTGTGCATACTCTCCAATGAGTGGATCTTGTTGCAAAGAGGAAACAAGATCTTTTGCACAAATTAACCCATTCTTTTCGCACGTTATTTAAATAAGAACAACTTCTGAAAATTTTTCATAAATATCAGGCTCACGAATAAAGCTTGCAAAAGGAAAAACCCCATACCGGTTTGAAAGAAGATAAAGCATCAACTTTCCCACTCATTACTCCACAAAAGCGCGCTCTACAACATAAGTAGCAGGAGCATTATTGGCCCCTTCAACAAGACCAAAGCTTTCACACATCCTTGCGCAATCTTTTAACATAGCCATGGAACCACAAATCATCACCCGATCTTCATCAGGATGAATCTTAGGAAGGCCCGTTGTTTCAAAAAAATCTCCACTTTCCATAACAGTCGTAATACGACCCATATGCTCAGAAGGTTCACGAGTCGTCATAGGATAAAATCTCAACTGTTGTGCATACTCTCCAATGAGTGGATCTTGTTGCAAAGAGGAAACAAGATCTTTTGCATAAATTAACTCATTCTTTTCGCGCGTTGTTTGAATAAGGACAACTTCTGAAAATTTTTCATAAGTGTCAGGATCACGAATAAGGCTTGCAAAAGGAGCAATCCCCGTCCCAGTTGAAAGAAGATAAAGACGTTTTCCAGGAATAAGAGCATCAAGAACCAACGTTCCTGTAGATTTTTTACGCATGAGAACTGTATCACCAATTTTAATTTTTTGGAGATGCTCGGTTAATGGCCCTCCTGGAACTTTTATCGAAAAAAACTCAAGCTGTTCATCCCAAAAGGGACTTGCAATCGAATAAGCACGATAAATTGGCTTTTCTGCATTTGGCAAACCGATCATAACAAATTCACCTGAACGAAAACGAAAACTTTCCGGACGATTCAAGCGAAATTTAAATAATCGATCTGTATAGTGAAAAACCTCTTGGACAGTAAGAGCGAATACATTCGCAGGAATCGGAAAATTTGCAACGCTGCTGATGTTTGATGGAACATTGGTAGCAGACGTATTCATACTCTTCCCCATATCTTTATTGACTGTTAAATTTCGAATCCCTGACGTGATATAATCCTTGTATAATCATCTGCCAACAATTTTCTTAAACCAAAAGCCTTAAGATTAACACTTTTATGTCAAAATTAATCGAATGAAAAAAATGTGAATACAAATCATATTCAAAGAGAAACAAAAACATTGAGTGTTAAGCAATCACGGTACTCTTTTCCACTTTAACACATAATGCATAGTATACAGTGTACCGCTACAACACTTTATTCTCTTTGCAAAATTTATAACCGAAAACCTTAAAATTAAGAGAGAAAAAACATCTGTGGATTGAACGATAAACGCACGACTCCACAACAAAGTTTTCGGCATTACATCCATTGTTTTCTTTACTGACCTTTTTTACACTGCCCTTTCCATAAATAAATGAGTCGAACACCCTCTATAAGCGATAAAATTGATTTCACTTAAAACCGATCAAATGATAAAAAGCAAATATCGTATTCCCACTTCATCTTGAAAAGAAATAATATCCAAATCAACAGTTTCTAATGTATCAGAAAGTGTCTACACATTGTTTTCCATTTAACAAAAAATAATTTTAAGTGCATGAGACGACATCCAAAATTGCACAGATGAGTGATCTTCTCCTTCATGGTAAAAACTTGTAATGCATTGATTTAACGTGGTTAATTTAATCATTTTACCTTCTCTAAATAAGTAGCCAATGCAATATTTAATCAAAACAATCACACCAGAACAATAGTCTAACATTGCACTCTTCAAAATGATACAATACAATAAACTATGCTTTCTTTTTTAAGAGGTCTAAACTAAGGAAAATAAGTAAAAAAGTCTATGCTTCACAAATTATCAGACAAAACCATGTTGATAACAACACAAATAAAACTAAAGTATCTCTTATATCCAGAGTAGCATTTTACATAAAAAACGACTTTAATGGCAGTATAGGCTTCTTATGATTTTGACCATAGCAAACCGTATCTTTCATCTCTCATAAGCAACCTCTATAAAATAACCAAAGAAAACTGCGTATTTCACGAATACAGATAAGATTTTAAAATGAAAAATTCCGTTAATGATGAAATAAATACATCACTTTATGCAGCTGTCGCAACCATTGATGTCAGTGCCATTGTTGCCAATTATATCACTTTAGCCAAACGTGTAGCCCCAACAGAATGTTCAGCAGTTGTAAAAGCAAATGCTTATGGATTAGGCGCTCACAAAATTGCTCCTGCCCTTTATCAAGCTGGTTGTCGCACTTTTTTTGTTGCACAAATCAGAGAAGCACTCCAATTAAAAAGCATTTTACCATCAAATGTCACGATTGCCATTCTGGGTGGACTCCCACACTTAGCAGAAGAGTTTGTAGCACAATCTGGTATTGTTCCGGTTTTGAACTCTTGGAATGCCATTGAAAATTGGCAAAAAATTTGTCAAAAAAAAGATAAAAAATTTCCAGCAATTGTTCAAATCGATACCCATATGAACCGATTAGGACTGGATCAAAAAGAATTACAAAAACTCATCAAACACCCTACAATTTTCGAAAAAGCAGAAATAAAATATATTCTTAGTCACCTTTCTAACGGAGAAGATGATACCCACCCATCAAATTATACCCAATTAACTTCTTTCAAAACTGCCCTTGCGCAACTGCCAACCTGCAGAGCTTCCTTTGCCAATTCTGGAGGTATTTTTTTAGGATCAGATTTTTATTTTGATCTTGTTCGCCCCGGTATTGCACTTTACGGAAGCGCCCCCTCAGGAAAACACGCATCCTTTCTAAAACCTGTTTTAAAACTTGAAGCTCAAGTTCTTCAAAACCGTGTTGTTGATGTAGATACACCTGTTGGTTATGGAGAAAGCTTTATAACCAATAGACCAAGTACTCTTGCAACCATTTCTATTGGCTATGCAGACGGATGGCTCCGTGCTCTTTCAAATAAAGGAACCGTTTATTTCAATGGACACAAACTGCCCATAGTTGGACGCATTTCTATGGATTCCATTATTGTAGATACAACTGATCTTGATCAAAAACCTCAAACAGGTGACTGGATCGAACTCATTGGTCCCCATCAAACACTTGAAAAAGTATCTATAGATGCCAACACCCTTCCCAATGAAATTCTAACGTCTCTTGGACCACGCTATAAATACATTTACACATAAAGACTCTGTTAAAGAAAAACTGATAAAAGTCATTATGTCAGAAGGTTATAGAGCTTTTACGAAAGATTTTTCAACACTCAATCGCATAGAAGGATCATGAGACAACCCCCATTCATATAGAACTCAAAAGAGACACGTTGATGGATTGTTTTAGAAAAGAGGCTTGCACCAAAAATACAAAAACTTAGTCTTCCTTACATAAATTAACGAAAAAGAATCTATTGCCAATTTTTTAAATTAATGACCCAATTAAGCCAAACTGTTAATTGACAATTCTCATACCGAATAACAGTACTCAATATTGTAAGTTTCTTTTATTTCAGCCCTATTCATGGTGAAGAAAACAAAATCATGTCGCTTGCGTGCTACAAACTGAACTGCATGGAGATAAAAATGATTTAAGAAAGGAATAAAGATGCCTCTTATGAACCATTTTAATGCAAGGACTGTTACGTTATTAGAAATTGGTAAATAAGGTAATGACGATGTCTGGTTTACACCTTTCTGAAATAAAGATAGTGGGACACAATGGGTTTTATATGATTACGAAAGATTTTATACCATTAGTTTATCTTATACCATTCATAAGCAACGTCACCAAATAGCTTAAGATGCCCTGAAAAATGTTTTTTTAAAACAAGTCTATCAGTATGCAACACAATGGCATCCTGTTTATCATGGCGTCAACAATGTTTCTTCTTTATCATCTTATAAGCTCACTAAGCTTTCTGCAATGATGCAACTTCATCTCACATTAATTCTTCTTATTACATTCATTTTTTCTCATGAACACTAAAATCTGTTAATGCACTGTCCAAAGTAAAATGAGTCAACAAACATTTCTATTCTTTTGTAATATAGATACGTACACTTAACTTAAGAATTTAAGAATGCTGCTTGAAACCAAAATCTGTTCTATCGTAGCATTCATAACAACAAAAATACTTTGATTATTTTTGCTTCATAGAAGAAAAAAGTATATGCTGCTTTATCGAAACTTTCACTTTAATAGACAATTTTAATAGACAATAGAAAAATCAGTTTTCATTACATGATGTGAAGTATTTAATCTTCCTGAAGATTTACTTGTCAAAAACAAGAATACATATCAAAAAATCTTACAAGAGATATCTATCTTGAGAAGAGTCACCTCATATTACATCAACAATTGAATTGGCTTTTTTCAATAAAAGCTTCACTATTTTTAACAAAGCTCTCATTTTTATAACATCCCTCTGTAATGTAAAAATATGATATTTGCATTTCTTTTATATATAGACTAAAAAATAACTCTAAAGCCTTTGATCACTTCGTCTCTATTGACTTCTCTTTTGGGCATTAATTTATGGTATCTAACCCACCTTTTCTCGCTCTTTTACCTTTAGGTGCACATGAATATCACGGAGAGCACCTTCCCTTTGAAACCGACTGGATTATAGCTGAAGCTTTTGCAAAAGCCCTCGTTTTACAAACAAAAGAGCACTTCCCTATCACACTTTTACCAGTTGAAAAAATTGGTTATTCCATAGAACATATGGATGTTCCAGGCACGCAAACCCTTACCTTTTCTGATGCGATTAAGCGATGGATAAAGATTGGTGAAAACTGCTATCATAAAGGGATCAATCGTTTTCTTTTTCTCAATGCCCACGGAGGCAATTCACCTTTAATGAGCATTGTCATCACCGAATTACGAAGGCGATTTTCCATGCTTGCTGTAGCAACAAGCTGGAGCCGTTTTGGTCTACCACAAGGTCTCATGACCCCTTCTCAACAGCATCTTGATATCCATGGAGGATTTATCGAAACCTCTCTCATGCTTTATTTAGCACCAGAAAAAGTCCATATGGAGAAGGCAAAAAATTTTCATAATAAGCAAGCAGATATGATTGCCAATTATCGATATTTGCGTGCTTATGGTCCTCATGCCTTTGGTTGGACAATGCATGATCTAAACACGCAAGGTGCAGCAGGAAACGCAAGCAAAGCAACGCCACAAGCCGGTGAAGCAATCTTTTCTCATGTTTTGTCTCAGCTTCATGATTTACTTGACGATATCCATCGATTTAACATAAACACATGGCAATAAAGAACAATACAAGGTCTCTCCATGGAAAAGATACAGCCCAACAAACTTCCTGTTACGGTTCTCACAGGCTATCTTGGCGCAGGAAAAACCACTCTTCTCAACCGCATTCTTAGTGAAAATCATGGCAAACGTTATGCCGTCATTGTCAATGAATTTGGTGAAATTGGTATTGATAATGACCTGATCATTGAATCAGACGAAGAAATTTATGAAATGAATAATGGTTGTGTTTGCTGTACCGTGCGTGGTGATCTCATTCGCATTTTGGAAAGTCTCATACAACGTTCTCATCGATTTGATGCGATTATTATCGAAACAACAGGGCTTGCTGATCCCGTTCCTGTAGCACAAACCTTTTTCATGGATGATACGGTCCATGAAAAAACAGCTCTCGACAGTGTCATAGCGGTCGTTGATGCAAAGCATTTTCCCTCTCAACTAAAAACAAGTCGTGAAGCTGAAGATCAAATTGCTTTTGCAGATATTGTTCTTTTAAATAAGATTGATCTTGTCACTCAACAAGAACGCAGCCATGCTGAATCTCTCATTCTGGCTATTAATCCTCGCGCTATACTCTATACAACACAGCGCGCCGATATTCCTCTTGAGACACTCCTTAATCGTGGTTTTTTTGATCTCCAACGGACTCTCGATCATGAGCCTCATTTTCTCGATCACCAACATAAAGTCCAACACGCTGACCACGTATGTGGTCCCGATTGCCATCATGACCATCATCTCGTATCCACCCTTCATGATATTACCATCACTTCTGTAAGTTTAAAAACAGGCGCTTTGCGACCAGAAAAGTTTTTTTCTTGGATTCAACAGGTTACGCAGCAACAGGGGCCTGATATCTTGCGTCTTAAAGGCATTATCGCTTTTCAAGGAGACGATGATCGTTACGTCATTCAAGGTATCCATATGCTTCTTGAGGGACAACATCAACGCCCATGGCGTGAAGATGAAAAACGAGAAAGCCGCCTTGTTTTTATCGGACGCTCTCTTGATGCTGAAAAATTAAAAACTGGTTTTGAAAATTGTGCATGAGTGAGTAATAATGCCAAACATTACCCATTATGATCTCCAAAGTCACTGCCTTTCCTGCGGTTTTATAGGCAATAAACCGGCCTTTGTTTCTGTAGAAGGTTTTATTGTTTTTTTAACCCCAACCCCACAAATCCTTGAAGTTCACCAAGGAATAATTTCAAGCCATTTTTCCCATGACAATACCGCAATCATCACAGGGGGAGAAGATGGAAAAGTCTGTCAAACAACCGCAACAGATCATACAGAAGTGCTAAGCCAAAAAGAACGCAAATGGATAAACAACGTTGCTTTGGGACCACAAAAAGCTGTTGCCTTTTCCTCCTCTCGTCTCGCGTTTGCACAGGTTGGCAAAGAACAGCAAGAGCTCACGCATGAACGCAGTGTAGAAGGCCTATCTTTTGCCCCAAAAGGTTTACGACTTGCCGTTGCCCATTACAATGGTGTTACTCTTCATTGGTTATCAACGCAAACATCTCCCACCACATTGGTATGGAAAGGCGCTCATTGTGGTGTCACCTTTTCACCAGACAACCGCTATGTTATTTCCACGATGCAAGAAAACGCCTTGCACGGCTGGCGTCTGACTGATCATCAACATTTGCGAATGAGTGGCTACCCAAGCAAAGTCAAAAGCTTGTCTTGGAGCGCCAAAGGAAAATGGCTAGCAACCTCAGGCGCCTCTGCCGCAATTATTTGGCCCTTTCATACAAAAGACGGCCCCATGGGAAAAACACCACTAGAACTAGGCACACGGGCAAATGCGCTTGTGAGCACCGTTTCATGCCACCCCAGTAAAGAAATTGTAGCAATAGGCTTCAATGATGGAATGATTTTAGCAGCACATTTTCATGATGGAAAAGAAGTCCTTCTAAAAAGTTATGGGAAAAGCGCTATCTCAGCACTCAATTGGGATCAAGCAGGGCACAATCTCGCCTTTGGAAGCGAAAATGGTGAATGTGGTATAATCAATATCACTGTTTAGCCAAACACCAACCAGCATAACCATCAGCGATAAAAAATGCCCACACAATCCTCCAGAAATCTGCCCCCCTTGTATCTTTAGAGCTCTCAAAAATCCCAGCCTCTCCCCCAAAAATTCCTACAATCTTCTTGATCACTTCCCCACACCTCAAAGGACGAAGATTCCTACCAATTACCGGATTGTCAACAGTCCAGCCTTTCGTAGCGGGTTCCAGCTGCTAATCACTCATGCAGTTCACTTCATAAGGTGCGACAGACAAGCCCTGCCCTAAATACGGATCACAACATCTAAAAACACTTAATTATATAAAACTTTTCATGCCTTATATCACTGCTCTAAACAACGGTGTTTTATGGCATAATAGGATAATAATGAAATCTTTCCTCTTCCTGTCTCCCCCCCTTCAGAGGATAAAATATCTTAAACATGTTTTTTGACCTTTCAACATTGCTACCCTCATACAAAAATAAAAACATCATCCCCGATCGCCCTCCCTATAAACACCTATGTAGGCTGCATACTTCCATAACAGCATTTTTCTTAAAAATTCGGCAAAAAATAACTTACACCATCACTGAAAAAACGATTTATTCTTACAATCAGAAAAAGAGAATTCAACACTATTTTCCTAAATAGAAATTTTTTTGATTTTCCCTCCCCTAAAGAGCAAAATTTCCTACTAGCAGCCTATTACACTCCAGTTTCTTGCCTATCCGATGCAGTATATTGATTTATAAAGAATATTAATTGTTTTGCATATTGAATGAGAGTTCTCAATAACGTAAGATTTTCTCATTTCAAACCTGTTCCATGTTGAATCAATCAAAATCATTCATTTGCATGTTAAAAATGGGGAGAACCGTGTGGGTAAAAATTGTATAAGAAAGAAGTTAAAATGCCTATAATGAATCATCACAAGTCCAAGGGCTATCACAACACCCAAAAACTGGCAAACTGTGTGATGGTGCTCCAGCTTTCTTCTTTACAAGCGTAACGATGGGGATGTTCAACGGAGTTACCATTATATCATTCATGACCGCCACCGTGAAATGGGCTTGAAAACCTTGAGACATATCTCTTAAAAACAAGCCCGTGAATGTGCAACCCAAATATATTTAGTTTGGCGCATTGATTGACAGGAGAGGTATGCCCCCTTCTTAAAGAACGTGAAAAACAAAAGCGTAAAGCAATGCGTAATCTCTACTCCTTAAAAGCCATCACTTGAGACACTTTTGAAAGCCGTAAAGCTAAACTAAAAGGAGATGAGAAAGATGGGAACTGATTTTCACCTTTACCCTTCATATTCTTCCCAAATTAAGCAGCCTCCCCATTTCAGAGATTACACAAACAAAGAAACGCAATACACTTGCTCCCATTTTGCATACGAAAGTTGGAGCTGCTTACAAAGCTTTCATTCGTCTCAATCTTTATCTTAAACATGCTGCTACGCTGGGGTTGAATGTTGATTTACAAGCAACAAAAAATACCCACTCTCTTGAGATTCCACACCTCTAACAATTAATTTCATGGAGCTCTTATCCCCACCCTAAATGACAATATTTTATAGCACAATAAAACCATAGCAAAATTTGAAAAATACTTCATAATGAAAAAAAATCATAAAAAGCTTTGTGAAAATATCTTTCAAACATCACACATTGTTCCCCTCAAACGTCAACGCTTACTTTTTCAATCTTTCTGATTATACACTCTCTCTGTTATCTGAGGAAGCTCTTTTAAATCCCCCCATCACACTTAAGACATTCCTTGAAGCCTTGAGGAACTAAGGAAATCTTTCTCTACACCCTAAGAATGTTGAACAAAGTAAAAAAAGCACATTTGATAAATGGTCTGTTGCTGCCTATAGAAGTCTGCAGTATGATATGGTTTTTTATAACGTTTACAATAGGTTATCGATGAAGTGTTATCATATGGCCTTTTGAAGGGAGATGTCTTGATCACTTCCTGCACAGGGCAAGGTTGTTGCGTTAAAGGGTAAGCAGTTTAGTGGTTCTTTAACGAGTGGTAGAACATTTGCAATAGGCTATAAAGGTGTTGTTTTTGATCCGAAGGTTCAGGTTGTTTATTAGCATCTTCAGTTTAATCAGGTATGTGATGCTGATAATCTTGATGTTGATTGAGGAAAATGACATCAATGATTTAGAATGCGCATCCATCATTCTATATATTGAATAAAAAAACTCAATATTATCAATTTTTTCACTTCAAAACTCTTTATATTTAATCAATGAACCCCTTGCCCGTAACAAACGAAGCTGGCATGTAAAAGAAGAACTATTGAAAAAAATAGAAATACTTCTTATGAACACTTTGGAACGCTAAAGTTTGCGCAAATATTGAATGCTGAAAAAAGAATGATGATATCCGCGCATGACCGCAATGAAAATAATATCCTGTATTTTATAAAAACTGCTCTTGGCGCCTATCATGTACAAAAAAGAAAAAACAACCGTAAAACACGATAAAGTATACTTTATTATTATAATTTTATCTCAAACTCCCTCTTCTTTTCTAAAAAGACAAAGATCTATCCTAAATTTCCAAGGAAACAGCCTAAAAAGAAAACAAATAATATGCGTATTGTCTGATATAAACGTGAATACAATTTATATTTTTCTATAAAATGATATTCTTAGCTAAAAAAAATCCCCCAAAACATAACACTCCCAAGACTTAAACTTGTGATATATAAAAATTAATCAAGAAACAGACAAAAAAACAAAAAACACCTAAAAACCAATCATCATCCACTTTATATAAACAAAAACAACTATTAATACAGCCTCTTTTGAAAGATTACACCGACCAGCATTCAGCATTCAAACTTCTCACATTCTCAGTGAAATCTGTCTCATATCATAACATAAAAAATTTTAGAAAAATTCCTCATCGCATAGAAGAAAGCATATCATGAGCATCTTCAATCATAAATCAAAGAAAGCATTTATTATAACCTATTATATCAAAAAAATAACCATATTGGTAAAGCAACACAAATTTTAACACATTAAAAGGCAAAAAATCTTCTGCCTTTCATCTAAAAATACATATTGCACCTCTTCAAAAAAGGTGGCGCAATCCAGCAGAGAAACTGGCTCCATAAAAACCAACTTTCTTAAATCTATGCTGATAAGTGACATCTCCATGAAGAGAAAGTTTTGATGAGAGACGGGCATTA
>NZ_JBHIQI010000018.1:0-17229 GCF_042196465.1 Bartonella sp. AD13SXNS
TTTAAAGAATTGATGATTTTTGCGATCTTTTTTAGAAACCAGCGTAATGAGAGAGAAAGTCTGCCGTGAGAAAAAGATAGCTTTCCTTCACCATCTAGCTTGAATAAAATAGCTATATCGGGACTATATGATCCAAGTGAAGTATCACTTGTAAACCACCTAGGTTTTGGCGTAAACTTTTACCTCTGCATTATTCTCAAACGATTGTGCAAGGTCAGATTCAATATCTGAATCATAGACAACATGATCATAGGCTAATTTATCAGACGCAATCATATTTTTGTTCAAATATCTAATCAACTCTTCATTTGCAAAAAGCTCTTGTGAATAAAAAGGTACTAAAAATAAAACACGCTTATTTTGACCCCGCAAGAGCTTCTGCTATCTTAAGACTAGTAAAGCTCTTTACTGTCCCACACACTATAATTAGCTTGCTACGGTCTGCTTTTTAATCCCTCACAAAAGCTGTAGGCGTTTCTTTTTGATGATCTAAGGGGTCTTTTCTTTTTTTTTAAGGACAACATCTTCTTTTTCTTCAAAAGCACTTCAGTCGATTTAACTGTTTTCTAGATCAAAAGGATTAATCCGTTGAATGCGTATTTCTAGTCCTTTACAGGTATTTGAAAAGCGTTATCACTCCACTCTGTTTCGGTACTATCGATAAGAATTCGACAAGTGAAGATCTTTTTCCCAGAGGTTGCTATAAAAACTATCAATATCTTCTTTTTGATCTGATGATTTGTAATGAAGCATTATCCATATTATATTTGTCCGTCTATATCACATCCAAGACACATCCTTTCCAATCAGCGCTGCTATTTTAGACAAAGTCTTTTCAATATCATCGTATTCTTTACAAGGGGGATTTTAAATTAGACTTCATTCCAGATGGGGCACAATGCAAATGCTACGGAAGCAGGAGAAAACAGGTGTAACGCGTAAACGCCCATAGAGCTATGCTTGAGGAGATGGGGGCACTCATAAATCTTCCTCCGCTTAAAAAAATCCAATGCGGTGCTAATGAGGCATGCCACTAAACATTTTTCCTTCTGAAGAAAACCAGCACTATCACACATTTTGTTAGCTTCCCAATGTTACGACAGATCTTGGCACTAGAGACGGTTCATAAGAGCTATTTTTACTCCTGTCTTGTACATTTTATCCATACAGTTTGCTCCGCTTATAATGTGCAAGTAGGTGATTGTGATTGATTCAATATAAACAGGTTTGAAATAAGAGAATCTTACGATATTCGAGGTTCTAATTCAATATGAATAACGCTAAATTATCTATATAAATCAATTAATTGTTATTTGATGATAAGGCAGGAGACCAATGGGTAGCATTTGCAGCAGAGCGGTTTATAAACATGCAAAAGCCAATAAAAGAAGCCCAATGCCTCTATAGACAGTACAATCTTTATGCAGTGCTACAGTACCTCGTTATAGAAGATCAAATGCTACCATATCTTGTGAATTCATTACCCGTTGTTATTAATGTTCTTAGGAAGTATTTTCATTAGAGGCTTTTTCTTCATCAGGTTTATCATTATGTGAATATGCATAGCCAATAATAAATATTATTACTGAGATTATTCCTATCGTTATGCTCCAACAAAAAATCGCCAAAAATATAGGTATTGCACAATACATTTTAACTAGAAATCCAGGATAGCTGTTAATATCTTCCATTGGAGGATCGAATGTGAATGGGATCGCAATAATAGAACATATTATCGCTGTACAAAACAATATTCCTGCTATAATGTCCGTATCAGAATTCCAAATGGGAAGCCATGGAATAAACCATAAGATAAACAGTGGTAAAAATAATGCAGTGCTGTATGAAATTGCCTCTTCCCATGTGTTTCCGTTTGATTTAAGGTTATAAATTGTAATTAATGCCATAAACGCTATTATTAAACACAAGCTATATATAAATCCTAAGAACTTTGCTCCTATTATTAATAGAAAAATAAGACCTCCAATCATAGCGGCACCTATACCGTAGCCAATTATAGCACATAAAGCTTCCAGTATAATTCCAATAAGTGGAAGTAATAGTAGAATACATAAGATAATTAATACGATTGTCATGTTTATTGCTCTTTCATTGGTTTTATTGGAATTATCGTTAACTGATTCCCTTTTAAATTATCAATATGTGTTATTTTTATATTGACAAAGTGTATCAAATCGTATTTAATGACATTGCTATACTTAGGCGTATTTTGTCTAATGAAGGTAAGGTACAGTTTAAAATCCCCGCAAATGCGGTTTTTTTATTATCTGGAGGGTGTATTTTATGACATCACAAAATACACAGAAGACTCCACAACCGATTTAAAAGCGTATACCACCAAAGGCAGGTTATGGGCGTGCCAAAGGCATTCCCAATAATGCACATTACATGTAAAAGGAATATTAAGATCAATAGATTGAGTAAATTTGTTTTATAAGAATCCACACTTTTATACGTGATTCATTTAACTATTTTTATAAATAATTGCCATGTATGAGTAGACCATAAAAAGCAAATTATGATGCAAAGGTTCAAATGAAATGAAAAACAGCTATCATTCATAACTGTTCATAATATGTTTTATCGTAAAAACTCGATAGTCACTGTTCTGTATTGTATTCTTTTGACAAATGCTTTTCTTTTTGATTGTATCAAAAAGTTTAAAGAGAAACTGTGTTAGGATATAAAATGTTTCGTTCAGATATTTTAAAAAATAGTGAAAAATTTGGCACCCTTTGTGTTGGTTTTGATCTGGGCCATAAAGTTTTGCAATTATGGAATTTAAGCTGTGATTATAAAGGTTTAAAAGATTAAGGCTGTATAATTTTATACACCGTTGCAAATGTTATTGATAGGGCATTCACATAAAAGCATATCATAAATCGGAATTTTTCTCTTGAGGCGATAAGAAGAGGGCTAGGCAAAACAGTAAAAATGCAGCGATAGAGAAGAGGAAGAATATGAGATATGTTTGACTTAAGGAAAGGTGTTGCTCTGTTAACGAATGTAGCAGAAAGCCAGCAAATACACCCCCTAAGGCTCCACCTATTTGCTGTAATATGCGTGTGATAACGGCTGTATCTTTGACGTATAAACTGTTGACATATTGGATGGGAGCAGACAAACATACAATGGTGGTGATGCCAAGCCCTACGCCTCTTAGCAAGAATCCAAGTCCATCCATGCTTATATTATAGCCGAAGCATAATAACCCAAAGCTTGATATCACCAAACCAATTCCTATCATGAAAAAGGGAGATTTTTCTTTCCACTTTTGGTAAATAAATTTCCTTCCAATCCATGCACCCACTCCTTGCAGAGCTAGGACTGCACCGATGATGAGAAGGCTATTTTCATGGGCTTGTTCCATGGCAATGGCTAGTGGGAAATAAACGAGGAAACTATAAAAAAGAAATGAAGCAACAAGCCCCATGATCATGAGCAATGTATAGCGCGCATTTTTAAATCCGCTAAAGATGATTAATTTGTTTTTTGCTTTCTGATTAGAAACAATGAATAATATGAGAGATATCACTGCTATAAGTGCTAGGATAAAGAGGGCGTTGTGGTTATTTATATTTCTGGCTTCTGTGAGGTAAAAAAACGAGAGAAGCGATATAGAAAATGCTAAAAATGCAAATAAGTTAAATTTTGTTTTTGTTGTTTCGTTGCTCTTTAAATGTTTTGCTCCAAGGGTGAGTGCCAATAAAATAAGCGGAATATTAATAAAAAATAACAAACGCCAAGACACATACTGAGCAAATGAAGCTCCTACCAGCGGTCCAAAGGCAGGAGCAAAAACCGTTGGTACGGCTATGGTGCCCATGGCTTGGCGCACTCGTGTCTGCCCAAATTGTAACGCAATAATGGTTTGGCTAAGGGGTAGCAAAAGGCCTGTCCCAAACCCTTGAACAATACGAGCAGATATAATGGTTGGAAAATTATAGCTTAATCCTACCCCCAGTGAGCCAAGCATAAAAATGAAGCTTGCAAGGAGCCAAGTTCTTTTTATACCTATTCTTCCTTGCACAAAAGCGGACATCAGCAGTCCTGGAACGGTTGCTAGAAAATAGGACGTGACAACCCATTGTATATTATTTCCTTCCACGGAAAAATAACGCGCAAGGTCAGGAAGGATGACATTGACAATGCTCCCATCCAGCAGAGGAAGTATGCTGGAAATAATGACGGTATATATGACATATTTTTCTGATTTGGTATAGGAATCTACCTTTTGCATGATTATGCTCCCTAAAGATATTCTTTAAAATATTGCTTCCCCCCCCCATAAATCACAGAGTTTTAAGAATGAACACGCATTTGTGATATCTGCAATTTTGATATTGGAATGAATATGATTGGAAGTGCTGATGGTCCCCTTGTGTATAACCCGCCTTTTTCTCTAGAATTAAGCCATCAGTTAAGCTGATATCAATGAGTTTATCGAGGAGTCTATTCGCTGTCAATTCAATCTGTATGAGAGCAAAAGCAGAACCTAGACGTGCATGCTTGCTCCAAAGGCTCAATGGTTTGCGGTCCTTATGAGATCCGCCCCAGTTTTACTGCCCCGTTTACGTTCTGGTATAAAATGATTGGGGTTCATAAAAGCATCTGGATCACGGTTAGCTGCTTCAATCATGCAAAAAACAAGAGAGTTGGCTGGTAATGTGACTCCTGCGAACTCTATTGCTTGATTGGTCTGGCGTGGTATAAGCTGAATGGGAGAAGTCAAGCGCAGTGTTTCTGCGATTGCATCGCCAAAAAGTCTCCTATCATTTTGGATTTTTTCTCATTCATTTGGGTGTGTGAGGAAATGATAAAAAAGATAAGTTCATGTTTTATCGGCAGGTTCTATGACGGCTAATAACATGTTAAGGACGAGCGCAACTATTTCAGAAGTTCTCATACCGGTGCCACCATTTGTCTTCTGGCATAAAACAGAGATTAAATTTTCTAATGCATTTTTGTCCCATTCTTTTATAAGTGGTGTTAGATAAGAGATGATATCTTTGCTGCACGATAAGCTGAATTCTTTTTCCTCATTTGATTGGTTTAGGCTGGTGACAAAAGATGCAACTCCTCTATGCCACATGGATATATCCTTGTAGCGGTCTCTTAGGTTAGCCTAAGACCATTAATGTAACAAGTCCGCTATAGTCTTTACCAAATTCATTTATAATATCTATTTTCCCCTTTGGAAGATGTATCATGAGAAGCTGGTCTGTTGTTTCTTCAATAATTTCAGTATAGCGTGTGCGGAACATTTGCCCAGTAAGCTTTGAAAGTATGATGTGCCACTTGCTATGGTGCTTATGCCCTTCCATTTGGGTTAAGACGCAATCCACTCCTTACCGGCTCTGCCCGAATGGCTAAGCGTGTTGTTGTAAAGCGGGTATCCTTCAAAAGTGCGCTGACATTTTCATAGTGGCCAAAAAAATAAGCTTTAAGATTTTCATCTCAAAGAACAGAGTTAGAAGAATGTATAGTTTGGTATGCGTTGTATGGATTTTTTTGGAAATTTTCGCCCATAACGTTGAATTAAATAACGTGGCGCATTATTCATCCTGCTTGGATTTTTAATGATAAATTGGCTCGTTTCATAAGTTTTCGTCCATAACGAAATAATTCTGTATCCTTGCTGCTTGTAAACACAGAGAAGTTGTTCGCCATTGAGCAACAATTCTCCAACAAGGACATTCACGATGGTAGGCTAAAACTGAGTTCTCTCTATTAAGTAAAGATGAGCTATTTACGTAAAACAGTATTTCATCAAGAATATATTCAAGAGAAATATTAGTTTTTTCCAAACGCTTTATTTTTTTAGTTGATAATCCTACGCTTTTTCTCGATGCCCAACTGCCTAGATTGAGATTTGCGTGTATGATTCACAAAATTTTGAATTTCTTCGTACAAAAGTATTAAAAAGAGCAATTAGAAATGCGGAGCAATGACAAGGGGAACAAATGTTAAATAAATCAAAAATTGACTTATCATTAGAGAATAATTTTTGTTCAAAAGTAAGTTTTTTACCAAAATTGTGCCCTAAAATGAAGGTTGTTGATTTTTCAAATGGAGTATCTACCGTTAATTCAACATTTTCTTCAGATACATTCAATATTATCTCTACTAAAAATTTACAAGAAACGATACATGTAGACTAAGCAAAGTTCATAATCGATCCCTTTAATACACAGAAACTACCTTTAGCTTGATGGATTGGACCTCATTCATTTCATTACAAAGTGAATGAACTTCTCTTATCTATCGGCTTAGAGCATGTTGAAACAGAGGTAAAAATGGCAGACTTCGCTCAAGATATAGATTCCATATTCCTTCTATGCTGGACAACTTCAAAATAAAGAAAGTTCAATTACTTCAAGATTTTATAAATTATGGAAATGTTATGACGTCAGTATTCGAGCCTTTTGATGAGGAGGCGGTAATATTTTATGAAACAATAGGTGGTTGTTATAAAAAAGATTCTGATGTAGAAATGTTCGTTGGTTCTATAAATAACAATCCTGTGGTAATATGTTTTTGTATTAAAGCGGATAGAATTGGTGGCGTGTGCCAGAGTTTCAGAAAAGAGGTATTGGGACATTAATGACAAAAATTGCTATTGAACATTTAAAAAGAAGGCAATGTCGTGTTATTGGTTTTCAAGCTTCTTAACGAGGGAATTGGTATTTATAAAAAATTGGGTTTTATAAGTTTTGGTGAATTCAAAGTTTATTCCAATAAACACATAGTAGTTTAGCTATGAACTCTTTTTTGTGCTAATCTAATCTACAAGAGAATTTATTATTTTTAGTAGAACTCAAATATGGACAACTAATCTATACGATAAAGGAAATTTGGCCAATCCCCTTTAGTACTGATAGTGAAAAGCTAAAATCAGTTATTATAAATATAATTGTTTCAAGTGACTCACTCAAATTTTCTTTCTTTTATGATTTTCAGGATAATTATCTTAAAAAAACAGATATCTATCACAGATCCAATTTAAACAAGTGAAAATTTTCTATTTGATATGACTGTCAGTTTACTGTTTGTTTCTGGTTTTTATGAAGAACTAGAACGCAAACTTATAGCTTGTAATTTTCATTGTGTTTGTATTGAGAGAAGTTAAGAATGCGAAATGATTTTTCTAAATTATAAGAATTATGAATATTGTAATCATATGCCTCTTATACAGGTAAGCTCCTTTTTTGTTTTCTTTTCTGCTTTTTTAGTAACTCTAGAAAACCGATGTACTTTTACAGATCAAAAATTTCATTAGAGTTAGGGCAAATTCGCTTCATGGTATCGGACAATTGAGAACACTTAACTGAACTGGAAGCTGTTTTCTTAAAGCCTTGTTGGTGGAGAGCTTAAGATTATGGATTCTTCTTTTTGTAAATGAGATTAATTGTATTTTAAATAAAACTTGAATAATTTTTACATCATAATATTAAGAAAAGTTATTTGTAAGTCATTGGAAAAAATAATATTTTAAGCTATTTATTGCGAAAGAATAAGTTTTTCTGTTATGCTAAGGTTATAACCAAATTTGCTGTTTCACCTCTCACTTTATCATCATTTAACTCAAATGAATGTGAAAAAGAATCTCAAAAAATATCTGGTTGAATTCTTCAAAATATAAATAGATGTATATTACAATCACTATTCTATCTTTTATCCTAGCAGATCAGTATTTTAAAATAGAAAATTTCTCGCCTTTTTTCTGTATAATTGCTCTCATAAATTTGAGTGTTTTTTGGGTATAAAAAAATTTCTATATGCTGATATTTAAAATGCAGACTTTCATGACAGGATTTTGGAAAAAAAGATATGTTTTTTACTGTAAAAGGTGTAATCTATGCATAGAGATCAGTATTTTTAAACGAATTTCTATAATTTCAAGGTCCAAATTCTGTAATTTTTAAAGGATGCGTTGATATTTTCCTCCATGGCGTTGTAAAAAACCTCTCTCAACAAGAGTGCGTCGTAATCGGGCAAAGTCTATCGTAAAGAGGTTGCATATCTTGGAAACTTCCATTTCGCTATAGATTTTTCCCATTTGAAACGCTTCACCAATTTTTGATAGCATCTCTTCTGTTTCTAAATAGCGATCACTAAAATTTTCCATATTTCGTCCATTTTTATCTTCTAGCGCTTGCCACAATGTATCGATTGCTTGAAATCCTTCTGTTGTGTTTTGAATAAGTCCGAGGTTCAAAAGGCGATTGATGGATTTGTGAATGGTTTTGGCATCTGAATCAATATGTTGGAGGATATCAGTAAGATTTTTTGCACCAAGGATAATGGCAGCATAAACAGCGCGCAGGGTAGGAGAGGTCATGGCAGAAATGAGCGAACTGCGTGTGTAGCGTTTGTGAAGTGCTTCTGCTCCCATGGGCAAAAGATCATTGCGAATGGGCAATTCATTGATTTCTATAAGTTCTTCTTGTAGTGATTGTGCGCGTACAATTTGTTCGGCTGGGGTGCGTTTACGGATGATGCCAAGACCACTTTGGCGATATTTGTGGTTTTCGGGGAGTGTTAAAGCCTCATAGGAATCATCAAGCCGATAGAGGAGTTCTTCCCAGATAGGGGTTCTAACGCGTCGAACCCGTTGTTCGCCATTAAGAGCAATCGTTGTGGTCATTGTTGGTTCATGCAGACAAAGATAACCACCAGCGGTGATATGTTCCCAAAGGGTTATAACAAATCGTACATCATCTGCTGGCGTTCCAGCATCAAGCCAAGCAAAATCTATTGGCGCCCAAGATTTGAGAGTTCTTTCATCAAGAGAGAAAAAATTTTCATTGATAAATGTTACAGTATCTTTTTCAATGCCATCTTTAAGAAGTTCTTGCCATGCTTCTTCTGCTGATTGACCTTCTACTGTAAAATCATCAATGGTGATAAGCCGAGGTTCATAATTCTCAGGAATTCCTGAAGGGTCAAGCAAAGCTGTTCGTTCTTCCCAAATGGCGGATTCTAGAAGCTTTTTATCCTGTTGCCATGCTTGTTTTGCTTTTTGGAGTGCTCTTGCGATAAAGCGCGTACTATCACCAGCACCGATTTCAATGACTGTGCGTGGTCTTGCCATTTGAATAAGCGCATAAATGAGCTGTGCACTATTTTCTGTTCCCATGCCAGGTCTTATCAGCTGCATCTTTTTATCCTTATAATTTTATCAATCGTAGCATTCCTGCTTTTACAAGAAACTTTATTGAATCCTCTAGCGGGTGTTGAATGTGCATTGGTGTGGTGGCTTGCTTTAAGAGATGTTTTGTTTTTTCATGAAGCCGGATTGTACGCCCATTGAGTTGATTAATGGCAAGACTGCCAAGAGAAGAATCTATGATAATACATGTTGGCTCTCGTAAAAGAGCGGTTGCATCATTTTCTGAAAATGCTTTTTGATCTGTTTCGATGAGACCGTGTTGTAAAAGTGATATCAAAAGACTTCCAGGGGCAAGAAGAGTATCATTGAATTGTATTTCTCTCAGTGATTGGACAAGGCAGCTTTCACGAAGTGCTTCAAATGTGGGAAAGTCGAATCCGCCAAATGTCGCTCCTTTTGTAGAAACAATGGTGATGGGTTGTATTTGCCGTTTGCCAATGAGTGCTGGTTTGTTTTTTATTATTTGTACATCTTTTGCCCATTGAACGCGTGATAAAGGATTGAGTTCACGTGGGTAGACAGCGAAAGAATTGATGGCTATGGGCGGCGTTGGTTTTTGCAATTCAAGTGTGTGGGAGCTCTCATGACAATCATGTCGCATATAGTCTGCCAGTTGCCACACATAGCCGCCTGTTCCATTGTAAAAGTTTAAGCCTATAGGATCTTGTTGCATGATGTTAAACCGGTTTCTATTTTGCTATAAACTAAATTTGGGGAACGGTTGTTAGCTCTTCCACACTCAAGAGTGGTTCATCAAAGTCTTATTGGTTGGTGTGGGGTTATAGGGGAGATACAACGATTTTATCGAGAGGTGATTGTCATGCCATTTTTGGGTTTGGGTTGCCTGAGAGCAAAGATAGTAAAGTTCGTTAACCATTATCATATTCCTTTTTTTGCATAGTGCGGTTTATGATAAAGCCTAATATGCCTGTGATCATGGTGGCGATGCCAATGATAAATAGTGTGCTTTGGGTGTGATGCACTGTTACAAAACCGGCTCCTAGAAAGCCAAGGCACACCGCTGTTTGTATGATAAAGATATAGGCAGGCATTTGGTTGTTTCGGTGTTCTTTCTGAATGGCTTTCATCATAAAACTTGCCATTAGAGCATTTTGTACGCCGTTTGCACCCCCAAGGATGAAAAATGACAGCATCATTAACCATACAATATGTGTTAAGGAAAAGCAGAAAATTGCAAAACCAATTATTGTAGCGGCAAGTGATGCACCAGCGGCATTGCCAAAGCGGTGGAAAAGGCTGGAAAAGCAGAGTGGTCCGACGACGAGCCCTAGACTTATCATACTTGCAATTATCCCGTAGGTTTCAGCGCTTAAATACAGTTCGGTGCGGATGCGGACAATCGATAAGACGTTGAGAGCAGAGGTGAGGATGATGGTGATGATGAGGGGTGCAAGAGCATAGACAACATTTTTTTTATGCAAGAGCCCTCTTAAGTCTAGTCCCTTTTTGGCTTGCTGTGTTGTGGTTGTTGTTGGCACATGCATGTTTAAACTTTTAAAACAGAAGAGAGTGATAAAGGTTGCACAGAGAACCATGATGGATAGTGCAAAGAGCCCTTTTTGCCCGTTTGAGAGACCATATAGTACACCTCCTAACAGTGGTCCTGCAATGTAGCCGAGATTACGGACTGTTTGGATAATGCGGTTGATACAGTCTAATTGCTGATCATTTTTTGCGAAGTCAGGTACAGCAACAAGGATAGCAGACCAAAAGAGTGAACCAGCACACCCTAGTGCAAAAGAAAGGGCAATATAAACCCAAAATTGGTTGGCGATTGCGGCAACAGCTATGAAGAGTGCTTCAAACAATAAAACAATGGGTACTGTTCGCGCTGGTTGGAAGCGATGTAAGAGACGTGGTGCAATTGGTCCGGCACAAATTGCCCCGACAAGCCCTGCAAACAGCAGCATTGAAATAGATGCTGTGCTTTCTGCTAAGTGGAGAGCAAATGTAACTTGTGCTGTTTCATCGGCAAAGCTGCTCAAGCCTAAAACAAGGAAAAGCCCCATTTGGGTGACAATCATGGATTTTTTCTTTGTCACAATGCTCCCCAAGATGCCAAGGCTTTTACGGCTTTTAAAATTTCCTGCTGTGCTGTGTCATGTGGTTTATCATTTAATTTTGCTAGATCTAATTTTTTTCCTGATGAAATTTGAGAAAGGAAATGTTCTAGATGAGAGCTATACTCAAAACTGGCGCAATGCCCATTTGCTGCGATGAGGAGTTCTTTTGTTTCTAGTAAGGGCACCCATTGGAGGGTTGCAGATGCGCGAAGAGTGATTTCATTTTCAATTTCAGAAATGTCAATAAGGGGGCGACCGATGCATAAACGTGAACTTGTATCACAAATTAATTGAGAAACCAGCATATGGCGTTTTAAGGTACCATTTGCGATGGCGGAGTTTAGTGCAGAGTGTTGAAAAGCATTATCAGGGTTTAAATTTGCTCTTCCTGATGCGCGGATATCATGTCGCGTTCGATCATCAAGATGGAGTAAATGCGTGACATAATTTTTATGATGTTGTGCATCGTGTGCTGTTTCCCAAAAGGCAATATTGATATTTGCCGCGATATTTTTTCCAGTTTCAGCAACGTGGAAAGCATCATGGGGAAAGTAGGCAACACGGTCTGTACGGTTTTGCAGCGCAATTGCTGTTGATTTATGCGCTTCATATTCAGGATATTTTAGCCCTTGGAGGTCTTCTCGTGTACTGGGCCATGCAAACATTGTTTTGCCATCCTGTAGAGTAAAACCAAAATTATGAGCGTGATCCACATGTATCCCAACATGGGTGGAGGAATATCGGCCGATGAAGCAGTCAATATCTACACGTCCACCAGGTCTAAAACCTAAAGAATGTGCTAATTGATCTGCAAATTGTTTTGCCACATCCCATAGAACAGGGGTTGCAGCGTATAATCCATAATACATGACCGCCCATTCTTGTCCTTCGGCATATTGGTCAACGCGGGCAGTATATTCTTCTATAGTTCTATCCGTATCTAAAACAAGAAAGTTTGAAAGAGGATTTGGACTCCGCACTCCATTAACCACTGTTACTACTTCGGATTTAGGATTAAGAGCTAAGAGTTTATGAGGATGTAGAGCGTATTGTCTTAAAGCATGCAATACATCCCTTTCATTGAAAGGGATGTATGAAATCGACAACTCAGCTGCTTGCTTAGCCCAAATTTTTTGAGAAAAGCCCTCTGAAAATAACTGAAACATGCACTTAAATAAGCTTAATTTTTAAAGATGGATGGATAAGCAGATTTGCATCAACAATACATCATTAAACTTCCAGCGAATCATTCATATTAAGCTCATCAAGCTCACTTTGATAAATTTGAATATCGTTACGCTGTGCATACTTAGTAAGCATTGCAGTTGGCACAACTTCATCATCAGCCAATTCAATAACATTTTTTACTTTATTAAGTGAAATATTCATATATTTCCCCCCTTATAGTTGATAAAAAAATCACTGATAACCAAAATAAAAAGATTACCACTCGTTTCACCTTAGCATGGATTTTATTTTTGTCAAATACAATGTTGATTGCAAAGAGCATTTTAAATAAGAGGGCTGAATTTTAGAGTGATCAAGAAGATTTTGACAAAAAAGCTGTACGGATTGTACAGCTTTTTATTGGTTTTATACTTTCTGAGTTATAAGTTTTTAAAGCATGAAAAAGTCTTTGCGGCTTCTGTACCCATAATAACCAAAAACGCTGGAAATGACGGCACCGATCAAGCTTCCTAAAAATCCCCACCATCCCATATTGGAGGCTGTGTTCGTGACTTTCGTGGCTGTGTTTTTGGCGCCCTTAACAGCATCTTCAAGATTGTCAGAGAGTGTTTCAGCTCGTTCCTCAAGGGCTTTTATGGCTTTTTCAGTTTTTTCCTCTGCGCTCTGGTAGAGTTGAATGGCATGGTTGGCGGCTGTTTGTGCTTCCGCACGTGTCATACCATCCTTCATAAGTGCATTGATGATATCGCTTCGATTAAATTTGGCTGTGAGATCTTCTACACGATCAGAAAGGCGTTCGCCAAGATTTTTCAAAGTGGTGCGATAGTGAGACGGATCATTTTTAAAAGCTGTTATTGCAGAACCGATATCGTTGAGGGCTGCCTGATAGGTTTGTTTTAAGCGATCAGCATTGAGAGCTGGAATATCGCTTTTATTGAAAAGAGTGCGTAACTCATTGCCAAGTTGGTCAAAATTGACTCCATTGTCACTTTTTGTTGCAAAAAACTTTTCAAGACTTTCACTGTTTAAGTTTGACAGTAGGGGGGATATGTTTGTTTTAAAACTGTCTACAGTTTGTTGTATCGTGGAACTGTTTTCTAGGGCGGCTTTAGCCCCTATCTTTGCTGTACTTGAAACCACGTGGATGGCTTGGAATGTCATAAGAAGTGTTATGAGAGCCCAGGTTAAGAACCCATGAAGAGCTCCAGCCGTTTCAGCAAAACGCCCAGCGATAAAGCTACCACTTGCCAGACTTATGAGCATCACGATAAGTGAGCCAATTCCCATAGAAAGAAAGGACCCTCTAAAAGGGGAGGAGGAGGTGAAATCCATTTGGCTTAACCCCAAAGCAGCAATAAGAAAAGAGAGACAGATTGAGGTGGCAAGAGCTGTCACCAGTCCAGCAAAGATCGCGGACCATGAAATGGGTGTGTGAAAGAATGAATACTTTTCTTCTAGAGATGTTTCTCCTAGAAAATTGGTATCGAATGGTGTGTTTTCAGGAATGCGGGTTTCCATGTTTTATCTCCTTGAATATGCTGGAGATACAATGTCTTTTTGCGAATTATGTTCCAAAGTTTATGGTCCAAAATGGATAAATAGCCGCTAAAAATGGAAAAGAAAACACTTTAAACAAATGTTTGTTATGAGAGATAAAATGTTCATATATGCTTCAAAAAAATCTCACTTATGCTTGAAAAAAAATGTGTTTGTGTGATCATTTTATCTCTTATGAGACAAAATAAGTATTAATTGTACCTTGTGTCGTGGGGGTGGAAGACGCGGTTCAAGCTGTTGTTTGTGCTGTGGGATGTGGGTGTATGCAGGGCTGTAAGATCTCAATTGCCCGCTTCGGTTTTTTCCTGTTCATGGGGACTCATTCAATTGATAGGCTCTTTTATCAAGATGGGGGCTGTTAGTCGTGGTTTTTCTGCAAGCTGGCGAGGGCTATTGGCTGCAGGGCGTTCATTGGGGTTAATGGCAGCAGGGCTTGGTGGGAATGCGCTGCGTCTTCTTCGCCCAATGACTTTACTTGTGGGGGCTTTACGAGGGATAGCCGTTTCAGGTGCGGCATTTTCTGCCTCTTTTGGTTTTATTGGGACAGTGATCGAAGTGGTTGGGGCAGGTATTGCCTCTGTTGTGGGAGCTGTTTTTACTCCAATAGGGGCTGTTGTTGCAGCTGTGGTGGCGGTCGTCCTTGCTGCTGGTTTTGCTTTGTAGAAATACTGGGACCGTTTCTCTTCTTTTGTCAAAGGTTTTGCACGGGGGATAATACGGGCTTGGGGGCAAGCCTTTGAAGCCGTTATGCGTTTTTTGGTGCTGATACTACCACTTGAAGATGCTTTTGCCAATATCGGGCTTTCCCGCGAAAAATTCATGCAAGATCTGGACAAAGATGCCACCGGCACCTTGGTGCGCTTTTTTAATGTGTTGGGTAAATCCGAACAGGGGATGCGCTCGCTGATTGCCATTGCGGGGCGCGATTTTACCGGCGATTTTGCCAAATTGGTGGGTAACCCCGAATTGTTAGGGCAAGCTTTAGATTATGTGAAAGATCCACAAGTCTTTAAAGGCTCTGTAGAGCAAGAAGCAGACAAACAAGCAACCGGTGCCATGCGGCAATTTGAACTCTTACAAAACCGCATTGTGGCTCTGGGCATCACCATTGGTGAAGTGCTTCTGCCCCCCCTCAACAGTTTGATGGAAAGTGTTGGCAATTTTACCAATGGGCTTATGGCGTGGGCGAATGCCCATCCCACTTTAACAAGTGCCATTATCAAAACCATTGCCGCTCTGATGGCTTTTAATATTGCTCTACGGGTTTTGCGCTTTACCATGGCTGGCACACGTCTTGGGCTTCTTCAATTGATGGGCTCTTTTATCAAGCTTAGAGTACTCAGTCGTGGTGTTGCTGCAAGCTGGCGTGGCTTAGCAGCCGCAGGGCGCTCGCTGGGTTTGCTAACCGCGGGTCTTGGGGCAAGTTCACTCCGACTCTTACGCCCCATGACCTTGTTGGTCGGGGCTTTACGGGGGATTGCTGTCTCAGGAAGTGCATTTGCTGCCTCTTTTGGTTGGATGGGGACAGTGATCGAAGTGGCTGGGGCAAGTCTTTCCTCTGTTGTGGGGGGTATTTTTACCCCGATTGGGGCGGTCATTGCTGCTGTTGTGGCTGTCATCCTTGCTGCTGGTTTTGCTTTGTGGAAATATTGGGACCGTTTTTCTTCATTTGTCAAAGGTTTTGCACGGGGGATATCTCGGGCTTGGGGGCGTGCCTTTGAAGCCGTCATGCGTTTTTTTGGTGCTGATACTACCACCATCACCAAATGGAAAAACATCATTGCTGCTGCTTTCGACTTCTCTTCCCATTGGCAAAAGTTTAAACAAGGACTTTCCTCTGTTGTCGAGTGGTTTGGCAATTTGTGGGAGGGCGTTAAACAAAGCTTTTCCAACTTTTGGCAATGGTTGAAGAGTTTTTTTACACAGGAAAAGCTCTCGGAGAGTGCCAAGGCTGGTATGGAACAAGCGGGCGAAGATCTGGCTAATTCGATTGTCGATGGCTTTATGTCGTCTATCTCACAATTGATGGATTTTTGTAAATCTTTGCCTAGCCGCATTAAGGGGTGGATTGGGTCGATTGATGTAAGAGAGTTTTTGCCAAGTTTTTTGGGGGGTAAAACAGCCATCCAACCCATCGTGCAATTTGCGGGGGCTTCTCCTGTAAATTCATCTGCGAGAGAGCAAAGAGACAAAGACCGTTCCCCCATCACACACAATCAAAATGTCACAGTGCATGTTAATGGGGCGCGTGAACCCATGGCCACTGGTCGCGCGGTTGCCCATGCTTTGTGCAACGGGCACGCGCTAATGCGCTGCATGGCGGGACAGAATAAGGGGAGGGCGTCTATGAGAGATCCTTTGCTGATGTTAGGACCACATCTCTTTTATGTGGACTGGCTGAATTTCCAATCCTTTGAGGAAGAGTTTTCTGCCTCATGGGTTTGCCTAGAGCGTTTTGGTGAGGCACCCGGTTTGCAATTTACCGGTTATGGCAATGACCCCAAAACCATTCATGGGGTGTTGTTTCCAGAAGAGTTTGGGGACCGTGCAGCCATTGATGCCATCACTAGAACCATTCGTGTTGCCAAGCCTGTTCAGATGATCCGTTGGATGAGTGACAATGGCTATAGCGCCATTCTCCATGGATCAGTGGTAATCACCAGTGTCACGAAAGATCACGACTATATTAGTCGCTCTGGTCAATCGGGGCGCATTCGCTATGCCATTAGCTTGTTACCGTTTTTCGATGGTGGAAAACCGCAAGGTCAATATCAGGTGGGACAATACCAAGAGGGATATGGTCAATATTCCCAAGGAGGAGAAACGCCATGAAAATACCAGAAAATCACCTCGTGGTAGAGCTAGAAGATATGAGTCTTGATCTGATCTGCTTTCACCATGCCATGGCTGTGTTAGGGGACCGTTCTCAAGTTGGGGGACTAAATGGCTATTTAGAAGCCACACTGGAAGCCAATCCAGGTATTGCAGGGTATGGTGCTCTGTTGCCATGGGGCTTAAAGGTCATTCTGCCTGAGTTTGTCAGCCAAGAAAAGAACAGCGTGGTGAAAAGGCTATGGGATTAATGCGCACGCATCCTTTTATTGAGGTGAGGGTGGGGGATAAGCTTGTCCATGAGGTTTTTTACCAGCGTCTTTTAACCGCAACCATTACGGACCATGCCGGCAATGAAGCCGATACATTTGAAGC
>NZ_JBHIQI010000019.1:0-16989 GCF_042196465.1 Bartonella sp. AD13SXNS
TTTAAAGAATTGATGATTTTTGCGATCTTTTTTAGAAACCAGCGTAATGAGAGAGAAAGTCTGCCGTGAGAAAAAGAAGGAGCAGCTTTTTGCTTTTGCAGCCATTGGTCCTGATGTTTGAACGGAAGCTGGCAGTGGTAAGGGGAAAGCCATAGAGTACGTGATCACTAAATTTTATCCCGTTATAGGAATATCGGATTTTATAAGCTATAGAGAAGGCTATACCGAGGGGATGGGGGGCTCTGAAGTCTTAAAGAGAAGATTGGATAATCTTCAGAGCACAAAATTATATGTCTACTAGAAAAAATAAGGGCCTTCTTGTATCTCATGTGCTTCTTATTCCACACCGTTCCAAAGCTAGTATCTCTAGCCTCAGTACAACGAGGTACAAATCGGATGATGTCTTACCCTACCTTAAATATACTTTTGTGAAAATTACTTTAAAGGTCGTGTGTTAGCTTATGCAAAATCTTTTATGGAAAGAGCTTATTGCTCTAAGAGATAAGCAGATCTATATCAACAATACATTATTAAACTTCCAGCGAACCATTCATATCAAGCTTATTTTGATCAATTTGAATATCACTGTGCTTGGTATATTTAATACTTTCCCTTGATTTCATCTCTTTAGCAGCCAATTCAATAACATTTTTTACTTTATCAAGTGAAATATTCATATATTCCCCCCTTAATTGATAAAATACAGATAATTTAAATATAAAAAACTACCAATTTTCTACACTTAGCATGGATTTATTTTTTTTGTCAAATGTCATGTTGTTTGAAAATATTTCTTATTCTTTTTGAAATTATATCATTGTTGTTTTGAGGCGTTTTTTAGCAATATCATTGAAGAGGGTATTCGCTTTTTTTCTTAACAACAAAGAGATGCGTGATTTTTTTGCTCTTTTCTTTGAAGGGATATACTGCATATAATGAAGAGCTCTCTATGTTTTCTTAAAAAGATAGATTGTTCTCTTTGAGGATTTTTGATTTTTTAAGGGCAATGAGTACAATATTCTCTCATTATTTGTGTATTCTGCTTTCAAGTTTGAACTTCGAAAGACTTTGTTTTTTTATATTGTAAGGTCGTGTATAAGTTGCCATTTACGCAAAAAGCTTTTCAAGCAGGTGCAAAAAAAGCTGTACAGATTGTACAGCTTTTTATTGGTTTTATACTTTCTGAGCTATAAGTATTTAAAGCGTGAAAAAGTCTCTGCGACTTCTGTACCCATAATAGCCAAAAACGCTGGAAATTACGGCACCTATGAGGCTTCCTAAAAAGCCCCACCATCCCATATTGGAGGCTGTTTTTGTGGCTTTAGTTGCAGTGTTTTTTGCTCCCTTGATAGTATCCTCAAGATTGTCTGAGAGTGTTTCTGCCCGTTCTTCAAGGGCTTTTATGGCTTTTTCAGTTTTTTCCTCTGCGCTTTGATAGAGTTGAACGGCACGGTTGGCTGCTGTTTGTGCATCCGCACGGGTCATGCCATCCTTCATAAGCGCGTTGATGATATCACTTCGATCAAATTTTGTCGTGAGATCTTCTACACGATCAGACAGGCGTTCACCAAGATTTTTTAAAGTGGTGCGATAGTGAGACGGATCATTTTTAAAAGCCGTTATCGCAGAACCAATATCATTGAGTGCAGCCTGATAGGTTTGTTTTAAGCGATTAGCATTGAGAGCAGGAATATCGCTTTTATTGAACAGAGTGTGTAACTCATTGCCAAGTTGGTCAAAATTGATATCATTGTCACTATTTTTTGCAAAAAACTTTTCAAGACTTTCACTGTTTAATTTTGCAAGTATAGGGGACATATTGTTTTTTAGGCTGTCAACGGTTTGTTGGACCATGGAGCTGTTTTCTAGAGCCGTTTTAGCTCCTATCTTTGCTGTACTTGAAACGACGTGGATGGCTTGGAGGGTCATCAACAATGTTATGAGAGCCCAAGTGAGAAAGCCATGAAGAATCCCTGATGATTCAGCAAAACGTCCAGCTACAAAGCCTCCCAAGGCTAGGCTAATCAGTGTAACGATAACGGAACCCACGCCAAAGGAGAGGAAAGAGCCTTCAAATGGGGTTGAAGAAGTGAAATCCATTTGGCTTAAGCCTAAAGCGGCGACCAGAAAAGAGAGGCAGATTGAGGTGGCAAGAGCCGTCACCAGTCCCGCAAAGATTGCGGACCATGAAATGGGTGTGTGAAAGAATGGATACTTTTCTTCTAGAGATGTTTCTCCTAGAAAATTGGTATCGAATGGTGTATTTTCAGGAATGCGAGTTTCCATGTTTTATCTCCTTGAATATGCTGGAGATACAATGCCTTTTGGCTAATTATGTTCCAAAAGGGAATAGATATGTGCCAAAAAGGACAGAAAACATTGAAAACAAGACGGTGATCATTACTTAAAATTCTTCTTACATGACTCCAGTCTAGAACTGATAATATCAGTTTATCGAGAATTTTAGTTGATGGGGGGATAAACGGTCTATGGGGAATAAAAGAATGGCTCTCTTTTCCCGTTCTGTACTGCAATGTTTAAAAGATTGAATGTCGTTGTGAAGTTTAACCTTTCCCCCTTAGCTTAAAAGTAAGCTCTCTTAATGCTTTTCTTTCAAGTAATGTCCCGGATACTGCTGAGGAAAACTTTGTAAACGCTTTTCCATCATTGATTATGTTTGAAGGTAAAAAGTAAAATTCTGGAGTCTTTATTTTATTATTCATTTTTTTGTAAAAACAGCGCGTCTTCTAAAATTTTAGTTTTTTATATTGTACTTATAATTAAAAGAATGCTTCAATTATTCAAAATAAATATCAAAAGTATTCAATTCAAAAAGCTATGAGAGATAAAAGAGAAGGAAGAAACATTAGTGTTCTAAGCTGTTTTTCCTTCTCTTATTGCTCTATATCAAAACAATGCTAGAAAACTTTTCTAAGTTCTTTGAGTAAAAACTCCCAAAACCAGAGAGGAAAGTTGAAAAGTTTTGAGACAATGTCCAAAAGTTTCGAGATTCTCTCCAAAGGTTGTTTTTTAGTTTCGCCCGCAGTTTTTTTATACGATGTAAGAGCACTTTGATTTGAGAGATAAATTTGGTTCGATGGACCATCTTGTATTAAGAAAGTGCATTTTGTAAAGGTCATGCGTTCCACCTTTATGACGTAGGGATTATGAACTGTAATCGGTTCATAGGTGCTACAGGTTTTCACTTTTGCATTTGCAGTTGTCATGGATTCTGTTTCAAATGTATTTGTATAAAGGTTACTTGTGCGTTTTTCGGGTTTACTGTCGATTAAAATACATTCATCCATTATGCTTTTTATGGGTGCATTTACTTTGTTTATAAAGTTTTTGAGATGTTTAGAAAATTGAGTTTCTAAGGATAGGATTTTTAGGGATGGGATTTTTATGATTGTATTCATTTTATCAAGTTTTTTTAATACTTTTTTTATTAAAGGCCCGTAAATGTCTTTAATGTTTAAAAAATCACGAACACCAAGTTTACTGATGGCATTATAGGACCACCCTGAAAGACATGCGATCATTTCAATTGATTGCTCGTCACCTTCTTTGCTCTGTATTGCTTTTAAATCTTTAAATTTCGGGCGGCGTAAGGTGATTTCTGTGTATGTCTTTCCTTCCACTTTAATAGGTCCAAGTAATTGGTACGTGGCTCGTTCTGTTATATTCATTAATAGCTTCTCCTTGCTTTCTACATTAGATGCAGAATGATTCGTCAAATTTTTATTATATCATGTTTGTCAATAGCTTAGGCAATAAACTTTGTGCTGGCTATGTAGAATGAAATTCTAACAAAATGGACAAGATGAATTTAGATTTTAGAGCGAGATAGAAGCACAATTTGCTTTATGATATTAGTGGGCTATTAAGTTTATTTGCTCAATTATTTGTGTTGATAAAGACTTCTCCATGAGCCATTATTATATGCTGTATTGTTACAATAATATTTGCGTGGGGAGTTTTGAGGAAAGGGAGTTTGTGGCTTCTTTTTTCTTTGAGCGTTGTAAACCACTTCTGATAAAAGATGTTGTCGGGAAAGTGATGTTGTTATCATGGAGAGGGATAGTGTTTGGGAGCGTTTTTGTTGATGATATCAATGAAAAAAAGCTGATGAAGATAGGGCAACATGAATACAACAAAATGCGCTATTTCGGATTGGGAAATATATCTCTAAAGGGGAGTTTTGATCTTTTAGCTTCTTTTGCGTATAGTTTTAAAATTGCGATTTGCTATGCTTTAAAATTAATTATAAAGTGAAGCACTAAGTGTTTATTTACGTGTTGAGTGTGTGCGTGCGGATCATACACTGGATTTATGTATCAACAAGCTGAATTATTCTCGAATAAAGTAAAAGAATAAAGAAAATTGATTATTTTATTCCCTGTGGATAAAGTTAAAATAGCTTTATATTTATAAATATAAATTATTATTTTTCTATAAACGTAAAATTTAAATATTTTTAAATTTAAGAAATGTGACTTTCCTGATGAAACATAAATATACATTACCATTCATTATACTTATCGTATGTTTATCGACGGGAGGATTGATTTCTACCGATATTTTTTTACCGGCACTGGGCGATATGCGTCAATATTATCAAGTGACACAATCTCAAATTCAAAGTGCAGTGGCGGTTTTTTTGTTGGCATTGGCACTTGGACAGCTCATTTATGGGCCGCTGAGTGATAATTTTGGGCGTAAAAAAACACTTCTATTGGGCTTATTCTTGTGGTTATTTACGACACTTGGTGTGATTTATACGGTTCATATTCACGCTTTTCTTGTGTTACGTTTTTTGCAAGGTCTTGGTGCTTGTGCGGGACTTGTCTTAAGTCGTGCAATTATCAATGATTTGTTGGATAAAAAAGCGGCTGGAAAACTTTATTTGATTGTTTTCCCTTTTATTGGAATGTCGCCAGCACTTGCACCTTTCATTGGTGGACTTTTGATACAAGCTTTTCATTGGCAGGCAACTTTTATCTTTTTAAGCTTTTTTATATTTTTGACCATTTTGCTATGTTGTTTTGTGCTAAGCGAAACTCTACCCCCTCAAAAACGGCAGCATTTTTCTCCTGTAGGATTGATGAAGGCATATTTAGGCGTTTTCAGAAACAAACAATTTATTTTTTATGCACTTATTCCCTGTTTTTCTTACGCTGCCTATTTTGCTTATATTGTGGAGTCGCCTTTTTTACTCACGACTTTGGGGTTATCACCGATACACATTAGTTATAGCTATATTGGTGTCTCGTTTCCCTATATTTTGGGAAATCTTTTGGCGCGATGGTTTTTTGAACGCGAGTCTATGGAAAAAACTGTGGGGAGAGGGTACATTATTTTTGTGATAGGTGGTGTGCTGTTTGCTTTGCAAATGTATCTAAGCCCATGGCCCCTTGTGACAAGTTTTATCGCTATTGCTGTTCTTACTTTTGGCAATGGTTTTTTATTGCCGTTAGGAACAGCGTTGGCTATTTCATCGCATCCGAAAGCTGCGGGAGCGGCTTCTGGTGTTATGGGATCTTTGCAATTAGGAAGTGCGGCACTCAGTGCAGCGGTTATCGGAAAAATCTCTGGTCATAGCCCACGGGCTATGGCAACTTTGTTAGCTGTGTGTTGTATGATTGGTTTTATCATTTATATTCAAAAAGCGCGTCATTTTATGACTTCAGAAATAAGCTGAGTAAATGATAAAAAGAAAGCATTATGCGGAAATGCTTTTGATGTTTTACACAAATGGGGCACCTGTACATTAGATGAATTTTTTTATTAAGTTGCTTGATTGCGTGGGGTTAAATTTGTCACAGGCTTAGTGTGCGTTTAACAAATCGCTGATTACGGGGGGGAAGCTTATGAGTTTAGAATTTCAACATATCTGTATTTTCATGATAGTGGGTGGGAAGAGTTTCTGCTCTAATGCATGTTTAAAATAAGGGGAGGAATTGATCAATGAGCCTTCCTATTATTATTCTTTCTCCTGTAATGCCAATTTGGGATGGTGGTGTTTTTTGTTCTCCATTGACAAAGCTATGTTCAACAAAAGGATTCCCTGTCACTCTGCTGGATACGCTTTCTCTTTTTCCTAAGAGTTCTCATGTTCTCAATTATTCTGCTGTAGACATTTTATCTTTTATGGCAGAAAAACTTAAAAGCTATTTTAAAGAGCCCGCAGTGCTTGTGGGATTTTCTATGGCTGGAACATTGGTACAAATATTGGCAGCTCAGCTTCCCAATGTTCAAGCGGTGCTTGCTGTGAATGCACCTGGCTATCCAGATAAGGTTTTGCAACGGCGCCTTGGAGATATTCTTTCCTCCTTAGAAAACAATGATTTATCGGGGGCTTTGGAAATACTCAATGGTTTTATGCATCCTTCTGGCATTATGAAAAAAAGAGCCTTATTGGAGATTCCTGATGAACAAAAAAGCGTGGCAATTGAACGCATGATAAGAGGCTTTAAACTCTTATTAAAAATAGATGCTAGAGATGAAATAGTTAAGTATAAGGGGAAGTTTTTAGCTTTAGTGGGAGAAAAGTCGCAACTTGCAACGGTAGATAATCAGACAGAAAGTCATAATCTGAACCATGAATATAAGATTATCTCTGGTGCTGGTACGCGTTTGTGGGAGGATAATCCTACTATGACGGATGCAGTCATTGATGAGTGGATGGAGGGATTATGAAAAAGAAAGTTCTTGTATTACCTGGTGATGGGATAGGACCAGAGATTTGTGATGCTGCGCTGATGGTTTTAGAGCAATTCCAATTGCCGATTGAATTGACTTATGGTGATATTGGTTTTGAATGTTGGAAACAGGAAGGAGCTTCTGTTCCTCAAGCGACTTGGCAAAAAATTACTCAGAGTGATGCTATTTTACTTGGTGCTGTGACCAGTAAAGGAAAAGAAGCGGCTTTAAAAGAACTTGCTCCGCATTTAAAAGAGAAAAACCTTGCCTATGTTTCTCCCGCACTTCAACTTCGCCAAAAGTTAGGTTTGTTTGCGAATATACGTCCTGTAAGATACATCTTTGGTCCGAGAAAACCTTTTCATTTTTGTGTTATCAGAGAAAATAGTGAAGGCCTTTATGCTGGATTGGATTTTCGGGGTATTTCTCCTGAAACAGCCGTTTGGCTAAAACATCCAAATTTGACAAAATATGGGCTTGAGGAAGCTGCGTGGACAGTCCGTTTGCAGACACGCTTTGGTTTAGAGCGGTTATTTGAATACGCTTTTTCTTATGCAAGGAAATATAGCTTTAGGCGAGTTACTTTTGCTGATAAGCCCAATGTTATGCGAGAAAGTGGACAGTTTGCTCAGGAAATTTTTGAGAAGATTGCGCAAAACTATCCGGAAATTGAAGCAGATATTCATAATGTTGATGCGGTTGCTTTATGGATTGTAACCAAGCCAGAGCAGTTTGGTGTGATTGTTGCTGAAAATATGTTTGGCGATATTCTCTCTGATCTTGGCTCTGGAGTCATGGGAGGATTAGGGCTTGCACCTAGTGCGAACGTGGGGAGCGAGATTGCTTATTTTGAACCTGTTCATGGAAGCGCACCACGTATTGTTGGACAAAATAAAGCCAATCCTTCTGCGATGCTTTATACCACGGCTTTACTCTTAGAGCATTTAGGCTTTAAAGATGCAGCAAAACAACTGTCTGAGAGTGTTGATCAGGTTATTCGTGCTGGAAAAACCGTTACCTATGATCTTGGAGGTGTAGCCTCTACCCGTCAAATGGCTGAAGCTGTTCGCAATTCTCTTATGAATCCTGTCTTTGTTTGTCGTGCGGCGATTATTACCGTTGGTGATGAACTCCTTTCAGGACAATATTTGAATACGAACTTACAAGATTTAAGCCAAAGCTTGAACAAGAGAAATATTCAAGTCACACGTCATTTTGTTTGTGCTGATCAATTACAGCAAATCAGTGAGACTGTTGTTTCTTGTCTTGGACAAGAAGATCTTATCATTATCAGTGGGGGATTGGGACCAACATCAGATGATAAAACACGTGATGGAGTTGCTCAAGCTGTAAAGCAGCCTTTACTACATCATGAAGATGTTTGGCAAACAATAAAGGGTCAATTACAACGATTAGGGATTACGGCGGATAAGAGTAATGCACGTCAAGCATTGTTTCCTGAGACAGCAACCGTGCTTGATAATCCTACAGGCACAGCACCAGGCTTTTATCTCTCTTGCGATGGAAGTACGCTTGTTGTTTTGCCTGGTCCACCATCACAGGCTCTTGCGCTTTTAGAGAATTATTTAGAACACAACGAGAAGAAATATTTTTCTGTATCGCGTGCGGGGTATGCATGGACTTTGATTGGAATTGATGAAAGTACCATTGCGCAGTGGGTTGATGATCATCTTGAAAATGAACCCTTTGAACGGCATTTTTTATGGAAAAGTCCCTATGTTTTGGTGCAACTGGTTGCTCAATCAGAAGCACCCTTGGAACAACATTTCGTGGAAGAATTTGAAAATCATTTTCGTCCATATTTGGTTGGTGCAGAAATTACTACTGCTTCTAAACAATTAGCGATGCATGCAGAGGTGCGTTGGTTGGGCAATGATCCGCGGCTTTTAAAGTATTTTCAGCCCATAGAAAAAGGTAAACAAGATATTCCACTGCTTGAGGTTGAAGTGAGCCTAGAGCCTTCTTTAGAGGCATTAGAAAATCAAGCAGAAAGCCTTGGACATGCTACCATAACTATACGAATGAAAGGTTATGGTGATGATCGTATAACTTTTCCCTATACGCGACCACTTTTAGGTGTCGTCTTACAAGAATATGCAGCTTGGGCTATCTTAAAAAGATATTTGAAAACGGAGAAGAAAAAATGAACCTCTATGGGGACGTAAAAATATTTCTTAAATTATTGAACGTTCTATTATAAGAAGTATTTTGATCCTTTTCTTCAGTGGTTTTTGTCTATAGGTTAATGTTTCTTTTGATGTGTAATTAAATGAATTTGATTGATTCAAGATTAAGAAAAACTTAACGATATTAGGCTCGCTACATTCAATATTTATAATGATTAATTATGATTATAAATCAATGTATTGTCTCTTATTAACAGCATATAAAAGGAGCCCAGAGACTTGTGGGGTTGAAGTATTGTCAATAATGGAGCTTCTTTTGTCAATCAGAAAGCAATGCTGTGAAAAGATAAGAAGCAGTGTCTTTTAAAGAAAATCTTTGCAAATTTTATTGAAAAATATGCCAATGAAGCGTTGCGTGTGAATATTTTCTGTTCAGTTATCGGATAATAAATTGCTGTAAAGAGCTCATAAAATTTTTCTTTTAAGTTTTTGTGTGATTGCATGATCGTTGGGTGTTCACTTCCGAGGGGCGATATTTTTCAATTTGATAACAGGAAGAACTATTTTTTTCTGTAAGACGTGAAGATTTGAGGAGTGATCATTTTACACTTTTGTTTTCTTTTTGATTGGTCATTTGTAGGAATTTTTTTTGGGAAAAATATTTAATGCGGTGTATTTGTGAATGTGGTTAAAAACATTTTACGCGTGTGTGGAAGAAATAAAAATGTGTCTTAATTGTTGATAAGAGTGTCAATGTTTTTGATGAACAAATTTCAGTCGTAATTCTTAGTATCTAGATAGGAAGTTCAGCGGATTTTAACAGTTAGTATCCTATCTGTTGTGATGTGCAGTGGTCTTTTTAAGCAAAAAAGAAAGGGCTTTTATGTATCGGATTGATTACAATAGTTATCGTTCTGTCAAGAGTTTTAATCGTCGCGTTCGTTTTCTCGTCATGCATTATACAGCTCTTGATTTTAAAGCCTCGATTATGGCACTTACAGGAGAAAAGGTTAGTGCACACTATCTTGTTCCTGATCCTTCAGAGCAGACATATCGTGAGGCAGGCTTTAAGGATATGCGTATTTTTAATCTGGTTGATGAAAATGAGCGTGCATGGCATGCGGGTGTGAGTTCATGGGCTGGGCATAGTCAGCTCAATGATGCATCTATCGGGATTGAAATCGTTAATTTAGCGACTGGTTATTCTGAGTCTTCAGAAGAGGCAGTTGATTTTACGACTTATCATGATGAGAGGGGTATATTTCCTCCTTATAACCCAATACAAATTGATGCCGTTAAGGAACTTGCATTAAATATTCTGCAACGGTATCCCGATATTATGCCAACTGATGTTGTGGGACATAGTGATATTGCCATTGGAAGAAAAAGTGATCCAGGAGCAGCTTTTCCATGGAAAGAACTTTATAGGGCAGGTATAGGAGCATGGTACAATGACGAATTAAAAAGTCATTATCAAGAGCAATTCTCTAAGAACTTTCCATCCAAAGAAGATGTTTTGGCGAAGCTAAAATGTTATGGATATGATATTTCTGCTGCGTGTACCCAAACAGGATACAAAGATTTGATCCGAGCATTTCAACTTCATTTTCGTCAAGAAAATTATGATGGGATTCTAGATGTTGAAACAGCAGCAATTCTTTATGCATTGGTTGATAAATATTTTCCGTGAACTCAATTCATTTTAATTGAAAGATATGTTATGATCACATGTGATCTTAAGAGAAGCTGCTTTTTATTGATTGGCTTCATGTAAAAAGAGGCATTTATAGTGTAAAAACCCTATGGACAGTATAAGGCCTTTCATGAAAAAAGAAACATAACTCTACAGAAAACTCTACGGTTTGCTGAAGTAAGTTTTTCTGTTTTTTTGTCTTATATTCCGCTCTCTTTAAAAATGTGCAAAGTCAAGATGGTGAGTATAATAGAGGTATGTTCTTGGACTACAATAGAACGCCTCAAGCACTATGTCCTTGTGTTGTATAGTTATGTGTTTATTCAAATTTTTTTCAGTGTTGTATCACAACACATATTTTAGAATGACGTTTGTAAAGAGTGTAAAACTCTCTGTGAGGTGAATAGTCTGTTGCACATTTTATATTTAGTAAAAAATGCTTAAGTGCATCATACTATTTTTCAGCCCTTAATATTGCTAATGCCTTGGTTCTTGAAACGATTCATAAAAAGTGTTTCTTTTTTCATTTACACGCTAATCCTCCTTGTGAAGTGCAAGAGAATGAGCTTGATTGATTCATTATAAGGGGGGGAAATGAGAATATTTTATGATGTTAAGGTTTTTCATTAATCAATATGTTATTGAACATAAACAGAGTGCTTAGAAATTATAGAGAAAAGAGAGAGAGGCAAGATATTTATTGATAATGATAATTTATTTTTTTTTGAAATGAGCCTCCAAATTCCATAAACCTGTCTTTTCCTCTTATAAAGAATGTTTTTCCTACACCTAAAGGATGAAAATTTTTCTCAGAGCTGGTCTGTCAATAATCCGGATTTGTATCGAGAGGGCTCCACAGTGCTTTTCACTCATATGATTCAATTATATAAGGTTTTTACGGGTAAGTTCTATCTTGAATATTCATGACGCATAAATACTTCTTGTGTCAAGGAGGTGTTTGCGCCTTATATCTCCTACTCTTAAATGACGATGTTTTACGGTACAACGAGATAAAAAATGTTTGTTTTTGTCTTGCAATGAAATTAGTGTGTGAGTCAAAAATATTTTAAACAGAAGGGGAGAAGCTTTTGAGAAGCGTTCCTATGCATGAACAGCTGTAACCTTGGAAATGCGTGAGATATTCAGAGTGATTATTGGTTTTATATTGGATAAAGGTAGCGCTGTTTCTTGGCTCTTTATTCATAATATTAAAGACGAAAAGTATGGACTATGAGTTTTGTATTTTTTGTGTGCAAGGAAAGTTCGGCGACATTTAAAAAAGAGTACAAAGAAGAAGGGTATAGTGCAAAAAATAGAGGTGTAATCTTTTTAAAATTTTGAAAATATGTATTTCTTGCTTTTGAAAAAATATTTTTGATGGTCTCCAAAAGAGATTAAAGTTGTAAAGAAATCAGTTATTTAGTCTCATATTGCTCTTCTTTATGAGGCATATTCTATGTGTCTTATTCTCGTTCATAGCCAAATGCCATCGTTTAGGGCAGTTAATGTAAGGTTTATATAAAAAATTTTATATGTGAGGTGTTTTTTATTCGCGTATATGATGAATATTCATAATATGTTTTGTTTGTCTATCTTGATGAAGGGACATTGCATGAGTGGTTAGCAGATGAAATCCTCTTCAAGAAGAGCAGGGCTGTTTATAGATTTGTACGAGTAGGAGTCTTTGTTCTTTAGAAGGGGAAGAGAGCAACTATCTATTGTCTCTTTTATTGCTTTAGAGAATATTGGTATAGTTTTGACGACATGTTTCTTGATGATTATGATCTTTAATAAGGCTATATTGTAAAACATTGTGTTTTACGATGTTTATATAAGACACATTCATGCATATCAAAAATACAATGATGCTTTTTGTCTGGGGGACAGTATTTTATCTGTTTAGTGCAGTGAAACTGAATATTGAGTGCAGAACTTATCTGAGGAGCTTATGACCTAAATTAATAAAGGTTAGGTGTAAATTATCAGGAAAAATCAATTTTGTAATAAAGCAAAGGGATTTTTCATGTTTTAAAGAGCACAGGGAAGAGATTGTTTGAAGTGATGTGTCAACCGTGTGCAGTGTTCTTATCAAGCACATCAGGTTCATTTTCTGAGGATATTTTTGTGAAATTAAGTCATTTTTGTTAGGAAGATAAGAAAATAAGTATCAGGAAAAGATGTTCATGATATTTTATTTCAAAAGTAAAAACTGGCAACATAAGTTGCCAGTTTTTAAAAGCTGTAGCCTAATAGGATTAGAATGAACGCTGTAAACGGATCATCCCTTGGAAAGCATTTTTCCCATTAAAGAGATGTTTTTCGTTATTATTTGCATCTTTTATAACGCGATCATCATTCCAAGAAACATAGGTTAATTCAGGTGTAATCACAAACCCTGGAACCAACGTGTATGTAATATTTACGGAAGTTGCAAAGGTTTTTACAGCGCTATAAGAAACTTGAGCATTCAAATTTGCTTTTGGAGTAAGCTTGTAAGTGGCACCCGCCCAAGCTGCCCATTTACCACCCCAGTTTGCATAAATCGTTGTGCTGTTTCGTGATAATTCATCATTTGCATTTACTGTGTAGTAATCAATGCCGTTTTTATAACCAGCCATTACCCATAGATTGAAACGATCGTTAACATTGAAATCTGCACGTATTTTTCCAGCCCACTTTTTGTAGTAAGTATCATATGCGGTAACTGCTGAAAAGCCACCCCATTTTTGCATAAACTTTATACCTAAAACCACATTGGGTGTGTAATTTTTAATTGATTTACTCGGAAGAGTATCATTCGTGATAGAAACAAGTTTACCATCTTTATCAATGTAGTATCCTTGTGTTCCAGGAAGATCATCTGCATTATTGCCTAATTCAGCGCCGATAATAGCAGAAAAGCCGGAGTCACCACTAAAGGTGTAGGAAATAAAATTGGTGCGTGTTGTGCCAGCAGGTGCTATGCTGTCATCATTGAGAACATTTCCATAATCACCAGTCCAGCTGTTGAAAATTGTATCGTCAAGACCTACGCGAAAACCACCCAGTTCAATGTAAGCCGCTGCAAGCCTTGCACTCGCATTATCTTTACCATCCCCCCAGTTTGAATAAATTCTTGCATATGAACGAAGTGTTCCCATTTCTGTTTCAGAGGCGGCTTGAAAAACAAGGGTGAGACGTGATGCTGCGCCATAGGTATCTCTTTTGTTTTTCAGTTCAGTTTCGGTTGTTGCATCGATATTATCACCGCCTATAAAATCAGCGCGGACATTTCCTGATAAACGCATACAGGTTTCTGTTCCAGGGATATAGAAGTATCCTTTTCCATAGGCATCACAAACGCGAATATATTCTACAGGTTCAGGTTCGGCAATCGCTGTTGAAGCAGCATGAGCTCCAGAAACAGCTAAAAAAGCTGTTGTAGAGCTTAAAAAAAGGGATTTTATATTCATATGGGATCTCCGAGGTCCGGTTAAATTTCTTCTAAAGAGTACCATTTTCCTAACGCATTAAGGACAAAGACATAAGTAAAATACGCAGCACTTGTTATTTTAGCTATAACTAATCTTTTTAGAGTTTCAAATATGAAATTACCTTTTTGTAATATATACATGTACTATTCGAGATGCTGTGGTAAAAAAGACACATTTTTTGTTTTATTAACTTTTGGTCCCTATGGGATCAATAGGAGAAAAATTTTCAGATATTTGGGAAAAAAATCGAAAATGTCTTGAACTTTCTGTTGATACCATTTATGCCTCTCTGTTGGAGAGGTGGCCGAGTGGTCGAAGGCGCTCCCCTGCTAAGGGAGTAGGGCTCAAAAGGCTCTCGAGAGTTCGAATCTCTTCCTCTCCGCCATTTATTATTATAAAAGTGGTTGATTGTGTGTAGGAATTTTGTTTCAAGTGGTTTGCGTTAATTTGCTTTTCTACCAATCCCAATTTTTTGTAGCTTTTTAATTATTTCTATTGCTAGGCATTTTCTATCGGCTGTTTTGGTACAAAGCGATGCTATTTTATCTCTAGTCCAATTTATCTTTAGTCCAACCAAACAGTGCTTTCATTTGTGAAACCGTAGCGCTCTGCATTAGCCGCACATGTTGTTTCTTATTTTCGCAATCTCTGTGTTGATCTTGTTTGTATCTGTAACAACATATTGATTTATATATAATTTTTCGTTATTTAACTTAAATTAGAACTCCGAACACCGTAAAATTCTTTCTGTTCAAATCTTTTTTATCTTGAACTAATGACAATTATTTGCTCGCAGATCATAATCGGAGAGAACCGTATAAATAAAAACGATTGAGCAAAGAAAAAATGCCTCTCATGAACTGTCTCATGTGCCAAGGGCTGTCGCGCAACACCCACGAGCTGGCAAGTCCCGTGTGATGGGGTCTGGTTTGCTCTTCATAGGTGTAAAGATGGCGTGCTCAATGGATTTTTATTATTTCATAGGGGCTTTATCGTTATACCGTTCACGGGCATTATTGTGAAATGGGCTTGAGTGCTCTTTGAGAGATATCTCTAAAAAAAAGCCCGTAAATTGGTAACGCAAATGTATTTGGTTTGGGGTGTTCTATTTTGCATGAGGAGTGGAATGCCATTAAAGAATGCGATTTTTTCCTCCATAATTCCAAATATGCAAATTGTTCCTTGAATTCAAATAAATATTTTGAATTTTATTCAGTTTTTCTGCCTTAAGTTAGAGTTTTTTAGTGGTTTATAGATCAACAACTTATGGTTGTTTAGATTAAAAAATACACTAAAAAATTGCATTTAGACATAATTAAAACACATTATGATACAATCTAAAATGAGCTACCTACGTAGCCGTGGGATATTTTTCTAAATAATTGAGAATGGAGTGTGGATAATGCGGTATAAATACAAATTAAGTTTTTCAGTATTGATGATCAGTAGTTGTCTTGTGCAAATTGCAAGTACAGCTGTGAGCAGAAGTAAAGAACTAGCAATAGTAGAAGGTTTAGGAAATGGAGCAGAAATACCAAAAGGTTCAGCACTGACTCTTTCCCTTCTCAGCACCAATATTGTGGTTGGGGATGGCAGTGTTGAGATTGTTGAAAATGGAGCAACTTCTATAGGTTCCACTATTAAAAAAGGGGGGATGCAGATAGTTGTGCGTGGAGGAAATGCGATAAATGCCAAAATCCTTGGAGGTAAGCAGTTTATTCATGAAGAGAAAGGTCTTGATCTTACAAGTGTGGTTAGACGAAGTAGTGCTTCTAATACTACAGTTTCTGGGGGTAGTGGAGCAGTGGGTCAGCAGAATGTGTATGATGGGGCAGTGGTTTGGTATACGAAAGTGGGAAATAATGGAGAACAAAATCTTTACTCGGGAGAAAGAAAAGAAGGGGGTAAATCGATGTATGCTGAGATTTCTAAGAATGGCAGGCAACATGTTTTAGCACTAGGAGAATCTTTGTCCACTACCTTGAAGGATAATGCTGTTCAAGTTGTATATCCTGAAGGGTTTGTGGATACTTTAACAATTACTGATTTTGCTAGGTCATGGTTTCACTCTGGTATTCAAAAAGTCGTTGGAGAAGTAAGGGTTAATAATCATGGAGAACTTTATTTGTTTGCTGGTGATAGGACAAACCATATCACTAAGAAAAAGATTTCTATAGAAGGAAGAGCTGATGAAACAATATTTGAGGTTGGTGAACGGAATATAGGAGAAAAACCTCAGATTGAAATTGAAGATTTAGGGGGACACGGAGGAACGGTTATTTTTACTTCTATTCCGTATGATCCACGTCATATTTCACTTCATGTTGAGAAACTTTCAGGGGATTTGCATTTTCGATTTAATATGAGTGCTACATGGGATACGAGTGATTACCTGACGATTGGCGATGGCTCAGGTAATCACAAAATAAATGTTGCAGATTCTGGTACTGAAATTACAGGTCCTCTCTCACAGAAAAATGGTTGGGCTACAGAGATTAATTTAATTACTGATAAAGTTGGAGGGGCTAATTTTACTCTGGAAGACCACTCTGGAAATGACATTACAACTGTCGATGGTGGAACCTATCAGTATCAATTGCTGAAGAGAGAAAGGTGTGCTGATTCTAGTGGTTATTCTACAATTTGGTATTTAAGTAGAGTCTCTGGAGGCACGACACGTTCGAATACTGAAGGACAGTGTGTGAATAAGAAAACGAAGTTTCCTCTTGCATTGTCTGATCAAGGGGCTTCTTCTGGAGGAAAAAAGGCTGGTCGTCGTCCATCTAACAAAGAGCAACCTAAGCCACGGCCTCCACGTCATTTAAGAGAAACACAGAAGGTTTCTAGCGTTTTGGCATCTTCTTCTCAAGAAAATCAGACTCGTGTAGTGTTACCTTCATCAGTTCCTCATCCTCTTTCTGATGAAAAGCAACAAGCTGCTGTTTCAACATCTTCACCATCTTTAGCTGATCAG
>NZ_JBHIQI010000020.1:0-15447 GCF_042196465.1 Bartonella sp. AD13SXNS
AGATCTGTCGCAACATTGGGGGCTGGCAAATATAATGATGGTGCCGGCTTGTTACTTCATAAGCGTAAAGATGGAGGCGCTCAATGGATTTATCGTTATACCATTCATGGGCGCCGTCGTGAAATGGGCTTGGGGGCTTTAAGAGATGTCTCTTTAAAACAAGCGCGTGAATTGGCAACGGGGTGGCGTTCTGTTTTACGTGAAGGACGTGACCCCATTAAAGAACGCAATAAACAAAAGCGTGAAGCAATAAGTAATCTTCATTATTTAAAAGACATTGCTTTAGAGACTTTTGAAAGTCGTAAAGCTGAACTAAAGAATGATGCTAAAGATGGAAACTGGTTTTCACCTTTAAAACTCCATATTCTACCCAAATTAGGCTGTCTGCCCGTTTCTGAGATTACACCAACAGAGATACGCAACACTATTGCCCCTATCTGGCATACAAAAGCTGATACAGCGCGTAAAGCAATGAATCGTCTTAATCTTTGTCTCAAACATGCGGCTGCCTTGGGATTAGATGTCGATTTACAAGCAACAACAAAAGCACGCGCTCTCTTAGGAAAACAGCTTCATAAAACGCAAAATTTACCAGCAATGGATTGGAAGGATGTACCTGCCTTTTATCAGTCACTCTGCCAAACAACAACCATGACACAACTGGCTTTGCGTTTGCTTATTCTGACAGGCGTTCGTACTTTTCCTTTATGTCATATCCATAAAGATCAAGTTGATGACGATATCTGGACTATCCCTGCTGAAAATATGAAAGGAAGACGTGATACAACAAAAGAGTTTCGTGTGCCCTTATCAACAGAAGCATTAGAAATTCTCAAACAAGCGCGCTCGCTTTCTCGCAACGATTTCTTTTTCTCTGTAAGAAGTCGGGGGCCTCTTAATGATACGTGTATGTCAAAGTATATGAGAGACAATAACCTTGAAGCCTGCCCCCATGGATTTCGCTCTAGTTTACGCAATTGGCTTGCTGAAACAACCGATGCCCCCTATGAGGTCGCTGAAACCATTCTAGCTCATACGGTAGGCGGTAAAGTAGAGCGTGCCTATCGTCGGACTGACTATCTAGAACAGCGCCGCATTTATATGGATAAATGGGCGGCTTATGTCACTGGTCAATCTTAAGATATGGGGTGCATAACCCCATGATCTGTGGATAACTTTCTCTCTCTTCTCTCTCATTCTTTCTCAATAAGACTCATAAATTATCACATTAGAATTTATATGATAATATATTGTTTTCTATAAATAAAATACCTTCAAAAATGAACCAAAATGTGCTTAATAAATAGGTATGATTTGGTTCTATTTTTTATTATGAAAGGATTTTAGAATGACAGAAAATGATATTCTTTTAACAGACCGTGAAAGTGCAAAATTGCTTCATATGAGTGTCTCAACTTTCCGCCGTCATGTTACCAATGGCTCTCTCCCAAAACCTTTAAAATTTGGTTTTTTATCCCGTTGGTTACAATCGGATCTTTTGAATGTCATCGAGCAAGCAAAACAGCAACGTTATAACGACGTGGCATAAAAAAACCTTGTCACATAAGGACGGACAAGGCTTTCTCAAACTCATCAATCTAGAGATAGCACAATCCGTCCTATGACACAACGTTATAGGATTAAAAATGATGTGTTCTTTTAAGAATGCGCAAGGTATCACACGTGCTTTGCGTGGGGTTTGGTATGGGCGTTATGGAACAGCCCGTTGCCCTGCTCATGATGATAGGCTGCCTAGCTTATCCCTTGCTAATGGACATGATGGGCGTTTATTGCTCTATTGTTATGCTGGCTGCTCTTTTAGAGAGATCATACAAGCGCTCATAAGAATTGGGTTGCTTGGAAAACAAGCTTATGCTCATACGCTCTCTTTCTCAAAACAGTTTTGTGCTGATCTCAAACGAGTAAAACAGAAAGCAGAGAGAGCAAAAGCAATTTGGCAACAAAGCCAACCAATCAAAAAGACTTTAGCTGATTTTACCTTTGCTATGCGTGCTTATAGCCAAGCCTTTGAGGTCCTTATAAGGCAAGCCCCGCATAATGCATATTTTTACGATCTCCTCTATTTTCTAAGGTAAATAACATGATACAAGATAATAAAAATATTTTAGAGAATAATACTCCTTTAAATGATAACGATAATGGCTCTTTAAATGATAAGACTTGTTTAGAAGCCATTCCTTATAAACAAGCATTGCAACAAAACGGTTGGGGGGAATTAAAGCCTATCACGGCGGCTCTTTTACCCGTCGAGCCTTTTGACCCATTACAACTGCCCATGCCATTCATGGATTATGTTTATGACGTTTCAGAGCGTCAACAAGCCCCTATGGACTTTATTGCTGTCTCTGCTCTCTGTGCCTTGGCTGCTGTCATTGGCAATGGCGTGCGGGTTGCCCCAAAACAATATGATGATTGGATTGTGGTGCCTAATCTCTGGGGGGCTCTGATTGGGCAATCGTCAACATTCAAAACACCAGCCATGAAAGCCGCTTTAGCGCCTATCACTTGCCTTCAAAAGGAATGGTATAAAGACTGGTTAAAACAGAAAGAAAAACAAGAAATTGAAGAGAGATTTGAAACTTTAGACAAACGGGAAAAGGAAAAACAAGCCAATAAAGCGATAAGAAAAGGAGAGTGTGAAACAGCCCGTGCTCTTTTGTCTGAAACGCTCTCTAAAGACAATGTGCATGATGAGGATGTCTCTCGTTTTATTGTCAATGATGTGACTGTTGAAAAGCTTGGGGAACTCTTAAAAGAAAACCCCCGTGGTCTCTTAATGGTGCGTGATGAATTGGCTGGCTTTTTAGCCAATCTAGAAAGAAAGGAATATCAAACAGACCGCGCCTTTTATTTAACAGCTTTTAATGGAGATGATCAATTTACTTATGACCGGATTGGGCGGGGAACCATTTTTATCCCCCATGTCACTTTATCCATGATTGGAGGCATTCAACCTTCACGCCTTATTCCACTCATTCAAGCAATACACCGTGGAATAAACGATGACGGTTTATTGCAACGCTTTCAAATGCTTGTCTGGCCCGATGACAATAAAGAATGGCAAGTGATTGATAGACCGCCTAATCAAGAGGGGTGGCAAAAGTATGAAGGGGTTTTTCGCTCTTTTCGTGATAAACGCTTAGGGTCTCCCGACCAACCACTGATCATGCGTTTTTCTCCTAAAGCTCAAGTGAAATTTTATGAATGGTTAGAGCATCTTCATAAAGAAGCAAAAGGAGGGACTCACTCAGAAAGCTTACAATCGCATCTTTTAAAAATGCCAAAGACCATAGCAAGCCTTGCGTTGATTTTTGAACTTCTTGACGGTGGTCGTTTAGAAATTGGACCCTATGCCATCACAACAGCGTTGCGTTGGACAAGTTATCTGTTAAGTCATGCCAAACGTCTTTATACAGCGCATGATACATTGACAGCAGAGCGTGCAAAATTAATTGTCGAGCGTTGTGATCATTTGCCCGATGTCTTTACTTTACGCGATATTCATCAAAGAAGCTGGACCTCTTTAAAAGACAATCAAGCCGTTAAACAAGCTATAGAGCTTTTATGCCGTTGTAACTATATTCGTGAAATCTCTGGAGATAATACCCCTAAAAGCGGTCGACCTACGATACGTTATGAATGGAATCCTTTGGTAAAGGGGCATAAGCCTCCCCAATAAGTCATTTACCCATGTATTTCATAAAGTGAACCTTCAAAGAATGCCTTATCTATGAGTTTTGAGTATTTTGAATATTTTGAGGGTTCCTTTTACTCCCCTTTATATATTTTTTTTCAATCGAAAAATAAAAGTCATTATATTTCAATATATTAGCATTTTAGAGATACAATCTATATTAAAACACAACCTATAAATACAACCCGCGGTATATTTTTGAAGGTATTTTGAGGGTGTGAAAAACCTTCAAAACCTATCTATAAAATGCATCAAAATACTCATTCTGATATTTTAAAGCACATAGTACATTTATCTTGATTAACCCGTGAGATGAATAGCAAATTTTACTACTTTGTTGATCTTATTCCATGTCATGGGCTGTGGATAAACAACCTTTAAAAACCCCTTTTGAAAAAAATTATCCGTTTTTTCGCATTTTTCTACATTTTTTTCACCATTTACTCAAAATGGATTTAATAAGCTTCATTTTGATTCTTTTGAAGAGAATTAATCTGTATCGTAGATAGTTATGGAGTTTATCCTTTATGCTTCGCTCTCATCATTCTGATAATGAACACGTCACTTTACGCTCTCTGTTGGAATTCTACCGTAAAAAGGCAAAATCCTCCCGTGAATTGGGAACGCTGTTTGAAAACCTTGTCATAGCTTATTTGACGAAAGACCCTCTTCATTATGGGCGCTACGAAAAGGTGCAAACCTATTATGAATGGGCGCAAGAGCATGAAGGTTGGAATAAAAATGATATCGGCATTGATCTAGTTGCCAAGCTTCGTCATCAAGAGGGCTATGTCGCTATTCAATGTAAGTTTTATCAAGCATATCATCAGATCAGTAAAAAGGATATTGATAGCTTTATCGCGGCATCTGGAAAAGACATCTTTAAATATCGTCTTCTCGTTGATAGCACGGAAGTGGAATTAAGTGACAATGTGAATGCCATGATTAAAGGACAAGCGATACCCGTTTATCGTATTGACCTTCGTCATATGGAAAACAGTCGGATAGATTGGCAAATATTTGCAACAAAAAAAGAAGTTGTTCTTAAGTCAACAAAAGAACCTCGTCCCCATCAAGAAGAAGCCATCAAGAAAGTCTGTGAAGGTTTACAAGAAGCAGACCGTGGCAAGCTGATCATGGCATGTGGAACAGGCAAAACTTTCACAAGTCTTAAGATAGCAGAAACCCTTGCTGGGAAAGGTAAGCGTGTGTTGTTTCTGGTCCCTTCTCTGGCTTTAGTCTCACAAACAATCCGTGAATGGACAGCCGATGCACAAATCCCGTTGCGTTCCTTTGCGGTGTGTTCGGATACAAAAGTAGGCAAGCGTCGTAAAAACCAAGATGATATTGTTGGAATGGAAACATCAGATCTTGTTCTCCCTGCTACTACGGATGCTCAAGCCCTTGCCAAAGAAGCCCGTGGAAACCTAGCAGATGCAATGACGGTAGTCTTTTCAACCTATCATTCTATACAAGTGATTTCCGATGCGCAAAAAGAGCATGGTTTACCCGAATTTGATCTCATCATTTGCGATGAAGCACACCGTACCACTGGTGCCTCATTGGGAAGTGAAGACAATGAATCTGAATTTATCAAGGTTCACGATAACAGCATCATTCGGGGCAAAAAACGTCTGTATATGACAGCAACGCCTAAGATCTTTAGTGATACTGCTAAAAGGCGGGCGGATGAGATCAATGCTGTTTTGGCATCTATGGACGATGAAACCCTTTATGGCAAACAACTCCATCATTATACATTCGCGGAAGCTGTCGATAATGAACTTTTAACTCCTTACAAGATTGTGGTCTTGGGTATTAATGAAACCTATATCACACCAGCCATACAGGAGATTATTGCCAATGAAAACCGTGAAATTGATTTAGATGATGCGGCAAAAATTATTGGCTGTTATAGAGCACTTACCAAAATAGATAAGCAAGCCGCTGTTGATGATGATGATACAGAGCCCATGCAATGTGCTTTAGCTTTTTGCAAAGATATCAACACCTCTCAATATATAACAAAGCTTTTCAATAAAATTATCAAATCTCATATTGATGATTTCCTTCAAACCATTCCCTTTCTAAACTGTGAAGTAAGACATATTGACGGAACGCAAAGCGTCAAAAAACGCAATGAGGAATTGGATTGGCTTAAAGAAGATGCGGGGCAAAATGTTTGTCGGATTTTAAGCAATGTTCGGTGTCTGTCTGAAGGGATTGACGTCCCTGCTCTTGATGCCATCATGTTTTTACACCCGCGTAATAGCCAAGTCGATGTGATACAGGCGGTGGGACGTGTGATGCGTCGTGCTCCAAATAAGAAAACAGGCTATATCATTTTACCCATTATCATTCCCTCACGCTTAGAAGCCAAAAAGGCTTTAAAAAACAATAAGAGATACCGTGTTGTTTGGCAAGTTTTGCATGCTTTACATTCTCATGATGAGAGACTTGCACGAACAATTAATCAAATGTCTTTAGGACAAGATAGCAGCCATACGATTGAGATTATAGAGATTAAGCGTGCCGATGAATTAAAAGAACTCACCACAACGGTTGATGAGATCTCAATACCATCAAAAGCAGAAAGTTCTGGGCATAGCATTGGAACAGCAGAAAGCAAATCTCAATCGGTATCTGGAGGACAAGGAGACTTATTCCCCCGTTCTGAATTTCTTGATTTTGTCAAAGCCATTTTTCTGGATAGTTTTAAAATCACGGATTATTGGGAAAATTGGGCGGGTAATGTTGCTGAGATTGCTCAAAACCATATTACGCATCTTCAAAACCTACTTGCTGATGAAAGCAGTGAAGCCTTTCATGCTTTTGATGCCTTTCATAAGGAATTAAAGAATAACGTCAACAGTGAAATCAAGCAAGAGGAAGCGATTGAGATGCTTGCACAGCATCTTGTCACGCGTCCCGTATTTAAAGCCTTGTTTTATGGCAATGAATTTGTACGGAACAATGCCATTTCGCAAGCCATGGAAAAAATCTTAACAGAACTTGATAAAACCAATATCGAAGAGAAAACGAAAGATCTTGATAAATTTTACAAAAGTGTCACGTTCTGTACAGCAGGCATTACCAAAACGCATGCAAAACAGAATCTTATTATCAAACTTTATGAAAGTTTTTTTGCCAAGGCATTTAAGAAAACCACGGATAGGCTTGGAATTGTTTATACGCCCGTTAAGGTTGTTGATTTTATCATTCATTCTGTTGATGATGTGTTGCGGAATGAGTTTGGAAAAAGCTTGGGATCACGTGGTGTCTCTATTCTTGACCCTTTCACTGGAACTGGAACCTTTATCACACGGCTTTTACAATCAGATCTCATCAAACCAGAGGACATGGAATATAAATACCGTTATGATATCCATGCCAATGAGATTGTCTTACTCGCTTATTACATAGCAGCGATTAACATTGAAACGACGTATCATAGTCTTATGAAAGGTGAATATATTCCTTTCAAGCATATTGGTTTGGCTGATACGTTTCAGACGCTTAAAGAAAAAAACTTGATCGACGGTATACTCAAAGAAAACAGTGAATATTTGGAACATCAGAAAAATCTAAATATTAAAGTTATCTTTGGTAACCCCCCTTATTCAGTAGGACAAAAGAATGAAAACGATAATGCAAAAAACACCCCTTATCCGATTTTAGATAACCGCATTCGTGAAACTTATGCTGCTCATTCAAAAGCAAATAATATTAATAGACTTTATGATAATTATATCCGTGCTATTCGCTGGGCTAGTGACCGTATCGATAATGCTGGGGTAATCGGTTTTGTTTCTGGTTCTGGTTACATAGACAAGCCAACAATGGACAGCTTACGAAAATCTTTAGCCAAAGAATTTACGAGTATTTATGTGCTTAATTTACGAGGGGATATTCGTAAAAATATGATGAATAAAAATAACGCTCAAGAAGGTGAAAATATTTTCGGCAATGGTAGTATGACCGGTATCGCTATAACGCTCTTTATCAAAAAGCCCAATGTGACTGAATCATGTAAAATTTACTATCACGACATTGGTAGTAATCTTACAACTAAAAGGAAACTTGAGATCCTTGACGAATTTTGCAGTATTGATGGTATTACCCATGAACAAGGCTGGCGAATGGTTACACCAAACGAGCATGGCGATTGGATCAATCAACGGAATGATAGTTTTGAAACATTCTTAGCTCTAGGTATTAAAAAAGGGCATGATAAAAAGCTTTTTGAGATTTATTCTTGTGGTCTAAAAACTAATCGTGATGCTTGGGCTTACAATTCAAGTCGTGAAGCTTTAGCGAAGAACATGAGTAATATGATTACCTTCTACAATAGTGAAGTAGAACGTTTTAATAATGCTTATGGGCATGTTGATAGCAGGATACGTAAAAATGCTGTAGACAATTTTGTTAACGTTGATGCTAAAAAAATCAGTTGGAGTAGTAGTCTAAAAGAAGAGTTTGTAAGAGGAAAATTTTCCGAATTTGAAAGCGGTTGTTTAGTTCAAAGCCTTTATCGTCCTTTTACGAGGCAATGGCTTTATTACAAGCGCATCTTTAATGAAAGAACTTACCAGATGCCTCGTATATTTCCGATGGGAAAAGCGGTTAAAAACAAAGTAATACAAATTACAGGTATAGGAGTAAATGGTTTTTCTACCCTAATGATTAAAGATTTACCTGATGTTAATGCGATGGCTGCTAGCCAATGCTTTCCACGCTATATTTACGAAGATACTACGGTTTCAAAAAGTAAAAGTGAGAGACAATCCTATTTATTTACAAACTCTATAGAGGAAAACAAAACAGCTGGTTTACAGAGACGTGATGCTATTACTGATGAAGGTCTAGACCATTTTAAAGCCGCTTATCCTAATGAAACTATCACTAAAGATGATCTATTCTATTATGTTTATGGGATTTTCCATTCAAAAGATTATCGTACACGTTATGCACATAATTTATGCAAAGAATTGCCTCGTATCCCTTGTGTAAAGAGTGCTGATGATTTTTGGAAGTTTGTGACAGCAGGGCGTGAACTCGGTCATTTGCACGTGAATTATGAAGATGTAGAGCCTTATCCAGTAACCTTTAAAAAAGGTAATCCAAAACAGACAGAGATCTCTAATCCCGAAAATTTCTATTACGTGACTGAAATGAAATTCGCTGGGAATAGTAAGGAAAAGGATAAATCAACTGTTTTTTATAACAGCAATATCACAATAACAGATATCCCTCTTGAAGCTTATGAGTATATCGTCAATGGCAAGCCCGCCCTTGAATGGGTTATGGGGCGTCAATGTGTTAAGACAGATAAAAAGAGCGGTATTGTGAATGATGCTAATCGCTATGCTGTTGAAACCGTTGGCAACCCTGCCTACCCTCTAGAGCTATTTCAGAGGGTTATTACCGTAAGTTTAGAGACAATGAAAATCGTTAAGAACCTACCAAAATTAGAACTAAGAGAAACTGAATAACTTATAAAGCATGTTCACATGATAGGCATGCTAAATTCACAAGGGGTATAGAGCTTATAACCATAATCTATACCTCTCTTGTTAAGTTGATTACATACAATCTTTAAAAAGAGTGCTTATATGCGTTATTCTAAAAAGAAGAAACTTGCACTTTTAGATACTTTTATTTGGATTGCCTTTAAGACTTTTAAGAAACCCTATCTAAAGTGAATTAAATTTTTTTACATTGCCTTTAAGAGGTTATACCGTAATCTAAAATGATAGCTTTGTTTAAAGAGAGTTATGTATATTCATTTTCTTATATTACTTATAGGTTTTGAAGGTTTCTCACACCCTCAAAATACCTTCAAAAATCCTTTTTATATATATTACAGATTGTATTTACGTGTTGTGTGTAATATGGGTTGTTTATTTAAAACATTAACATATTGAAATATAATAACTTTTATTTTTTGATTGAAAAATAATATATAAAGGGGCGTAAAAGGAACCCTCAAAATACTCAAAATCTTCAAAACTCATAACCATAATGATCTTGATAGCACTTCTTATGAGTTACATAACTATCTTTTGAAAGGCTTTAAAGGAGCATATGCTTTTCATAAAGCACATTTTAATCACTCACTAAAATAATCTATTTTGTCAATTCAATTTACTGACACATAACTGACAAATATATATTTACAGTTGTATTTATGGGGTGTATCTTAATAAGGATTGTATCATTAAAATACTAACCTATTGAAATATAATGTTTTTAATTTTCTCTCATTAAAAAAAAATAATATAGGCTCTAAAAAGAACTGACAACACTGACACGGTCTATTAAAAGGGATTTTGCTAATCTTTATAATGATCAATCTCTTTTTAGATGTTTTCATAACAAGAAATAAATCGCAATTATCCTATTTATCAACTAGTTGTATAACATCATCTAAGGTATAAGTTTTCATGAATCTTCCCCTGCATACTCTTTAATTCTTTTGCAGAGAAATTCATAAAAATTACTTGCGTAATATTCAGAATCTTCAGATGTATACTTGAGATAGAGTGGGCATTCACCATCCCGAAACTGCTTATAATCAAAATAAAAGGTTTCACCAAAATCAGTTGTGCAGATAACAAGTTGTTTGGGGTCCGTAAAGCCATCTCTTCTATCGAGCAAATTTCGGTAAACAATATCACCAGCAGGAATACCTGCACAGATTTCATAAATACTGAATATTTCTTCACCTCCAATTTCTCCTCCTCCATAATTTTTTAAAAAATTCTTATAGGAAGAGGTAAATTGTAAACCAAGAGTGTTCTCAGCTGTTTTAATCCGTACATCATCAGGGGCATTATCTTGAGTACCAAAATTAATAACATGACTATGCATATCAACATATTGTGCAACATCTGATAAAGTATAACTTTTCATAAATTTTTCTCCATAAGTCACAGCGTGTTTTTACTCATAATGAGTGCTCCTAATGATCAATCTTTTTCTACTATAGCCAATGGAATTGAGATGAGATTGATAAAATCATAAGAGATATGTTCTTGACGGAGCTCTTTTCTCATCTGTCTCTGTACAATCATCTCGCATTTACAATATATGATGGAATTAAAGGAGGTGATCATTAAAGTTTAGAGAGCGCCTTTTAGGGATATTATTTCAATATTTGCAATAATTACTCTTTCTTTTTTCCTACTTAGGAATTTTTTTTTGAAATCCAACAAATAACTTTTCTGATAAAATTTGTCTTTGGATTCATAGGAGCAACCAAACTCCTGCCTTGATAAAATGAGTAGAGAACCTCAACGAGAGGACTATCTTGTTCTTGTGTCACAGGATGTAACATAATAGGTCTAAAATCGACTCCAATAGGTGCTCTTCCTGATACCATTCTTTCCACATTTGTACCCGTTACTATCTGTCCTTCTTCTTTCCAAGAAGAAACTGTTTCGGGCTCAAACAGTTCATCTTCCTGATAAACTTTTTGACTTTTAAATTCCACCGGCTCAGCTGCCCCCATACTTTTTTTCTTTATCCATTTCATGATTCATAATCCCCTCAATTTTTTCAAAATAATCAATTTATTCTTTGTTCTAAATAGACTTAAATAAACTCTCCTTCCAAGAGCGAGGTTATTCCTCGCTAGAAAGCTCTGAGTGATCATCAAAATCTTTTGCTACCCGTTCAATCAAAGCGTAGCTCACTTGCTTCACCTTTGCTACTTCTTTGGCTAAAGCTAATGCACGTTCAAGGTGGGTTTTGTTGATGCTCTCGTCAAAGCCTAGGTGATCACCTGCCGTAAAGCTTTTCTGATAAGATTGCAAGGCTTCAACATCACCCAATAAAGCAAGAGCGCCAAGATGAAGTAAAGCATAATCCGTAGACGTGGCGCCTTTTTCCCAAGGAGCTATACCATAATCAGAGCGAAGTCTTTTAGAAAGGTCAATGTCTTTGACTGACCATTCTAGCGCATCATCAAGTGCTTGCTTTAAGCGATCCGCAGTAACTTCTGGTTCAAAGATTTCTAATCCCTTGGCTTCAAAATTAAGCTGTATATCTGGAATATCTTCCGTGTGGGTAGGATCAATGAATTTACAAGCGGTGGAAAGAATGCCCGTGCTAATCATAAAGGCGCTATCAAATTGCGGGTAGTCTTTGGCAATTTCGTCGTTATAAAGAATATCTACTTCACGATCAGCCAATTGATAGCTTGCCATATAATCATTCTCATTGATTTTCTCGGTTGACCAGCCTAGGATTTTTAAAAGTGCATGAGCACTTTCCATGGTGAGACGATCATCAGTGTCATCCGCTTCATTTACTTCTTCTGCCACTTCAACAGAAGTTGTTTTAGAAGCAACAGATGCTGTTTGCGCATCCAAGCTTAAAATCGGTGCATTTTTCGGAAAACCTGCTCGATAACCCCGTGCAAGAGTAAGAGAGTTGTCAATCGTATATTTCGTGATACCTTCCACAAAGCCTAGATGGTTCTTTGCCCTGAAACTTTCCTTATAAAATTTGAGCTTTTCAATATCACCAATCAGAATGAGTGCTATAAAGTGACGTGCCACAAGGTGAGCTTCACTGTTTGTTGGCAAAGCGGCATAATCATAGATGATTTGATTGACATTTTGCCGATCAGCCCACTCAAGTATATCTGTACAAATCTCCTTTAGCTTGCCTTCATCCAATTCAGTACTAGAAACTGTATAAAATTCTTCTGCCTCTTTGAGAGCTATATATTGGGGCAATCTAGGAAACATCTCTCTATGAGCAGTAGAAAAGCCAAGTGTTGAAAGCGAAGCCTTAAATACAACAATCGGCTCTTCTTCATCACTTTGAAGACTGTACATTATATTGATGATACGGTCTTTACTTACAAAATAAGCATTGCGATCATAGTTCTTATCGCGATAAACTGTCCACCCCATCCTTTTTAAGTCTTCAGAAACTGTATTAAGAAAAGACAAATCTTGCAAACTAAGACGATCATCTATGGCTTTTCGCTCATTAAAGATTTTCAGATGCTCTTCAGCAAATTGAACTGCGTGATTAACATACTTCTCCACTTCACGGTCTTCTAAATGTCCAGAAATCGTACCGGCTTCTAAAAAATTTTGATAAGATTTCAGGATATCAATTTGACCTGTCAATGCTAAACAAGCTAAATGCCAGACTATACGTATATTGTAGCTATACTTTTGAACACGTGTTTTGCTTTCTATTGATGCTTGTAAATCTTGGGCACGTGCCCATTGTATTATTCGCTCAGAGATTTTGATAAGCTCTTGCTCATCTAATGTCTCTACACAAATATCAATGCCTTTATCAAAACCACTAAAAATCCCCCCCCCAATCGTGTTAAAAGAATTATAAGTATTTGTAGGTGATATGCACCGATACTCCCCACTATAGTGAATATATTTACAAGCTACAGAAATAATTTCATTAGATATTTCAGCTTCAATACGGACATTGTAATTATCATGAAGACGTATAAAACCAAAATCAAATTGAATAAAGCGGTCGGGCAAAACCAACCACATTTTTCTAGGCTCCGTAGAAAACCACCCTTGTGTTTTAAGAACGCGCATTGCTGCTGTGAGACTCATCTGTTGCTTTTTTGGCTTTTTACGCATTAGAATATCGTCTAATTCCCCATTTTTATAGGCCTGTGCAAAAAAAAGCAGGCGATCATCCGATGTCATTGTTTTATAATCTGCAAATTCTGGCACAGATAGTTTTGGGGTAGATCTATCACTCCTTAAAGCCTCCATATCACCAAGTAATGCTTGTGCAACGGCAGAATGATTAGTAGCTTCCTCGCACAACTTTTTTTCAATATCCTGTGCTTGCGCCCATGCAATCACTCTATTTAGAGCGTCCTTAATATGGCTTTCGGAAAGATCTGAAGGTTTAACATTAAAATCCTCCTTCGCGTAAAACAGCACATCTTCATATTTACGCTGTGATTTTTCACCTCTAGAATATTCCCGAGCAAGGCAATAGGAAGCAGTAGTGAGTTTAGCCGATAACCGGAACTCTTTGCCGCTCTCTCCATAATTTTTTATATCATAGCCTATGCCCACAATGCGGTCAGGAAGATGATAATGCGCGAAAGTGTCTCCCACTTCATCGCGATAGGGTTCCCAGCCCAGTATTTTTAAAATTTCTGTTACGTCTTTGGTTTGTATCTTCATTTATTGTCCCTGTACAAGTTCTTCTAAACGACCTGTATGACGGCTAATTTCATATTCGATAGGTCTTCCCCACTCCCTACCTAATTGGTTTTTAGCCCAATCTTTCTTAAAATCATCCAGTTGTTTCTGAGTTGGTTTCTTTTCGTCTATAAATTCTTTGAGTTCTTCCTGATATTTATTTAGCTTTTCTTTGTGTTCCTCAAGAAACTCTCTAATAACATCTCCCGTGGGTTTTGCATCTCCTGTTTTATAGGCTTCTTTCAAAATTTTTTGATTTTCTGTAAGCTTGGAATCACCTGTTTTTGTTTCTCTAATTTTTAATTCACCATTTTCTATATAAAGAAGATCAGGACGAGATCTTTTTTCAAGTGGTTTTCTTCCAAACATATCACTCTCAAACTCAGCTCCCTTCACCTCAGCCTTAAACGAGGGTTCTTTTTGGCATACCGTACATTCTTCCTTGTTTTCTAATTCTTGCTTGTCCTTATCACGTTTTTTGTCATGATGTTCTCTGTTTTTATTTCCTGTCTGCGGATCTTTGATCTTTTCGCCTTTGGCACTGTCTTCAGAGCCAATTTTTCCAACTGATTGAACAACTTCCTTTTCTGCTTTTGCAGCTGCTGCTTCAGTCTTAGCAGCGAATTTAGCCAGAGCCTTTGCGCCAAGCTTTATGCCTCCCTTGGCTGCTCCAGCAACTCCTGTCATTAGGGATGCTGTTTCAGTCAATAATTTTCCAAATTCAAGTCCAGCATTAAAGGAACCACCAGCACCAGCTCGCTCATATTCCTCCTCCATTTTATTAATGCGATCTACATAGGACTGTCCAAGGGTCCGACCAATTGTCGCCAAAATCTCACCACTGCTGAAAAAATCTTTGAGCGCTTTCAAAGTCTCTTTGGGATGTTTGGCTAGTTGCCAAAAACCATCAACCGTATCGTATATTTCAGCCGGGACACCAGCTACCATACCTGCCGCAAAGCTTATATCTTGCCCTGTACTAATCGCAGTCCACTTCGCAGACACTTCTGCTGCACATAAAAAGTCAGGACACTCCTTTAATTCTTTCTCCATCTGAGCTTGTTGCGCACTGCTGAGGTAGTTATTTGCAGCGGCATTACCAGCGGCATCGGCACCGGCATCAACATTGCCACCGGCAATGGCGGCAGCAACGCCCCCGGCAGCCCTTGCAACATCAATGGTGTGGTCTCTAAAGTCAGCAAACTGCGCATCAATCTTTGCGTTTATACGCGCTTCCTCTTCCGGAGTTGGGGTGCGACCATTAAGATCCCCCATTTCCTCTTTCACAATGCCTTGCACCCACAGTTTAAACTGGAGCATAGCAGTGGCTTCACCCACAGCACCCCCCACAGCACCGGCTGTGCAAGCACCGCTCGCAACAGCGCCTTTTAAGCAGCCAAGTCCTGCATGGGCAACGATCTGCGTGACCGTATCTATTTTGCCTTCAGCCTTGGCGGTACCGATTTCTTCCGCCAACGATTTGCCAACCGTATCAGACAGGGCGATGCGCAGATTGTTAAAAAA
>NZ_JBHIQI010000021.1:0-15055 GCF_042196465.1 Bartonella sp. AD13SXNS
GGGAAGTTTGTTTTGAGTCTGAATGATTGTGATGCGGTTCGAGAGATTTTTAAGGATTTTGACTTTTTAGAATTAGAAACCCTTTGGACAGCAGGCTTTACTAAAAAACACCCCGAAAAGAACTCCTGATTTGCAATAATTGAGAACATATTGCAAAACCATATTCCCTCACTTTTATTTACGCGTCCCTCACTGTAAAAAATATATGGAAAATCAATAAATTATTTTGGATAAAAAAGAACATGGTGCCCAAAAGAGGACTCGAACCTCCACGCCTTGCGGCACAGGTACCTGAAACCTGCGCGTCTACCAATTCCGCCATCTGGGCTTATAAAATTCATCTAAGCTTGTGAAGCAGTTCTGTCAATAAAATTATAGAATTTATTTTTTTATAAAATTACTGAATTTTTGTGTGGAGGATATCATGGTTTTGAAAGTTTAAGGTGTGATGATTGTCTTTGATGAAATAGTTGAATCGGGATTAAATGTGTAAATAATAGGAATACCGGTTGCTAATTCTTGAGATATAATTTCTTCGCCGTTTAGATCTTCAAGCGCCATCATAAGAGCACGAAGAGAGTTTCCATGCGCTGCGATCAAAACTGTTTGAGAGCGCAAAATATGAGGCTGGATATGGTAAAGATAATAAGGCCAAATGCGTGCACCGGTGTCGCGGAGGCTTTCTCCATTCGGGGGGGCAGTTGTATAGGAGCGGCGCCAGATCTGGACTTGTTTTTCTCCCCATTGTTGACGCACTGCATCTTTATTCAAACCTGCAAGATCACCATAGTTGCGTTCATTTAATGCAGGGGTCTTTATCAATTGCAAGTCAGATTGACCCATTTGCTCTAAAATATGCCGAGCCGTTTTTTGTGCGCGCTGTAAGGCTGACGTATAAGCAATATCAAATTTTAAACCAGCTGCTTTAAGATTTTTTCCTGCTTCTATTGCTTCTGCGTGACCTTTTTCTGTTAAATCAGGATCTTTCCAACCTGTGAAAAGATTTTTGAGATTCCATTCACTTTGTCCATGACGGATGAGTACAAGTGTGCGTCCCATTATGATTTTCCTACGTTACATTGATCGTTTAAAATTCATTGTTCAATCCCAAAACATCGAGCATTGAATAAAGACCGTTTTCATGATTTTTTGCCCACAAAGCTGCTTTTAATGCGCCATTGGCAAAGATAGAGCGTTCTTGCGCTGTATGTGAAAGAATAATGCGCTCATTGGAACCGGCAAAAATGACACTGTGTTCACCAACAACTGTTCCACCACGTGAACAGGAAAAGCCAATGGTACCTTTTTTGCGTTTACCTGTATGGCCATTGCGTTCATTAACACGCACATTTTGAAGCATAACATTGCGACCCTCAGCGGCAGCTTGTCCAAGAAGAAGGGCTGTTCCAGAAGGGGCATCAACTTTGTTAGCGTGATGCATTTCATAAATTTCGATATCAAAATCATCGGTTTCTAACGTTTTAGCGGCTTTCTTTACAAGGTTGGCTAAAAGATTTATTCCAAGACTCATATTGCCAGATTTGACAATTGTTGTATATTTCGCAAAATTCGCAATTTTTTCTTCTTCTGTTTTGCTAAATCCTGTGGTGCCAATAATATGAACAAGACCTTTTTGAGCAGCATAGTGAGCATAAAGAATACTGGCTTGTGGTTGTGAAAAATCTAAAATACCTTCTGTGTTAGAAAAGGCCTTTTGGGGATCATCAGTGATGCGAATCCCAAGAGAATCTGAACCAATTAATGCACTCGCATCTTTTCCTACAAAAGGTGAATCTTTACGTACAAGAACAGCACAAAGCTCTACATCTTTCCTATGCCCGATTGCTGTAATGAGTTCACGCCCCATTCTCCCATTTGCACCAACAACTGTAAGGCGCATTTTTGTCTCCTTATGATACTTTGACTGCGCGTAGTATAGGCAAATTCTTACCTTCTTTCCAACGGTTCTTTTTGTTTATAGGAAAAAATTTTTCTACTTTAATTTATTTTTTTGTGCTGTAAAAACACGACCGTGATATAAGATTTACAAATTTACATAGAGATATTTTTTGTTACAACGCGTGATGGATATTTCTAGGTAAGGCTTGCTTATAAAGCCCTAATGGAGATTACGCATTACTTTACGCTTTTGTATCTCGCGTTCTTTGATGGGGTCACGTTCCTTATGCAAACAAGATACCCTAAAATAAATATGCTTATGTTGTCAATTTATGCGCTTGCTTTAAAGAAATGTGTCTCAATACTTCTAAACTCATTTTATGATGTGCTTGTGAAGAATATAATGAGAGAGCCCATGAATAATATAAAGTCCATTCTGCACTACGGTCTTTGTGCTTCATAAAAGAGCAAATAAGCACTATCATGTACTTTGCTCGTCTTCAATGTAGCAACAGCTCTTGGCATTTGAAACAATTCATCGGCATTTTTATTTTATTTTTTCTTTAATATTTTTTCCATACGCCAATCCCATTTGCAACGCACAAGAAAAAGATTTTGATTGATGCAAATGTGAGGCGGGTAATGGGAAAAAAGTATTTGAGGTTCATGATTCAAGTTTAAAAAGAGATTATTTATATTGTAGACTAATCTGTTATCTATAAATAAAATCACATAAAAGGGGGCAAAAACAAGAGATCAATAAGAAGTCGAATTGTTTATACACGGGAGTTAATCGGATTCTTTGCCTTTTAAGGAAGTCAGTTAAAAAAATTGTTATGTTGTAAAAACGCATGGCGGTTTTTTTTATCCTATTATGCCGTACAACACTGTTGTTTAGGGCGGTGATATAAGGTATGAAAAGCTTTACATATTAAGTGTTTTTTAGATATCGTGATCAGTGTTCAGGGGTAGGACTTGCCTGTAGAGCCTATGAAGTGAACCGCATGAGTGGTCAGCAGGTGGAACTTGCCCGTGAGAAGCTGGACTGTTGACAGTCCGGTGGCTGGTAAGAATCTCCGTTTTTTGAGGTGTGGGGAGGAGATCAATATAGAGCAAGAAACATCTCTCAACGCTCTCAAGCCCATTTTACGGTGATCGCCCGTGAATAGTATAACGGTAAATCCATTGAGCATTCCCATCTTTACGCTTATGAAATAACAAGCCGGCATCATCACACATTTTGCCAGCTTCCAATGTTGCGACAGATTTTGCATTAAGACGGTTCATAAGAGGCATTTTTAGTCCTTTCTTAATAGCTTTTTATCTACACGCTAACCCCGCTTGTAACGTGCAAGCGAATAGTTTTGATTGATTCAACATGGAACAGGTTTGGGATGAGAGAATCCTATGATATTCGGGATTCTCATTCAACATATAAGACAGAGAATTATGATTATAAATCAACGCTTTATAGAGTAAATAATAGGCATGCCATGCCATGCACTTTTTCATATATTGAGAAGAATAGAGAATAGCATGCCTAGGTATTGTTATGTTATTGATCACGCTTCCAATGGTGCTACAGCTCTTGTTTTTAACTAGAGTATTTAAAAATCCTTTTTTAAATACTTTTTCTCCTCGTGCTGTTTTTTTATGTAACACGACAAGAAAGTGATTTTTTTGATGCATTATAAGGAGTTTTGAAATGAGAAAATATCATGGTGGTGTCTTATTCTCTTTTCAAGTAAGACTATAAATCAATGTATTATTGCATTGTTTGTACACATGCATAAAAATTTATAAACCTAGAAGTATCCTTTAGATAAAATATCGCTTTTACTTTTGTTGGTGAAAGATAGTTAGAAATCAAGATCAGCATAGTGAGTACTTGCAACGATTCCGCGGACGCGATCTGTTAAAAGAGAACGAAAAGAAGGGCGTGATTTAATTCGCATATACCAGTCTTTGGCAGCAGGAGATTGTTCCCAGTCAATTTCTCCTAGAAAGTCAAGTACAGAAATAGAGGCTGCGGCTGCTAGGTCTGCATAGGACAAGGTAGAACCCACTAAGCTATCGCGAGAGGCACAAAGCCAATTGAGATAGTTCATATGGGGTAAAATATTGGCACGCGCATTGCGTAAAATTTGTGAATTAGGAGCACCACCGCCAATGGCAAGTGGCATTTCACGTTTATGGATTCGTTCTCGTACGATATGGCGTGTTGCTTCATTTTCGAATTTATTTAAGAACCAATCATTGAGACGGCGTACTTCCGCACGCTCTAAAGGATTTTCCGGAAAGAGCTTATTTTCTTGTCGTAAACTTCCATGTGTTTCGTCTAAATATTCGCAGATAACAAGGGCACCTGATAATGGAACTTCGTGTTCATCAAGAAAAACAGGAACCTGACCAGCAGGATTTAAGGCAAGAAATTCGTGCCTTCTAGCCCATTCATATTCTTCAATCAGTTGCGTGTTTAGACCATATTCTCCGAGAATGAGGCGTATGAAGCGTGAAGCAGTGGATAGGGGAGAGTGAAAAAGTGTCAGCATAATTTACATTATCAAATAGAGTTGATGGAAATTCTTTCAAGTAATGGCTTTTTATTTATAAAGATGCTTGACGAGAAGTACAAGATCATTAGCAGCTGCTAGCAATTATGATTAATAAATTATTAATGATAGGAATGCATTCTCTTATGCGATGGTTTGCAAAATGGCAGCACGTAATTCTTCCAAACCGAGAGCTTTTTCTGAAGAGGTTACAAGAAGCTCAGGGTAAGCTGCTGGGCGCTTAAGAAGCTTTGTTTGTGTGATCATAATTAATTTTTCTAAGGCTTTTGATTTGATTTTATCGCTTTTTGTCAAAACAATTTGATAAGAAACAGCGGCTTTATCAAGAAGAGCAAGAACCTCTTCATCATTGTTTTTAATTCCGTGGCGTGAATCAATTAAGATATACACACGTTTTAGCGTTGTGCGTCCCCGTAAATAGCTAAAAATCAAATTTGTCCACGCATCAACCAGATTTTTAGGAGCTGCCGCGAAACCATAACCAGGCATATCTACTAATGCTAGAGGGGGAAGATCTCCTAGCTCTCCACTGAAACCATCGGGTACAAAATAATTAAGCTCTTGAGTCCGTCCTGGTGTGTTTGAGGTACGTGCTAAGCTTTTTTGTTGGACGAGTGCGTTGATTAAAGATGATTTTCCAACATTGGAACGTCCTGCAAATGCAATTTCTGGTGGTCCTTCAGGAGGAAGGAAGTGTATTGCTGGTACACCACGAATAAAAATCCAATTGCGAGAAAAAATTCCAGAAAGGGAAGAAATTCTTGTCATTCATGCTCTTCTTTTTGGGATGATTTTCTCCACATGGATTTCAGATTATCAAAAAGTTCAATTTTGACGCCTTGGCGTTTCATTATGATGCTTTGCTGAATTATTGATAGTATATTGTTCCATGCCCAATAGATGATAAGACCAACAGGAAAAGAGGCAAGCATAAAAGTAAAGATGACAGGCATCCATGTGAAGATTATCGCTTGGGTTTGGTCTTGAGGAGCGGGATTCATTCGCATTTGTAAAAACATCGTTATTCCCATAATCAAAGGCCATGCACCAATCATAAGAAATGTTGGTGTTGTGTATGGCAAGAGACCAAACAAGTTAAAAAGAGACGTCGGATCAGGTGCTGCTAAATCTTGAACCCAGCCAAAGAAAGGTGCATGGCGCATTTCAATGGTGATATAGAGAACTTTATAAAGAGCAAAGAATATTGGAAATTGAACCAACATTGGCCAACAACCGGCAAGGGGATTAATTTTTTCAGTTTTATACAGATCTATTATCGCCTGTTGCTGTTTGTTTCGGTCATCGGGATATTTTTCTTTTATTTCTAGCAACCGCGGTTGTATAAGCTTCATACGCGCCATAGATTTGTAAGATTTATTGGCTAGAGGGAAAAGAAGTGTTTTTAAGAGCACTGTGACAAGAAGGATGGCGATACCAAAATTTCCTGTTTGCTTATAAAGAATATCAATGAGGGCAAACATTGGTTTGGTGATGAAATCAAACCAGCCCCAATCAATTAAAAGAGCAAACTTTTTGATTTTTAGGCTATTTTGATAGTCATTAATGATTTCAACTTGTTTTGCACCAGCAAACAGACGATTTGTAACAGTTTTTGTTTCATTTGGAGCAACCGTTAAAAGCGCTCCTAGCAAGTCAGACTGATAATGCGTCTGCAAACGATCAAAATAAATAAAACGGCTCGTATATTCTTTATCTTGCGGGGGAATGACCGCTACGGCCCAATATTTATCGGTAATACCAATCCAACCTCCTGTTACTTTGGAGAAGGTTATACTCTTTTGCCCATTATCAGGATTTGGATCAAGTTCTGCTAAGGTTTTATATTTTTCAGTTTGGAGCGAATCTCCCGCAATTCCTATCATCCCCTCATGAAGCAAATAGGTTGCATTTGTATTTGTTGGTGGCGCTGCACGTGCAACGCGGGCATAGGACGAGAGATATATTGGTTGATCGCTTTCATTGCTGATCGAATCCTCAATGGTAAACATGTAATGATCATCAACAGAAAGGGTGCGGCGGAAGATTTGCCCCTGCCCATTATTATAAATTAAAGTGATGGGTGTTGAAGGGGTCAGAGTTGTGTTGTTTCCCTCTATTTGCCATTGTGTATCAGATTGTGGCAAAGCTTTTGCTGGCAAAGATGCACTGGTAAAACCAAACTCAGCAAGGTAGGTCGTTTTGAAGCCTTTAGGATTCAGCAAATCGATTTCCGGTGACTTTTTATCGACTGTTAAACGATATTTTTTGAGGTGAAGATCATCAAATTGTGCACCAACAAGATTAATAGAGCCTTCAAGTTCATCGGTTTTGATCGCAATACGCTCTGTTTTGGCCAATACAGCCTTTCGAATTTCAGGAGTCATTGGTTGTTCAATGATCGATGTTGCTTCGTGCATTGAGGGATCGTTAGAAAAGTTTGTCGTGTCCGTAGAAAGTGCTGATTGTTGTTTTGATAATTGCTGTGTGATAACTTGTTGTTTTTGTAACTTTGCTTGTTTGGGAGCAACATGAAGAAATTGCCATGCAACAAGTACTACGAAAGATAAGCCAATAGCGATGAAGAAATTGCGATTATATTCCATTCGTACACCCTTGTTGTCGTTGCTGATGTTTTATTTTTGGTTTTATTCGATGATTTAATTCACTAATCAAAGATGTAAAAGGGGCATGTAACACATCACGATACGCCACAATGACATAGTCCGTTCCTGCTTCCATGTGGTCTACACCAACTCTTACAGCTTCACGCAAACGCCTTTTGATACGATTACGTTTAACAGCATTACCGTTTTTACGGGTAACAGTGAAGCCTACACGCGCAACAAGAGAAGATTTTTCTGTTGTTTGCTCACGAGATTTAACTTCGAGTAAAAATAAAGGACCACGTCGTTTTTCTCCTGTACGAACAGCCAAAAAATCTGCTCTTTTGCGAATACGGCAGGGATGTTTTTTCTTCATAAAAGAACATTTCGCAATTTTATTAAATGCCTGCTTGCAGGCACTAAAAGTTCATAACAAAAGTTTCACAACGAGGACATGATGAGCAACACTCAACAGTTGTGAAAATTTAAACGGTTAAGCAGAAAGCCGCTTACGTCCACGAGCACGTCTTGCAGCAATAACTTTACGTCCTCCAGCTGTTGCCATGCGTGCACGAAACCCATGGCGGCGTTTACGGACAAGTTTAGAGGGTTGGTAAGTACGTTTCATTTATTTAAATACCGCGGAGTGCGGCCCTTCTTATCTTAGTTTTAATGAGTAGTTATGCGCTCGATAAAAAATTTATCCTATCATACGGCTGTTAACCCATAAGGAAAAATATAAAAAAAGTCAATCTTAGATTGTTTTTCTCTCTCTTGAAAAAATACAAAACACCTTATAATTATTTGTGATATTTTAAAGTGTCAGAAAATAGAAAATAATGATTGGGTGTACAGAAAATAAATGATCAAGACTTTAAAGAATTAAATGTGATTGATTGATGTCTGATCAATTTGAAGTATACTTTAATTTTCAGAGGGTTTCTCAGTTTTAGTTTTTACAAAATTCTTATCAAAACATTCATTAAAATGCTTGATTTAAGGATGGTTTCATATTTTTAAAGAGAGAAAATATAAGTAATTTATTACTTTATAATCCTGAGTAAAGTAGAAGATTATCAAGTGATAAAACGGTTAGTGTTTTTCATTTTATGCGTATTTGCTGGTATTTTTATAGAGAGGAAAGAACGTGGCTCCGATCACAAGTGAGGTTGTCCGCAATGTGTTACGTAAAATCAAAGGACCAGATCTTGAAAGCGATATTGTATCGTTAGGGCTTCTTTCAGAAATATTGATTGCTGATGGCAAGGTTTTCTTTTCCATTACAGTTCCTGATGGACGTATGCAAGAGTGGGAATCATTGCGCCGTTCTGCTGAAAAGGTGGTGTGTGCTTTGGAAGGCGTGAAATCTGTTTTTATCACACTTACAGCTGAAAAAACAACAAAGCTATCTGCTCCTAGACGGAGAGCCAATCTGCTCCCTGTAAAAATGCCCATAGAAGGTGTGCGGCATGTGATTGCTGTTGCTTCTGGAAAAGGAGGGGTTGGAAAATCTACGATGGCGATAAATATCGCCCTAGCTTTACAGGATTCTGGTTTCAAAACGGGGGTGATGGATGCAGATATCTATGGCCCCTCTTTGCCACGTTTGACAGGACTTATTAATCAAAAACCACAGCTCATTGGAGAAAAAAAGATTCAACCTCTTGAAAAATTCGGTCTGAAATTGATGTCAATGGGATTTTTGGTGGAGGAAGAAAAGCCGGTGGTATGGCGTGGTCCTATGGTTATGGCAGCTGTAACGCAATTGTTACGAGATGTTGTATGGGGTCCTTTGGATGTTTTAGTCGTTGATATGCCGCCAGGTACAGGGGATGCACAATTAACGCTTGCGCAACAAGTACAATTAACGGGTGCGTTGGTCGTTTCTACTCCTCAGGATCTTGCTTTAGTTGATGCGCGTAAAGCGATAGAAATGTTCATGAAAGTCAACGTTCCTATCTTAGGACTCATTGAGAATATGAGTTGTTTTATCGCTCCTGATACAGGAAAACGCTACGATATTTTTGGCTATGGTGGTGCACGGGCAGAAGCAGAACGTCGAGAGGTCCCTTTCTTAGCAGAAATACCGCTTGATCCAGCTTTACGATTGTCTTCAGATGAGGGCGTCCCTATTTTTGTTGCTAAGCCTAGTGAAGAGCTAGCTAAACTGTATCGTACAATTGTTGATCAAATAAAAAATAAACTCTTTTGAATACATGTTTGTTGAAGAGAATTTGCGAAAATACAATCACGAAAAACAGAAAAATAGTCGCTTTTTTGTAAGGAGAAGAGGGAGCTTTAATGTTTGAGTGGAGTACTAGAGGTGAAACAAACAAAAAATGAGCCATGCACTTGGGTAATCTGAAGGGAAACTCAATCGGCGCGGCTGGAGCAATGAGGCGGAAAAATATTGGCAGTGGTGCAAAAAGAAGAAGACAGAAAATGAAAATAATGTAGGGAAATGGTAAAAGGTTGTCAAAAATATTTAACAATCACTTTTTTGCGATAAAAACATCTTGAAGATTAATCGGAAGATTTATTCCTATCTACTTAAATTAAAGGGATGGGTATTTAAAAAGCCCATTTATCTTGCTCTTGAAATATGTATAGCAGACAATGTTATCACTCCATATTCAAGAAGAACTCAATGAAAATACCAATAACTTTCTCTTATAGAGAGGATAAAAAATGCTGGTCAAGTCTTTTTAGAAGCATTTATTTTTTGAAAAGTAGCTTCAATAGCCGTTGTTAAAGCACTTCTTCCCCCTTGATGAGAAAAACAGTTTGACAAAAATTCATTTGTTCCCCCCTTTGTTGAAAACTCTTTTTCAAGTCGTGCAAAATCGAGAGATGTAGAACAATCTGTTGCTATAATTTTACGCATTTCATCTGTAAGATTGCCAAACATCATGGTAAGAAATTCTGCTGATTGCTGTTGTTTTAACCCCTGTGTTATAAACCATTGATGGGCTGTTTCTATAAAATTAAAATATATGCCCATAAGTGAACCAGCAGTCATAAAAAGATTAAACTGCTCTTCCTTATCCAGTACCAATGTACCCCCCAATGCATCAAATAGAGCACGTAAAAAGGGATGATCGGGATAAATTGGTGTCAAATTTTTACACTCTGCGACAAAAGGTAAAGGAACAGCACGATAAACTTTATGGTTGATCCATTCTTCTACTTCTGCTGCTTTTGCCATAGCAAGTACGGAAATAACCAGCTGTTCTGGACGAAAGCGAAGAGAACGCAAAACGCTTTCTGCAATTTGGTTAGGTAAGCAAAGAAAAACACAATCACTCACATCGAGCAATGCTTGGTTATTTTCAGCAATCATAACCTTATCATACGTGTGTGAAAGATGCTCTGCTGTTTGTGCATTACGCGGTGAAACAATAATGGAAGAAACGTCAAAGGTGCTTGTCATGAGGCCATTGACCATTGAAGCACTGATTGTGCCTGTTCCCAAAAAGCCAAGTTTCATTTCTCTTCCTCAGTTTTATATTTTAAAAGGAATCTCAATTAACAGTTTATGTGTTTTAACTAACATAAATGCTAATTGAGGAAGTAACACATAAAATAGCAAGAATAATCAAGCCCAAATAGACTTTTGGTTTGTCAAACAGAACGGCAAAAGCAGAAAACCAACCAACAATAGCTGCGGCTAATGCAAATAAAAAACCTGGTTTATTCATAAGAACAATATGCATTGCCATTAAACCACCAATAATTAGCGCTCCAAAAACAATGAGCAAACCTGTTGCAAACTTTTCATAATCATCCATATTTCGCTCCTTATAGTGCTCAAATTGTTACACACTTTTTAACGCATATGCATATAAAAACGAAACGTTTTTTATTGGGTATGGTTAAAATTGGCGCCTCCTCTTATTTATTAGATGTAAAAAATGCGGGGATATGCTGTGGCCAACGCCAAGGTAAAACTGCAATCAAGTCAAAACGTACAGACAAAAAGGCATAATCCTTTTGCCGTGCTAGCCAAATATCGGCCGCTGCCTCAATTCGCTTTTCATTTATTCGAGAAACTGCTTCCATTGCTTCGGCTAATGTTGAACGTGCTTTGACTTCAACGATTAAAACCAAATTTCCACGTCGTGCAATTAAATCAATTTCACCACATTTTGTTTTAAAACGCATTTCGGCAATGTGAAACCCTTTGCAACGTAACCACCATGCTGCCAATTTTTCTGCACGAACTCCTCGATAAAAAGACTTTTGTCTCTGTTTTTTTTGTATAGTCTTAATTTTATGCATTTTTTAAAAAATTTAACCGCTGAAAAAGTTCCTGCTTTTTAAAACCAGTCTTTTTTGCAACCAAAGCTGCTGCCTGAGCAGCAGAATGTGTCCGCGAGAGTTCTAATAACATTTCATCAACTTCTTGATCACTCATTATGTTTAAAGAAGATGATGATTCTCCAACAAGTACAACAATTTCTCCACGAATATGTGATTGTTTTTTATAAGATTCCAACAAATTCCCCAAATTGGAAGCATCCACTGTTTCAAACTTTTTTGTTAATTCACGACAAATTGCGGCAGGTCGATCAGCCGAAAAAAGCGTGACCATATCCTGTAAAGTTTCAACAAGACGATGCGGTGATTCATAAAAAATCAAAGTCGCTGGAATCTCTTTTAATTGTTCCAATCGTTTTTGACGCTGTCGCTTGCGTGCACTCAAAAAACCTGCAAAGAAAAAGCTATCCGTAGGAAGCCCTGTCGGTATAAGAGCGGCTAAAAGAGCTGATGCTCCAGGGATCGGAATAATTTTATGACCAGCTTTACGTGCCTTTTCTACCAATCGAAATCCGGGATCAGAAATAAGTGGCGTTCCCGCATCGGAAACAAGCGCTACCGTTTTGTTTTCTGCCAAAGCGGCTAAGAGTTTCGGACCCGCTTTTTGCGCATTATGTTCATGATAGAGAAAAGTTTTTTTCTGAATACCATAACGTTGCAACAAAACACGTGTTACCCGCGTATCTTCACACGCTAAAATATCAATTCCTGCAAGCACTTGCAAAGCACGAAGCGTAATATCTGCAAGATTTCCGATAGGCGTTGCTACAAGATAAAGTCCTGGTTCTATAACGGGGGCAGAATAAGCATGCGCACCTATAAAATATGCTCTTTCACACATGCTCTTTTCTTTTCATCAAATTCCTCTCACCACAAGCTTTTTATTCATACTCATAAGCTTTATAAGCCATTTTTGTTCATTTTTTACCAGTACATTTTTTTACAAAGGCTTACCTTGCTCGAATAATTGATACTTCCGCAATACAATAGCTTTACCTTCATATTCACTAACATTATCATCTGTGTTGGTCAGCATGATCTTTTTCAAAAAAAACAGACTCCAGATGTCCCCAATATCCTATCAGCTCTACAATTTTCTATAAAGTTTTTCCTTCGAGAACCACAACAATTTTACCCGTGCCTATATTTCACGCTTGGTTGTGCTTTTTTACAAGCTAAACTTTTTCAATTATTCCCATAACGCCCATCTTTCAAATACTCCATTGATATTCAAACTGTTCTTCTGAGTAAACGTCAGCAGATCCTTTTAAAACACAAACAACTCGCTATATCGTTATTGATCAAATATAAGCCCTTCTTAGCAAAATATTTCATTTTGTCCTATTCTCTTCCCCCTTAACAGATATAAAGAATATCTTAAAAACTTTTAAGATTTATTTTTATCTTAATTATTTGATTTATAATGGATAATTTATTATTTTTTGCCTATAGAGTAGGCGCCTTAAATATCGTAAAATTATCTCATTTTAACGCCTTTTATCATCAATGAATCAAAATCATTTATGTGCATCACAAGGAGGATTTGTGTGTCGTTAAAGACGAGTAAAAAAGGAGTAAAATGCCTTTTTGAGCTCTCTTAAAGCAAAGGCTATCGCAACATTGGAGTTAGCAAAGAAAGTTATGCTGCCGGTTTATACTTTTTATTGCGTTATGGAACTATTCATTGACGAGAATACGTGATATTTTTCTCAAGATTTGTCGCGAAAGAATTGTCCGATATGTATTGAGAGCTATCTTTTAAAAATAAATCCATAAATAAACAACACAAATCTGTTTTAATTTTAGGCGTTTTATTTTTTTGAAGGATATGCTCCCATAAAAAATGCAAGTCATAAAAGCAGAGACAATATGTGATCTCTCTAAACAACCGCTTTTATCAAACGTAAGGCTTTAAAAACTGTTATAAACATCAGTTTCAAACGTTTCTTACAAAGATCTCATTTTATGTTTCAAACATTTAAACGTTCATTTAGAAAGGCTTTCATAAGCGTCTTTTTATTTTGCATTCAAATGTAATTCTTTACAAATTAATCGCTCTATATTGGCTAGCAAAATTAACCAGCTCATATTTGGGCTCGTTATCTTAGAATAGAGTATGCTTTAACATTGTCGCTTTTGTCTAAAAATTTAGAAAAATCCCATGCCTTAGATGTTACAATGGTTTTGAATTTTGCTTGCTTATCTTTGTCTCAATAGGTGTCCCCAAATTTGGGGGAAGCATATTTAGTTTCGTATTTTAAAACTATACTTTTAAAAGTTTTTTTGTTCGCTTGCTTGCGTTATATCATTAATTTTGATTTCATAAGATATAAAATACCTCTTTATCGTTTTCTAAACTTTTAGAGAGCATTTTAAAAGCAATCTTGTCTTTAAATCCTTTTATGCAATCTTTAAAATGTTGGTGTTATGATGATGCTGTTATGACAGCTCTCTATTTTACGTTTGCAAATCTGGGCGAATGTTAATTTGTTATTTATGCTATTAACAATCTAATCTTTACAACAAGATGTGATCTTTAAACGTATATTATCGATAATTCTAAACAACTAAATTTTAAACAATGTGATTAGTGCTGTGATAAAAACGTATCATAAAATTTATGAACTGTTATGAATGATATCTGCTTTTTATTTCATTTGAATGCACCCAATGCATTATAATATTTACATCATGATTTGTTTTTTTATGGTCTATTCATACATGGCAATTGTTTATAAAAAATGGTCAATTTAAACATGCATAAAAGGATGGATTCTTAAGTGGATTCATATAAAATAATTACATACAAACTATTGAGTTTTTTGTATAATACTTTTCCTGTAGGATGATAGATTATCCAGAGCATTTAAATACGAAGCAAGATTATCTGAACATGCTTTCCTTTGATAAGGCTGAAACGGTAAGAAGGCTAGAGGGTCTTTTATCAACACGTTTTTATTGGGTCTTTGTTAAAGAGCTTGGAGAGGGAGAAGAGGGGATTGAAGATGATACGCATAAGGTTTGTCTAACAACAACCATGCCGTTTGATTCAAATGGTGATTTTGTAGAAAAGCGTTGTCAGTATGAATTACAAGAAAGCGACTATGCGCCGCTCTTTCAACTTGGCTTTCGTGTTGAAGAAGTCGAGCAGCTGATCAAAGAGCATAGCCAATAGAGATCATAAGAAAACATTTTTATCCAGCCTCACTTTTGTGGGGCTTTTTTTATGGAGCGTCAGATGAGAAAGATATCGCAAGAAGGTTTAGAGCTTATCAAACAATGGGAAGGATTACGTTTAGAGGCTTATAGAGATACGGCATGTATCTGGACCATTGGTTATGGTCATACCAGCAATGCAGGTCAACCGCTTGTCAAAAAAGGCATGCGTATTACGCAAAAGCAAGCGGAAGAAATCCTTTGTGAGGACTTAAAGCAATTTGAGAAAGCAGTCGAGGAAGCGGTGACGGTTTCGTTAACGGATTGCCAATTCGCGGCATTGGTATCATTTTGCTATAATGTAGGAACAGCAGCTTTTTGCAAGTCAACATTGTTGAAGAAGCTTAATCAAGGTGATTATGAAGCTGTCCCCGTTGAATTACAGAAATGGAATAAGGTAGGTGGAAAGCTTCTTGCTGGTTTAGCCAACCGTCGAGCAGCGGAAGC
>NZ_JBHIQI010000022.1:0-11828 GCF_042196465.1 Bartonella sp. AD13SXNS
CATTGCTTCCCACCCAAAAGCATTTCTGGATTTTGCTCTGAAGGCGTCTTGATCCTTTTAGGCGTTAAAGACCGTAATTTCTCAATTCTTTCTAATTGCTGCTTCTCAGATTGTTGGCGAGAAAAATTATCGGTTGGGGAATGAAAAATAGCTGAGGAGCGCGCATAAACATTTACACCTGTAAACAAACCAAAGAAAACAACAATGGCACGAAAAATTCTCAAAAGAGAACTTTGGCGTAAAAATATCAATAACAATACAGATTGCCCCCGCTTTGCATTATTCATGAAGCACTCTTTAAAAGAACTTCATGGAACCGCTAATAAATCCACTCAAAACAGCCACTGCCCTATAACGCTTTTAACAAAAGCACATGCCTCTGTAACCCAAAAAGTGACACTAAAAAACTGCTTTATTTTACAAAAACCACTTTATTTTAACTGCTGAAGATCTCTCCCCCACATTTCTATGGAAAAACCTCTAAACAAAACTGTTTAGCCCGTCAATGGTTAATACATCAATATCCCCAGTTTAATGCTACAATATATTTATCAATAATTAGAGATAAATTCACTCTCCAGCCCCTCTAAGCCACTCAACACGCATATAAACGAGACATCATGCGATCAAGCACATCCTGTCGTCAAAAACAACAGCATAAAACAATAAGAAATCTCTTTTGAAGTCTTTAAGATAACCACGCAAAACTCTTTTTATGGCATTCTCATCAAGGAACTTTTTTCCAAAAGCAAATGATCTGAGTGACCTTATCAGAAGAGTTTTGTCAGTCTTGTCAGTTCATTCTAGCTCCTATATTATTTTTTTTAAATGAGAGAAAATTAAAAACATTATATTTCAATATGTTAGTATTTTAATGATACAACCTATATCGACAATACAACCTTAAATACAATCCATAATATATATTTGTCAGTTTGTGTCAGTAAATTAAACTGACAAAATAGACTATTTTAGTGACACATAAAACCTATCAAAATACTCATTATGATATTTTAAAAGCACATAGTTCATTTGTCTTGATGAACACGTGAAACGAACAGCAAAATTCACTATTTTGCTGATTTTACCTCATGTCATAGGCTGTGGATAAGTAGCCTTTAATAAAATTTCTTTTTAAGCAGGTTGTGGGTCTTTAGCACCCTTTTTTTATTTTATTATTGCTATTTGTTTTAAATAGATCTAGCAGATTCTATTTAAAGTTTTTTAACACCGATAGATCAACGCTTATAAAGCGGTGGGGTTTTATTATAAATGCTTCAATCTCATAACAAACCACTGACATTACGCTCTCTGTTACAATCCTACCGTGATCATACAGAAAGTGCGCGCGATAGAGGAACTTCTTTTGAAAAGTTTGTAATTGCTTATTTGACGCAAGACCCTCTACAATGCCAAGAATATGAAAAGGTTCAAACCTATTGTGAATGGGCAAAAGAGCATGGAGAAGATGGGCGTGATATTGGCATTGATCTGGTTGCTAAAATTCGTGATGAAGAAGGATATGCGGCTATTCAATGTAAGTTTTATAGTGCAAATCATCAGATCAAGAAAGAAGATATTGATAGCTTTATTGCTGCCTCGGGAAAAAAGATCTTCACACGCCGTATTCTGGTTGATAGCACCGAAGGTAATTGGAGTAACAATGCCGATCTCACCTGTGAAGGACAAGGAGTCCGCATTCAACGGATTAATCTTTTCGATCTGGAAAACAGTCAAATAGATTGGTCAACCTTTGAAAGCAAAGGGGAAGCTACTCTTAAGAAAAAAGAACCGAAAAAGCTTTTAGATCATCAACAAGAAGCGCTTAAAGCTGTTTGTGAAGGGTTAAAAGAAGCAGACCGCGGCAAGCTGATTATGGCGTGTGGAACGGGAAAGACCTTTACCAGTCTGAAGATAGCAGAAGCTCTTGCTGGTCAAGGTAAACGTGTTTTATTCCTTGTCCCCTCTCTTTCTTTAATGTCACAAACAATAAGAGAATGGACAGCAGATACAGCAATACCCTTGCGTTCCTTTGCCGTGTGTTCTGATACACAAGTTGGTAAGCGTCGTAAAGCCCAAGATGATGCTGCCGAACTCGATGTCTCGGATCTCGCTCTACCAGCAACAACAGATTCTCAAAAGCTTGGAGAAAAAGCCAATAAGACTTCTCCTGATACAATGACAGTGGTCTTTGCTACCTACCATTCGATACAAGTGATTTCGGATGCGCAAAAGAAATATGCTTTACCGGAATTTGATCTGATCATTTGTGATGAAGCACACCGTACCACTGGAGCTGTGTTAGGAACAGACAAGAGTGAATCTGAGTTTATCAAGGTTCATAATAATAGCCTTATTCGGGGAAAGAAACGTCTGTATATGACAGCAACACCTCGTATCTTTAGTGATAATGCCAAAAAACAAGCTAATGAGATTGATGCCGTTCTGGCTTCTATGGATGATGAAGAGCTTTATGGCAAAATCCTTTATTCTTATAGTTTCTCCCATGCTGTAAAAAATGGACTTTTAACGCCTTACAAGATTATCGTTTTAGGTGTTGATGAAGGAGAAGTGAGTAAATCTATCCAGCATCTGATGACAGATGAGAATTATGAACTTATTCTTGATGATAGAACAAAGATCATGGGTTGTTATCAAGCTCTTACCAAAATGGATCTGAAAATTGATCTTGGAGATGATACAAGACCCATGCATCGGGCTTTGGCTTTTTGTAGAGATATTGATACTTCTGAACGTATATGTAGAACATTCAACGATGAAGAAGTTAAGAAAGATTTACGTGATCTTCATGAAAACCATAAAAATATTCCTCCTCTTAACTGTCAAGTAGATCATATTAATGGAAAATCTGGTGCCAAAAACCGTACGATAAAACTTGATTGGTTGAAAGAAGATGCGGGTGAGAATGTCTGCCGTATATTAACCAATGTACGCTGCCTTTCAGAAGGTGTTGATGTTCCTTCCCTTGATGCGGTTATGTTTTTACACCCGCGTAAAAGCCAAGTGGATGTGATACAAGCGGTGGGACGTGTGATGCGTCGTGCAAAAGGCAAAAAGATGGGCTATATCATTTTGCCGGTTGGTGTTCCTGCTGGTGTTTCACCAGAAGAGGCATTAAAAAACAATAAGAGATACAGTGTTGTCTGGCAAGTTCTCAATGCTTTGCTTGCCCATGATGAGAATTTTAGTAAAACCCTTAACCAGATGGTCTTAGGACAAGACGTAAGCTCTATCATCGACATTGTTACAGTTTCTAAAAAGACCGAATTAGAGAATGTCACCACGGTTATTGACGAAATCACGCTCCACGAAAAATCAGAAAAATCCGGACTTTGTATTGGGACACAAGCTCATGAACCGCACCAAACATATGAAGGACAAGGAAGATTACCCTTTTTTGTTGAGTTTCCCAATGCTCTCAAAACACTGATTGTTAAAAAATCTACTATGAGTGATTATTGGGGCATTTGGGCGAACAATGTTGCTGAGATTGCACAAAACCATATCACACGCCTTCAAACTCTGCTTTCTGATCAAACAAGCGGAGCTTATCATGCCTTTGATGCGTTTTATAAGGAATTAAAAAACAACTTAAACAGTGAGATAAAGCAAGAAGAAGCGATTGAGATGTTAGCGCAACATCTTGTGACGCGTCCCGTGTTTGAAGCCTTGTTTGAAGGCAATGAATTTGTACAAAATAATGCCATTTCGCAAGCAATGGAAAAAATCTTAACAGAACTCGACAAAACCAATATTGAGGAAGAATCCAAAGAATTACAAGAGTTTTATGACAGCGTAAAGTTCCGTGCCTCTGGCATTACAGAACCACAGGCAAGACAAAATCTTATTATCAAACTTTACGAAGATTTTTTTACCAAGGCGTTTAAGAAAACCACGGATAGGCTTGGGATTGTTTATACCCCCGTTGAGGTCGTGGATTTTATCATTCATTCTGTTGATGATGTGTTGCGTAATGAGTTTGGAAAAAGCTTGGGGTCACGTGGAGTTTCTATTCTTGACCCTTTCACTGGAACGGGGACCTTTATCACAAGGCTTTTACAATCAAAGCTCATAAAACCAGAGGATATGGAATATAAGTTCCGTCATGATATCCATGCCAACGAGATTGTCTTACTAGCCTATTACATAGCAGCCATTAACATTGAATCGACTTATCATAGTTTGAAGAAAGGAGAGTATATTCCTTTCAAACATATTGGTTTAACCGATACATTCCGGATGCTGGAAAAACAAGATTTGATGAAAGGTTTATTAGAGGAAAACAGTGAATATTTAGAACTTCAGAAAAACCTCAATATTGAAGTTATCTTTGGTAATCCCCCTTACTCAACAGGTCAAAAAAACGAAAACGATAATGCAAAGAATACTCCCTATCCCATATTAAATAAACGTATCGGTGAAACTTACGCCGCTCAATCTAAAGCAAATCTTAGGCAAGCGCTTTATGATAGTTATATTCGTGCCATTCGCTGGGCTAGTGACCGTATTGCTGATGCTGGAATAATCGGCTTTGTCACAAATGGAAATTTTATCAGTGGATATTCTATGGATGGTTTACGAAAATCTTTAGCCAAAGAATTTAGCAGTATTTATGTGCTTAATTTACGGGGGGATATTCGTAAAAATATGAGGAATAAAAACAACGCTCAAGAAGGAGAAAATATTTTTGGCAATGGTAGTATGACCGGTATTGCTGTGACACTATTTATCAAAAACCCCAATGCTTCTGAAGAGTGTAAAATTTACTATCATGACATTGGAAATTCACTCACAAGAGAAAAAAAGCTTACAATAATAGAGTCTCTTGGGAGCATTGATGGTGTTACACGGAGTAAACAAGGGTGGCAAATAATCACACCAGATAAACATGGGGATTGGCTTGGTCAACGGGATGACAGTTTCAAAGCATTTTTAGCTATAGGTGATAAAGGTGATAAAAAAAGTCATGGTAAAAAACTTTTTGAGATTTATTCTTGTGGTCTAAAAACCAATCGTGATGCTTGGACATACAACTCTAGCCGTGAAGCTTTAGCAAAAAATATGCGTAATATGATTGCCTTCTATAACAGTGAAGTGGAACGTTTTAACAACACCTATCCACATACTGACCATAAAACACGTACAAAGGTTGTAGATAATTTTGTTAATACAGATGAGAAAAAGATAAGTTGGAGCCATAATGTTAAGCAGGAACTGGTAAAAGGAAAAATTTTCGAATTTGAAGAAGCGTGCTTTATTCAAAGCCTTTATCGCCCTTTTATGAAACAGTGGCTCTATTATAATCGCACCTTCAACGATAGAGTTTCCAAAATGCCGTGTGTATTCTCTATGGAACAAATGAATGAAAATAGGGTAATACAAGTTACAGGTATAGGAGCAATGGTGGGCTTTTCTGTCTTAATGACCAGGACTCTACCTAATTTTCATGCAATAGATACTGGTCAATGCTTTCCAAGGTATATTTATGAGGATATTGAATCTTTAAAAAGTAACAATAAAAGTGAGAAACAATCCCTTTTATTTACAAACTCTATAGAAGAAAACAAAACAGCTGATTTACAAAGGTGTGATGCCATTACTGATGAAGGTCTAGACCATTTTAAAGCCGCTTATCCTAATGAAACTATCACGAAAGATGATCTATTCTATTATGTTTACGGTCTTTTACATTCGGAAGATTATTGTGCTCGTTATGCTGATAACCTCTCTAAAGAACTGCCTCGTATCCCTTGTGTAAAGAGTGCTGGTGATTTTTGGAAGTTTGTAACAGCAGGGCGTGAACTGGGTCACTTGCACGTGAATTATGAAGATGTAGAGCCTTATCCCGTGACCTTTAAAAAGGGTAATCCAAAACAGACAGAAATCTCTAATCCCGAAAAATTCTATTATGTGACTGAAATGAAGTTCGCAAAAATTAAGGATAGTAAGGAAAAGGATAAAACCACTGTTATTTATAATAGCAATATCATCATGACAGATATCCCACTTGACGCTTATGAGTATATCGTCAATGGTAGACCCGCTCTTGAATGGGTTATGGGGCGTCAATGTGTAAAGACTGATAAAAAGAGTGGTATTGTGAATGATGCCAATCGTTATGCTGTTGAAACCATTGGTAACCCTGCTTACTCTCTAGAGTTATTTCAAAGGGTTATTACAGTAAGTCTAGAAACAATGAAAATCGTTAAGAACTTACCAAAATTAGAACTAAGAGAAACTGAATAACTTATAAAGCATGTTCACATAATGGGTATGATAACTCATAAAGGGTATAGAGCTTATAACCATAATCTATACCTCTTTTGTTAAGTTGATTAGATACAATCTTTAAAAAGAGTGCTTATATGCGTTATTCTAAAAAGAAATCATTTGCACTTTTAGATACTCTTATTTGGATTGCCTTTAAGACTTTTAAGAAACCCTATCTAAAGTGAATTAAATTTTTTTACATTGCCTTTAAAAGATTATACCGTAATCTAAAATGATAGCTTTGTTTAAAGAGAGTTATGTATATTCATTTTCTTATATTACTTATAGGTTTTGAAGGTTTCTCACACCCTCAAAATACCTTCAAAAATCCTTTTTATATATATTACAGATTGTATTTACGTGTTGTGTGTAATATGGGTTGTTTATTTAAAACATTAACATATTGAAATATAATAACTTTTATTTTTTGATTGAAAAATAATATATAAAGGGGCGTAAAAGGAACCCTCAAAATACTCAAAATCTTCAAAACTCATAACCATAATGGTCTTGATAGTACTTCTTATGCGTTACAAACTATCTTTTGAAAAGGCTTTAAAGGAGCATATGCTTTTCATAAAGCACGTTTTAATCACTCACTAAAATAATCTATTTTGTCAGTTCAATTTACTGACACATAACTGACAGGTTTTAATCAATTCACATCATTGGTTATCTTTCAAGATTGTACTCTTGATATGGGTTATGTTTTAAAGATATTAAACTATTGAAATATAATGTTTTTAATTTTTACTCATAAAAAAAATAATAGAGGGTCTTAAAAGGAACTGACAACACTGACACGGTCTATTAAAAGAGATTTTGCTCATCTCTATAATTATCAGTTTCTATTGAGATGTTTTCATAACAGTCTATAAATCGTAATTATCCTATTTATCGTTTCTCTTATGAAAATGAAAAATGATGCGGTGGCTATAAAGCATATAACAGCTATAGAGAATGCATAAAAACAGCAAGGTTTTATAATCATAATGCAAATGAAAGGGTTGGTTATAAAGACCATCTCTATGAAAAGCTGTTAAGTTGCAAATGTGTTATAAAAAAAATTCACAAAAAAATTAAAATTCATTTAGTGAAAAAAACTGATAGGTTATAAAGTTAAAAATACGCACTATGAGAGCGTTTCTAAATATTATCAATGTATAGATTCAGAAAATAACGCTATCGTTTCATAAAGCCTATAATATATCTTTAAAAGCACATAAATATAAAAGAAGAAATTAATAAGCATAAGATATTATCAATACATAACGTATTAAAAAAATATCAAAAAAGATAAAATATTGTTTGACAATAAATACGTATTTTGTTATATAAATATTCAAGTGATCAAAACACTTAAACATCAAGCGGGTAGGTTACGAAACAACCTTTCCCATTTCTTTAAATACTGACTGTCTTTTATGTTATGATTAGCATATAATGATTATGTCGGGTGTAGTTACGCCATACAATACTCTTATGAGAAAAGCGTAGCAACGGACTTGATGCCGTGTTTTGAGCGCCCGGCGCCCTATAAGGGTGTCAATTTCAAAACAATATTAACATCAAGGTTTTAATTATGACAAATTCAAAAAACACCCCCGTTATCTCTAATATTTCAAATGAAACCGCGCTTGCTAATCAACAAGAGCCTGCAAAAAAATATGAATTTATTGATGATTGTGAATATATCGATGGTCATTTCTTAACTCGAATTAGAGCCTTAAGAGATTTTGATGATGTGAAAAAAGGTGACCTCGGTGGCTATATTGAAAGTGAAGATAATCTCTCTCATGAAGGTAATTGCTGGGTGTATAATAAAGCTCGGGTCTTTCAAAATGCACGCGTCTTTGGAAATGCTAAAGTAAAAAGCTTTTTTGTTGATGTCTATGGTAATGCGCAAATTTATGGGAATGCTATTTTTGAAGGTATGACATTAAAGGACAATGCAAAACTGTCTGGTAATGCGCATGCTAACAACGCCGTTGTAATTGAAGGCAATGCACAAATTTATGATAACGCCCGTGTCACTGATCATGCTCATATTTCCGATAATGCTGTCATTTGTGATGATGCCCATGTCGGAGGCAATGCAAAAATAAGTGGCTCTGCTTACATTTGTGATGAATCACGTGTTTTTGATGATGCCGTTATTTGTGATGCTCTTATCTCTGGTTCTTCATATATTCATAGCAATGCCTCTTTAACAGCTAATGAAGATATCTGTGATGATGCATATCCTGAGTTTGGTAGCGAAGATGATTATTATCGTCATGAGTATTATGCTGATTTTGAAGGGTATTATGACGATGATGATAACAGCGAATATGAAAGTGATGCTGCGTAAATGACACGCGCGGGCGCGGCGGGGGCGCCCTCCTTCTAAATATTTCATTTTAAAAATTTAAATCTCTATAAAGGAATTGTGCTCATGCAAAAGAAGTTTGCACTCACAAATGAAACGCGTGTAATTAATAATCATACCCTTTATCGCATTAAAGCATTAAAAGACTTTGCTGATGTTAAAGCAGGTACTTTAGGGGGCTTTATTGAAAAGGAAGATAACCTTTCTCATGATGGCAATTGCTGGGTTTATGATAATGCTTGTGTTGTAAAATCTGGTCGTGTTTATGAAAATGCAAGGGTATATGGCAATGCTGCCATTGGTGGTTTTGTTTATGGCAATGCGCATCTTTCTGATAAGGTGTGGGTTTATCAATATGCAAGGGTTTATGGGAATGCAAAATTAACAGGAAGTGCACGCATTTATAGCAAAGCTGAGGTTTATGATCATGCTGTTGTAAGTAGCTCTTCAAAAATTTATGGCAAGGTTTATGGCAATGCTAGCGTGGGTGGGTATGTTAAGGTCTATGGTTCTGTTTATGGGAATGCAAAAGTGACTGGTTATCACACCATTAGAGGTTTGGTACATGGCAATGCAAGGTTAAAAAGAGATGGTTATTCATATGTCAAACAAAACTTTTATTATGCATATGGAATTCCTGAAGATTGTGAAATTTATGAAAACGATACCGTTGTAAAGATTATTGAAAATAACGCTGCGTAAAGACGCGCGGGCGCGGCGGGGGCGCCTGCTTTTTAAGCAAATTTTCCATTCCAAATTTTATCAAATGTTTATCACATTAAATTGTGAGGGTATCTCTATGTGCAAAAAATATGAATTAACCAGTGAAATCAAAAAAATCAAACATGCTCTTACTCGAAATATTATAACTCTTTATCGCATTCGTGCTTTAAAAGATTTCGATGATATAAAGGCGGGGTCTTTAGGCGGCTTTATTGAAAAGGAAGTTAACCTATCCCATGATGGTAATTGCTGGGTGTATGATGAGGCTTGTGTCTATGGTCATGCAAGAGTGTATGAAAATGCAAAAATACGCCATTTTTCTCAAGTCTGTGGTCAAGTTTATGGCAATGCTGAGGTCTATGGAAAAGCTTTTATCTCTCAATATGCTAAAGTTTATGACCATGCTTTTGTCTATAGCAATGCTCATGTTTATGGCAATGTTTATGGGTATGCTCATGTGAATGGTAGTGCCCGCATTCTTGCTGATGCTCATATTTATGATCATGCGCATGTTTCTTATGATGCTACGGTTTTTAGTTATGCACGCGTTTATGGTCATGCCAAGGTTTGTGGCTCTGCTTGCATTTATAGCCATGCAAAAATTTATAATTATGCTGTTATTAATGGTCGTGCTAAAATTTATGGCAAGGTTTATGGAAATGCTTGTGTGAGTGGCTCTTGTGAGATTTATGGCTCTGTTTATGGCAATGCTAAAATCTCATATTGTGCAACGATCTGGGGGCGTGTTTATGGCAATGCAAAAATCAATAAAAAAAGCAAAGTAAGGTTGGTTCCAAAAAAATGTGAGGTTTATGAAAGGGATAATGTTGTCAATATAACTGATAAAACAGAATAAAGAACGGCGTGGGGGGCGTGCTTTCTTTATGGTGTATAAACGCATATAAAATGCATTGCTATAAACATATCATAAAAGAGAGAGTAACATAAAAAAAGCCGTGTCAAATGATATGACGCGGCTTTCAAATAGCGTTTCTTATTGATTAAAATGAATCATCCACAATGGAGTAATGAATGCATATATACAAAACGTATCATATTGCAAGCGCTCTATGAGAGATATGAAAACTTATCAAAAGGAATGTAAATGTGCGTATGATCTTTAATCACTCATTTGAATGAGAGAGCCTATAAACGCTTGTTATGGCTATTAAACGTATCAAACAAATCAAAATGCTCGGTAGCTTTATCAATCCAATCAAAAGCAAATGCATATTAAGTGAATGTCTTGTAAAAACGTTCTTTTTACATTTGGAAGCGTTGGTTTTTACAAAGCAGCTTTTCATAAGATAAATAAACAATTATGGTTTTTTGTTACCATTTTTATCAAGTCAATTTTATTAATAATAGTTATTAAAAAATCACAAAATTAGAATAACCACTTGAAAATATACCCATATGAGTATATTAATAATCATGAGTAAAATAAAACGTATCATATGGCTTGGTTCTTCACTCAAAGATATAAAAAGTCTTCCTGATCTTATTCAACAAAGGATTGGTTATGCTCTTTATCTTGCTCAGATAGGAGATAGAGGAGAAAATGTTAAGGTTCTCAAGGGGTTTGGATCTGCCAATATTCTAGAAATTATTGAACGCGATATCAAAGGAACTTATCGCGCTGTTTATACGATACAATATAAAAAATCTCTTTATGTGTTGCATTGTTTTCAGAAAAAATCGACCCGTGGCATTGCAACACCAAAACCAGACATTAATCTGATTAAAGAACGTCTCAAGTTAGCAGAACAATTAGAAGGGAATTAAAATGATCAATGTTTTTCACGGTAGTTCCAATGTTTATGCGGATCTTGGCTTTTCAGATTCCAGAGAGATGCTTATCAAAGCGCAACTTGCTCATAAGATTAGTCAAATTCTGAAAGAAAAGAACTTAACACAAAAACAGGCTAGTCAACTTTTGAAAATGACTCAACCAAAACTGTCTAAACTCTTAAGTGGAGAATTTCGAGGAATTAGTGAAATGAAAATGCTTGAGTGTTTGGCAAAATTGGGAAACGATATAAAGATTATTGTTAATCCGAAAGAAGTTAAAACGCTTGAAGGACATTTTGAAGTTGTTTTTTCTTCTTAAACTTCTTTATGATTAGCTTTTTTGGGTCTATTCATGCATGGCAATCTTATATAAAAAATAGTCAAATGAATCACGTATAAAAGTGTGGATTCTTAAGTGGATTCTTATAAAATAATTACAAACAAACTATTGACTTTATTGTATTTTTGTTTATAATGTCCTTCAACAAGCGTGACCATCCGTCGACCGTTTTCAACATCAATGCCCTTCTCATCACTGTAATAATCAAGATCATTATGGTGAACACCTTCATGAGAGCTCCCATCCCTTGCCCAATCTGCACTCAGCTCTGTCCAATGGGCTTTGGGAAACATTTGCTTGGCTACGTCTAATGGC
>NZ_JBHIQI010000023.1:0-11739 GCF_042196465.1 Bartonella sp. AD13SXNS
TGTCTTGATTAACCATAAAACAAACAGCAAATTTCACTATTTTGCTGATCTGACCCCGTGTCATGGGCTGTTGATAAGCAGCCTTTAAAAACCCCTTTTGAAAAAATATCTGCTTTTTTTATCAGTTTTTTCCCATTTTTATCGTTATTTGCTTTAAGTCAATTTGATTGAATTCGTTTTGATTCTTTTGATGGTTATTGATCATCTCATAAGGCAAGGGATTTTTATTACAATATGCTGCAATCTATTAAATCTGATAATGAACAATTCACTTTACGTTCCCTTTTACAATCCTATCGTGAACAGGCAACATCAAATGCTCTACGGGGGAAAGTGTTTGAAGATTTTGTGACAAAATATCTTATGTATGACCCTCTCCATTATGGACGCTACGAAAAGGTGCAAACCTATTATGAATGGGCGCAAAAGCGTGAAGGTTGGAATAAAAATGATATCGGCATTGATCTGGTTGCCAAGCTTCGCAATCAAGAGGGTTATGTCGCTATTCAATGTAAGTTTTATCAAGCAGATCATCAGATTAGTAAAAAGGATATTGATAGCTTTATCGCGGCATCTGGAAAAGACATCTTTAAATATCGTCTTCTTGTTGACAGTACGGAAGTGGAATTAAGTGACAATGTGAATGCCATGATTAAAGGACAAGCGATACCCGTTTATCGCATTGACCTTCGTCATATGGAAAACAGTCGGATAGATTGGCAAATATTTGCAACAAAAAAAGAGGTGGTTCTGAAATCAACCAAAGAGCCTCGTCCCCATCAAGAAGAAGCCATCAAGAAAGTCTGTGAAGATTTAAAAGAAGCAGACCGTGGCAAGCTGATCATGGCATGTGGTACGGGGAAGACTTTCACCAGTTTGAAGATAGCAGAAACCCTTGCTGGGAAAGGCAAGCGTGTTTTGTTTCTGGTTCCTTCTCTGGCTTTAGTCTCGCAAACAATCCGTGAATGGACAGCCGATGCACAAATCTCGTTGCGTTCCTTTGCGGTGTGTTCGGATACGAAAGTAGGCAAGCGTCGTAAAAACCAAGAGGATATTGTTGGCATGGAAACATCAGATCTTGTTCTCCCTGCTACCACGGATGCCCAAGCCCTTGCCAAAGAAGCTTGCGAAAACCTAGCAGATGCGATGACCGTGGTCTTTTCAACTTACCATTCTATCCAAGTGATTTCGGATGCGCAAAAGGATCATGCTTTACCCGAATTTGATCTGATCATTTGCGATGAAGCACATAGAACAACTGGGGCTGTGTTAGGAACAGACAAGCGTGAATCTGAATTTATCAAGGTTCATGATAACAGAATCATTCGGGGTAAAAAACGTCTATATATGACAGCAACCCCCAAAATCTTTACAGATAAGATAAAAAGGAAAGCTGACCTATCTGATACTGTTCTTGCCTCTATGGATGACGAAAAAATTTATGGCAAAGAACTGCATCATTATACATTTGCGGAAGCTCTAGAACATAAACTGTTATCACCTTGTAAAGTTATCATATTAGTTGTCAATGAAAAAGAAGTAAGCCAATCCATTCAACATCTTATTACCGATAAGAATTATGAACTTATTCTTGACGATAGGACCAAGATTAATGGCTGTTATAGAGCCCTTACCAAAATGGATCTGAAACTTGATCTTGAAGATGACCCCAATCCCATGCGTAGAGCTTTAGCATTTTGCAAAGATATTGAGACTTCTAAACGCATATGCAAGGAATTCAAAAAAGAAAAAGTTCAAGAATCTTTACGCGCTCTTCATAAAAACTATAAAGATACTCCCCCTCTTAACTGTACCCTTGCCCATATTGATGGAACCTTTAGTGCTAAAGAGCGTACAAAACAACTTGAATGGTTAAAGGAAGATGCGGGGGAAAATACCTGCCGTGTACTTACCAATGTACGCTGTCTTTCTGAAGGTGTTGATGTTCCTGCTCTTGATGCCGTTCTATTTTTACACCCGCGAAAAAGTCAAATTGAGATTATTCAAGCAATAGGACGTGTCATGCGTCGAGCAGAGGGTAAAAAAAGAGGCTATATCATTCTACCCGTTGGGATACCCGCTGACATTCCGCCGGAAATAGCCTTAGAAAACAACCAAAAGTATAATGTCATCTGGCAAGTTCTCAATGCTTTACGTGCTCATGATGATAACTTTAATAAAATAATTCACCATATGCACAAAAAACAAGACGTAAGCGATGCTCTTGAAATTGTTGCTGCTTCTCAAGAACTTGCGTTAGAAGATACGACCACGGTTATTGATGATTTACCTATACGCTCAAAATTAGAGTATTCAGGACTTAATATTGGGTTAGCAACTTACGAATCTTCTCACACATATGAAGAACAAGGAGAACTCCCCCTTTTTTCTAAATGTAAAGATGTCATTAGAACTGCTATTGTTAATAGATTTTACGATCCTAGCTATTGGAAAAAATGGGCAATAAATGTTGGTGATCTTGCTCAAACTCATATCACACGCTTAACTGAAGTTTTAACAAAATCAGAAACGGAAACGCGGCGGGTGTTTAATGGTTTTATGACCGAATTACGTAGTAATTTAAACACAACCCTCTCCGAAGAAAATGCGATTGAAATGCTTGCGCAACATCTTGTGACGCGTCCAGTCTTTAATGCTTTATTTGAGGGGCATCAGTTTGTTCAAGAAAATCCCGTATCTTGCGCTTTACAACGTGTACTCAATGCCCTTGATAAAGTTACTCCTAAAGAAGAATCTCAAGATCTCAAAAATATTTCTAAGAGTGTACAATTTTACACGCGTGGAATTACCACTCTTGAAGCACAACAAAGTTTAATTGTAGAGCTTTACAATGAATTTTTCCGTTATGCTTTTCCGCGTACAGTAGAAAAATTAGGCATTGTTTATACTCCCATTGAGGTTGTTGATTTTATCATTCATTCTGTTGATGATGTGTTGCGTCATGAATTTGGAAAAAGTCTAGGATCACGTGGTGTTTCTATTCTTGACCCTTTTACGGGTACTGGGACCTTTATCACACGGCTATTACAATCCAATCTCATCAAACCAGAGGATATGGAATATAAATACCGTTATGATATCCACGCAAATGAGATTGTCTTGCTAGCCTATTACATAGCAGCGATTAACATTGAATCGACGTATCATAGTATCATGAAAGGTGAGTATATCCCTTTCAAACATATTGGTTTAACCGATACATTCCGCATGCTTGAAGAGAAAAGCCTTCTGCAAAAATTATTCAAAGAAAACAGTGAATATTTAGAGCATCAAAAGAAACTGGATATCAAAGTTATCTTTGGTAACCCTCCTTATTCAACAGGTCAAAAAAGTGCTAATGATAATGCAAAGAATACGCCTTATCCGATATTAAATGACCGTATTGATGAAACTTACGCCGCTCAATCTAAAGCAAGCCTTATGCGAAATCTTTATGATAGTTATATTCGTGCCATTCGCTGGGCTAGTGATCGTATTGATAATGCTGGAGTAATCGGTTTTGTTTCTGGTTCTGGTTACATAGAAAAGTCAACAATGGATGGATTACGAAAATCTTTAGCCAAAGAGTTTACGAGCATTTATGTGCTTAATTTACGGGGGGATCTTCGCAAAAATATGTTAAGCAATGGAAGAGCTCAAGAAGGTGAAAATATTTTTGGCAATGGTAGTATGACCGGTATTGCTGTAACCTTGTTTATCAAAAATCCCAATGCTATTGGACCTTGTAAAATTTACTATCATGATATTGGTAATAATCACACAAGAGAAAAAAAGCTTAAGACAATTAAAAAATTTAGGAGCATTGATGGCATTACACGAAGTAAACAAGGTTGGCAAATAATCACACCAGATAAACATGGTGATTGGCTTGGTCAACGTGATAACAATTTTAAAGCATTTTTATCCATAGGTTATAAAAAAGGTCATGGTAAAAAGCTTTTTGATACTTATTCCTGTGGTATTGTAACTAGCCGTGATGCTTGGGTATACAATTCAAGCCATGAAGTTTTAGCGAAAAACATAAGTAATATGATTGCCTTCTATAACAGTGAAGTAAAGCGTTTTAATAATGTTTATGGACATGTTGATCCTAGGATACGTAAAAATGCTGTAGACAATTTCGTCAATACAGATACGAGAAAAATCAGTTGGAGCCGCGCTCTTAAAGAAGATTTAGCAAAAGGAAATACTTTTGAATTTGAAGCTACATGCCTTATGCAAAGTTTATATCGTCCTTTTACACAACAGTGGCTCTATTATAATCGCACCTTCAATGAAATGGTTTTACAAATGCCGCGGATATTTCCGATGGGAAAAGCGGTTGAAAATAAAGTAATTCAAATTACAGGCGTAGGAGCAAGGTGTGGTTTTTCTGTTCTTATGTCTGAAGATTTGCCTAATCTAGATGCAATAGAAAAAGGTCAATGCTTTCCACGGTATTTTTATGAAGATACTATGGTTTCAAAAGGTAAAAGTGAGAAACAATCCCATTTATTTACAGAAGAAAGCAAAACAGCTGGTTTACAGAGGCGTGATGCCATTACTGATGAAGGATTAGCACATTTTAAAGCTGCTTATCCTAATGAAAAAATCACTAAAGATGATCTATTCTATTATGTTTACGGTTTACTTCATTCGGAAGATTATCGTGCTCGTTATGCTGATAACCTCTCTAAAGAATTGCCTCGTATCCCTTGTGTAAAGAGTGCTGGTAATTTTTGGAAGTTCGTAACAGCAGGGCGTGAACTGGGTCATTTGCACGTGAATTATGAAACTGTAGAGCCTTATCCAGTGACTTTTAAAAAGGGTAATCCAAAAGTTACAGAAATCTCTAATCCCGAAAAGTTTTATTATGTTACTGAAATGAAATTCGCAAAAGCAGGTAAAGAGAAAGATAAAACCACTGTTATTTATAATAACAATATCACAATAACAGATATACCTCTTGAAGCTTATGCGTATATCGTCAATGGTAAACCCGCTCTTGAATGGGTTATGGGGCGTCAATGTGTAAAGACTGATAAAAAGAGTGGCATTGTTAATGATGCCAATCGCTATGCTGTTGAAACCGTTGGCAACCCTGCTTATCCATTAGAGTTGTTTCAAAGGGTTATTACCGTAAGTTTAGAGACAATGAAAATCGTAAAAAACTTACCAAATTTGGTATTAAGAGAAACTGAATAACTTATAAAGCATGCTCACATAATGGGTATGATAAACGCATAAGGGGTATAGAGCTTATAACCATAATCTATACCTCTTTTGTTAAGTTGATTAGATACAATCCTAATATGCGTTATTCTAAAAATAAGGCTTTGTACTTTTAAACACTCTTATTGGGATTGCTTTAAGACTTTTAAGAAACCCACTCTTAAAGTGAGTTAGATTTTTTTACATTGCCTTTAAGAGGTTATACCGTAATCTAAAATGAGTGCTTTATTGTTTTCAAAAGCTTTGTTTAAAGAGAGTTATATATATTCATTTTCTTATATTACTTATAGGTTTTGAAGGTTTCTCAAACTCTCAAAATACCTTCAAAAATATATCGTTGGTTGTATTTACATGTTGTGTTTTAATATAGATTGTATCTCTAAAATGCTAATATATTGAAATATAATGACTTTTATTTTTCGATTGAAAAAAAATATATAAAGGGGAGTAAAAGGAACCCTCAAAATACTCAAAATCTTCAAAACTCATAACCATAATGGTCTTGATAGCATTTCATATGAGTTACAAACTATCTTTTGAAAGGCTTTAAAAGATTATATGCTTTTCATAAAGCACATTTTAATCATTCACTAAATGATCACTTTTGTCGATTCAATGTACTGACATAAACTGACAAATATATATTTACAGTTGTATTTATTTGTTATGGCTGTTTTAATAAGTTGTATTTTGAAAAATTCATAAAACTTAACTTATTGAAATATAATGATTTTAATTTTCTCTCATTTAAAAAAAATAATGGTGGTTTAACATTGCAATTTGAAAATAAAACCACCATACAAAGAAATTTACTTCAAATTATCTGTAATCCTTTTACAGAGGAATTCATAGAAGTTACTTGCATAATATTGTGGATCCTTGGGTGGAAAATCAAAATAGAGTGCACATTCTCCATTCTGAAATTGAGAATAATCGAAGAAAAATGTCTCTCCAAAATCGGTTCTACTAACAATAAGTTGCTGTGGCGTTGCAAAACCATTTTTTCTATAATTTAAGTTTTTATAAACAATATCATCACTACGAACAATCTCAAAGTTTGTATCATAAACGCTACATATTTCCTCACCACAAATTTCCCCTCTTCCATAGTTTTTTAAAAAACTTTTATAGGAAGACGTAAACTGCAAACCAAGAGTTTTCTCTGCTTTTTCAATCAGTGCATCATCAACTGCTTCATCTGTAGAGCCAAAATCGATACTATCGTTATATTTATCAACTAGTACTGCAACATCAGCTAAGGTATAGGTTTTCATAGATGATCCTAAAAACTTGCGTAACGCTCCATATTTCCTCTATCAATTTCACCTCTTCCATAGTTTTTTCCAAAAGCTCTTGTAAAAAGGGATAGGTTGCGGAGTGGGAATGTTCTCAATCTTTTCAATCGGTTGGTCTCCATCAGGTATCTCAACTCCCACGCTTTCTTTAATTCTTTTGCAAAGGAATTCATAAAAATTACTGGCGTAATATTCGCAATTATCCAATGGATACATAACATAGATTGGACATTCTCCATCCCGAAACTGCGTATAATCAAAATAAAAAATTTCATCAAAATCAGCGTAACACACGACAAGCTGTTCTGATGTTGCAAAACCATCTCTTCTATCATTTAAGTTTTGGAAAACAATATCACCACCAGGGATATCTGCTCCACACTCCTTATAAAGGCTAAAGATTTCTTCACCACCAATTTCTCCTCCTACATATTTTTTTAAAAAGCTCTTATAAGAAGATGTGAATTGCAAATCGAGAGCTTTCTCCGCCTTTTCAATCAGTAGATCATCAGCCGCATTTTCTTCAGTACGAAAATTGATAATATCATTATATTTATCAATTAATACTGCAACATCATCTAAAGTGTAGGTTTTCATAGATGATCCTCAAAACTTGCGTTATAAACGCTCCGTATTTCTTCTATCAATTGCCCCTCCTCCATAGTTTTTTCCAAAAACTCTTGTAAAAAGGGATAGGTTGCGGACTGGGAGTGTTCTTAGTCTTTTCAATCGATTGATCACCATCAAGTATCTCTTCTCCCGCGTGTACTATAATCCTTTTGCAAAGGTATTCATAAAAATTACTTGCGTAATATTCGCAATCTTCAGATGGAAGCCTGACATAGAGTGGGCATTCTCCATCCCGAAACTGCGTATAATCAAAATAAAAGGTTTCACCAAGATCATAACTCACAACGAGTTGTTCTGGTGTCGTAAAACCACGTTTTCTATCATTTAAGTTTTGGTAAACGATATCACCAGCAGGAATACCTTCCCCACAATCCTTATAAAGGCTAAAAATTTCTTCGCCACCAATTTCTCCTCCTTTATAATTTTTTAAAAAACTCTTGTAAGAAGATGTAAATTGTAAACTGAGAATTTTCTCCGCCTTTTCAATTACAAAATCATCAACCGCATTTTTTGCAGTACCAAAATTGATAATCTCATCATCATATTTATTCACTTTATCAATTAATACTGCAACATCATCTAAAGTATAGGTTTTCATAGATGATCCTCAAAACGTGCGTTATAAACGCTCCATATTTCCTCTATCAATTTCACCTCTTCCATAGTTTTTTCCAAAAACTCTTGTAAAAAGGTATAGGTTGCGGAGTGGGAGTGTTCTCAATCTTTTCAATCGGTTGGTCACCATCAGGTATCTCAGCTCCCACGCTTTCTTTAATTCTTTTGCAAAGGAATTCATAAAAATTGCTAGCGTAATATTCGCAATCTTCAGATGGAAGCATGACATAAAGTGGGCATTCACCATCCCTAAACTGCGTATAATCAAAATAAAAGGTTTCACCAAAATCTGTTCTGCTAACGAAAAGCTGTTCTGGTGTCACAAAACCACGTTCTCTATTGAGTAAGTTTCGGTAAACAATATCACCAGCAGGAATACCTTCCCCACAATCTCCATAAATGCTAAATATTTCATCACCACCAATTTCTCCTCCTCCATATTTTTTTAAGAAAATTTTGTAAGAGGATGTGAATTGCAAACCCAAAGCTTTCTCCGCCTTTTCAATCTGTAAATCATCTGTTTCATTCTCTCTATCATCTTCAGTACCCAAATTGATAATATCATCATATTTATTCACTTTATCAATTAATACTGCAACATCATCTAAAGTATAGGTTTTCATAAATCTTCCCCTGCATGGTCCTTAATTCTTTTACAGAGAAATTCATAAAAATTACTTGCATAATAAAGGGGATCTCCAGATATTACCTCAAAATAGAGCGGACATTCACCATCCTGAAACTGAGAGTAATCAAAGTAAAATGTCTCACCAAAATCAGTTCTACTGACAACAAGCTGCTGTGATTTTGCTAAACCATTTTTCATTTCTGTTAAGCGATTATAGACAATGTCACCACCATAAACAGTTTCAAAGTCTACACCATAAATGCTAAAAATTTCCTCGCAACCAATTTCTCCTCCTCCATAATTTTTTAAAAAACTTTTGTAGGACGAGGTGAATTGTAAACCAAGAGTTCTCTCAGCCTTTTCAATCAATATATCATCAGGTGCATCCTCTGCAGTGCCAAAGTCGATAACATCCGGATACTTATTAATTAATTGTGCAACATCAGCTAAGGTATAGGTTTTCATGGATGATCCTCAAAACTTGCGTTATAAACGCTTCATATTTCCTCTATCAATTTCACCTCTTCCATAGTTTTTTCCAAAAGCTCTTGTAAAAAGGGATAGGTTGCGGAGTGGGAGTGTTCTCAATCTTTTCAATCGGTTGTTCACCTTCAGGTATCTCAACTCCCGCGTGTACTTTAATTCTTTTGCATAGGAATTCATAAAAATTACTGGCGTAATATTCGGACTCCTCATCCGCAAACATGACATAGATTGGACATTCTCCATCCCTAAACTGCGTATAATCAAAATAAAAGGTTTCATCAAGATCATAACTCACAACGAGCTGTTCTGGTGTCGCAAAACCATGTTTTCTATCGAGTAAGTTTTGGTAAACAATATCACCAGCAGGAATACCTTCCCCACAATCTCCATAAAGGCTATAAATTTCTTCACCACCAATTTCTCCTCCTCCATATTTTTTTAAAAAAACTTTGTAAGAGGATGTGAATTGTACGCCGAGAGTTTTCTCCGCCTTTTCAATCTGTAGATCATCTGTTTCATTCTCTTCATCATCTTCACTACCCAAATTGATAATCTCATCATCATATTTATTCACTTTATCAATTAATACTGCAACATCAGCTAAGGTATAGGTTTTCATAGATGATCCTCAAAACTTGCGTAACGCTCCATATTTCCCCTATCAATTGCCCCTCCTCCATAGTTTTTTCCAAAAACTCTTGTAAAAAGGTACAGGTTGCGGAGTGGGAGTGTGCTCAATCTTTTCAATCGGTTGATCACCTTCAGGTATCTCAACTCCCGCGTGTACTTTAATTCTTTTGCATAGGAATTCATAAAAATTACTGGCGTAATATTCGCAATCTTCAGATGGAAGCATGACATAAAGTGGGCATTCACCATCCCGAAACTGCGTATAATCAAAGTAAAAGGTTTCACCAAAATCAGCGTAACACACGACAAGCTGTTCTGATGTTGCAAAACCACGTTTTCTAGCATTTAAGTTTTTGAAAACAATATCACCACCAGGGATATCTGCTCCACACTCCTTATAAAGGCTAAAGATTTCTTCACCACCAATTTCTCCTCCTACATATTTTTTTAAAAAGCTCTTATAAGAAGATGTGAATTGCAAATCGAGAGCTTTCTCCGCCTTTTCAATCCGTAGATCATCAGCCACATTTTCTTCAGTACGAAAATTGATAATATCATTATATTTATCAACTAATACTGTAACATCATCTAAGGTATAGGTTTTCATCAATTATCCTCCATAAATTATTTTATAAGTTTCTTTTTTCTCTTTTCATCAATCGTAGAGTATTACTACCGATGCTCCTGTCCCCATCTGTCAAAATTTAGACCTATGATACCCCATTTCATATCAATTATTCCTCCTAAATTACTGTTTTTTTGTTCTCTATACCCTTTAGCACGTTCCTTCCAATATTCCTCTCTCCAATTACCAAACTTGTCTCTCTCTATAAGCGATTGATGTGTTTTGGAAGGAGCATGAATTACGGAACTATATTTTTGGTGAGATTCCTTGCTCATTTCTGCTATGGGACCATCATGTGTTTGCTTTAAGTGATGCAACTCAACAGACTCATCATCAAATCCTATCGGTGCTCTTCCTGCTTCCATTCTCTCAACATTGGTGCCCCACACTTCTTTTTTGTTTACTGTCCATTTAGAAATTCTGTTAGGATCAAACAAATCGTCTCTCTGATAGGCTTTGTTCGTCTGTCCAAATTTGCTATCGGTAAATTTAGTGGGTTTCTCTTTTAACCAAAGCTTTTTTTCTTTAGCAGCAAGTTTGGTCAGTTCTTTCCTCGCCGCTAGTTTGTCAGGATTTCCCTGAGCTGCAAGTTCTGCAAGATTTTTCTTGGAAGCGAATTGGGCAAAATCTTTCCTAGCAATGAACTTGATCACAGCCTTGTTGCCAAGATTTATAGCTCCCTTGGCTGCTCCAGCTCCTCCAGCAAAGTTTTCTAATACTCCAGCTGATAATCTTCCACTTTCAAAACCAGCATTAAAAGCTCCGTCAACTCCCGCTTTTTCAATATTCTCTTTTACGTAATCTATATCCCCTATAAAGGAATCCTCAACACCTCCCCAGAATTGACCAGCACCTTCCCAGACATCATCAATCACATGTCCACTCACGACCCAAGACGCTCCTGTTCCAATGTCTTTAAAACTCTTTTCAACGCCCCCCCGTGGATTGCTAGCAAATATTATCATTTGTAACATCATGTTCTTCACAGCGCCATCAGCTAACTCGTATAGCTTGATTGGTATATCGGCAATGAGACCAGTCATAATTCCTGTCGAAAAAGTTCTATCTTGTTGTTCATCAATCTCGAACCATTTTTCGTTAACATCTCTTCGACACTGATCATCAGGGCACTCTTCTAACTCTTTCTTCATCTGAGCGCGTTGTGCACTCCCCAAAAAGTTATTTGCAGCGGCATTACCTGCGGCATCGGCGCCGGCATCAACATCGCCACCGGCAAGGGCAGCAGCAACGCCCCCCGCAGCCCGTGCAACATCAATGGTGTGATCCCTAAAGTCAGCAAACTGCGCATCAATCTTTGCGTTTATACGCGCTTCCTCTTCCGGAGTTGGGGTGCGACCGTTTAGGTCCCCCATTTCCTCTTTCACAATGCCTTGCACCCACAATTGAAACTGGAGCATAGCAGTGGCTTCGCCCACAGCACCCCCCACAGCACCTGCAGAGCAAGCACCACTCGCAACAGCACCTTTTAAGCAGCCAAGACCGGCGTGGGCAACGATCTGTGTGACCGTGTCTATTTTGCCTTCTGCCTTGGCGGTACCGATTTCTTCCGCCAACGATTTGCCAACCGTATCAGACAG
>NZ_JBHIQI010000024.1:0-10528 GCF_042196465.1 Bartonella sp. AD13SXNS
CTTATAAAATAATTTATGGAGGATAATTGATGAAAACCTATACCTTAGATGATGTTACAGTATTAGTTGATAAATATGAAGGTGATATTGTTAATTTTGCTAGCAAAGATAAGGAGGTTGATGATCTCGTGATTGAAAAAGCTGAGGAAATTCTTGGTTTGCAATTCACATCTTCCTATAAAGTTTTTTTAAAACATTATAAAGGCGGGGACATTGGTGGTTATGAAATCTATAGGCTTTATAAGGAGTGTGGAGAAGATATTCCTTTTGATGATATTGTTTTTCAAAACTTAAATGATAGAAAACGTGGTTTCGCAACACCAGAACAGCTTATCGTTTGTGATGCTGCTTTTGGTGAAACCTTTTATTTTGATTATACGCAGTTTAGGGATGGAGAATGCCCACTTTATGTCATGCTTCCATCTGAGGATTGCGAATATTATGCCAGTAATTTTTATGAATTCCTTTGCAAAAGAATTAAAGAAAGCGTGGGAGAAGAGATACCTGAAGGTGACCAACCGATTGAAAAGACTGAGAACACTCCCACTCTGCAACCTATCCCTTTTTACAAGAGTTTTTGGAAAAAACTATGGAGGAGGGGCAATTGATAGAAGAAATACGGAGCGTTTATAACGCAAGTTTTGAGGATAATTGATGAAAACCTATACCTTAGATGATGTTATAGAATTAGTTGATAAAGTTGATAAATATGATAGTGATATTGTCAGTTTTGGGACTGCAGAAAATGCTGTCGATGATATATGGATTGAAAAGGCGGAGAAAGCTCTCGGTTTGCAATTCACATCTTCTTATAAAAGTTTTTTAAAAAATTATAAAGGGGGAGATATTGGTGGTGATGAAATCTATAGTCTTTATGAAGATTGTGTAGATTTTCCTTTTAATGATATTGTTTGTCAAAACTTAAATTATTATAGAAAACGTGGTTTTGCAACATCAGAACAGCTTGTCGTGAGTAGTACTGATTTTGGTGAAACCTTTTACTTTGATTATACGCAGTTTCGGGATGGAGAATGCCCACTTTATGTCATGCTTCCATCTGAGGATTGCGAATATTACGCTAGCAATTTTTATGAATTTCTTTGCAAAAGAATTAAAGTACATGCGGGAGTTGAGATGCCTGATGGAGACCAACCAATTGAAAAGATTGAGAACACTCCCACTCCGCAACCTATACCTTTTTACAAGAGTTTTTGGAAAAAACTATGGAAGAGGTGAAATTGATAGAGGAAATATGGAGCGTTTATAACGCACGTTTTGAGGATCATCTATGAAAACCTACACTTTAGATGATGTTGCAGTATTAATTGATAAGGTTAATAAATATGATGATGATATTATCAATTTCGGTACTGAAGATGATGAAGAGAATGAAACAGATGATCTACAGATTGAAAAGGCGGAGAAAGCTTTGGGTTTGCAATTCACATCTTCTTACAAAGTTTTCTTAAAAAAATATGGAGGAGGAGAAATTGGTGGTGATGAAATATTTAGCATTTATGGAGATTGTGGGGAAGGTATTCCTGCTGGTGATATTGTTTACCGAAACTTACTCAATAGAGAACGTGGTTTTGTGACACCAGAACAGCTTTTCGTTAGCAGAACAGATTTTGGTGAAACCTTTTATTTTGATTATACGCAGTTTAGGGATGGTGAATGCCCACTTTATGTCAGGCTTCCATCTGAAGATTGCGAATATTATGCCAGTAATTTTTATGAATTCCTTTGCAAAAGAATTAAAGAAAGCGTGGGAGTTGAGATACCTGATGGTGATCAACCGATTGAAAAGATTGAGAACACTCCCACTCCGCAACCTATCCCTTTTTACAAGAGTTTTTGGAAAAAACTATGGAGGAGGGGCAATTGATAGGGAAATATGGAGCGTTACGCAAGTTTTGAGGATCATCTATGAAAACCTATACCTTAGATGATGTTGTAATATTAATTGATAAAGTGAATAAATATGATGATGAGATTATCCATTTTCGTACTGAAGATGATGCAGTTGATGATCTTGTAATTGAAAGGGCTGAGAAAGCTCTTGGTTTACAATTCACATCCTCTTACAAGAGTTTTTTGAAACATTATAAAGGTGGGGACATTAGTGGTGAAGAAATCTATAGTCTTTATGAGCATCCTATAGGTGTTTCTGTTAATGACGTTGTTTTCCAAAACTTAAATGATAGAAAACGTGGTTTTACGACACCAGAACAACTTGTCGTTTGTGATGCTGATTTTGGTGAAACCTTTTATTTTGATTATACACAGTTTCGGGATGGTGAATGCCCACTCTATCTCAAGTATACATCTGAAGATTACGAATATTACGCTAGTAATTTTTATGAATTCCTTTGCAAAAGAATTATAGTACATGCGGGAGTTGAGATACCTGATGGTGATCAACCAATTGAAAAGATTGAGAACACTCCCACTCCGCAACCTATCCCTTTTTACAAGAGTTTTTGGAAAAAACTATGGAGGAGGGGCAATTGATAGAAGAAATACGGAGCGTTTATAACGCAAGTTTTGAGAATAATCGATGAAAACCTATACCTTAGATGATGTTATACAACTAGTTGATAAATAGGATAATTGCGATTTATTGCTTGTTATGAAAACATCTAAAAAGAGATTGATCATTATAAAGATTAGCAAAATCCCTTTTAATAGACCGTGTCAGTGTTGTCAGTTCTTTTTAGAGCCTATATTATTTTTTTTAAATGAGAGAAAATTAAAATCAATATATTTCAATAGGTTAGTATTTAAATGATACAACCTTTATTAAATAGTAACCCATAAATTCAACTAACAATATATATTTGTCAGTTATGTGTCAGTAAATTGAACTGACAAAATAGATTATTTTAGTGAGTGATTAAAATGTGCTTTATGAAAAGCATATGATCCTTTAAAGCCTTTCAAAAGATAGTTTATAACTCATAAGAAATGCTATCAAGATCCTTATGGTTGTTAGTTTTGAAGATTTTGAGTATTTTGAGGGTTCCTTTTACTCCCCTTTATATATTTTTTTCAATAAAAAAATAAAAGTTATTATATTTCAATATATTAGCATTTTAGAGATACAATCTATATTAAGATGAAACCTATAAATACAACTCATGGTATATTTTTGAAGGTATTTTGAGGGTTTGAGAAACCTTCAAAACCTATAAGCAAAATGAATATATATATATATAACTCTCTTAAACAAAGCTTTTGAAAACAATAAAGCACTCATTTTAGATTACGGTATAATCTTTTAAAGGCAATGTAAAAAAATCTAACTCACTTTAAGAGTGGGTTTCTTAAAAGTCTTAAAGCAATCCAAATGAGAGTATTTAAAAGTGCAAATGATTTCTTTTTAGAATAACGCATATAAACACTCCTTTTAAAGATTGTATGTAATCAACTTAACAAGAGAGGTATAGATTATGGTTATAAGCTCTATACCCCTTGTGAATTTAGCATGCCTATCATGTGAACATGCTTTATAAGTTATTCAGTTTCTCTTATTTCTAATTTTGGTAAGTTCTTAACGATTTTCATTGTTTCTAAACTTACGGTAATAACCCTTTGAAATAACTCTAGAGGGTAGGCAGGGTTGCCAATGGTTTCAACAGCATAACGATTGGCATCATTAACAATGCCACTCTTTTTATCAGTCTTAACACATTGACGCCCCATAACCCATTCAAGAGCGGGTTTACCATTAACGATATACTCATAAGCTTCAAGAGGGATATCTGTTATTGTGATATTGTTATTATAAATAACCGTTGATTTATCCTTTTCCTTACTATCCTTAATTTTTGCGAACTTCATTTCAGTCACATAATAGAATTTTTCGGGATTAGAGATCTCTGTCTGTTTTGGATTACCCTTTTTAAAGGTCACTGGATACGGCTCTACATCTTCATAATTCACGTGCAAGTGACCCAGTTCACGCCCTGCTGTTACAAATTTCCAAAAATCATCAGCACTTTTAATACAAGGGATACGAGGCAATTCTTTAGAGAGGTTATCAGAATAACGGGCACGATAATCTTCCGAATGCAAAATTCCATAAATATAATAAAAGATATCTTCTTTTGTTATATTCTCATTAGGATAAGCGGCTTTAAAATGTGCTAATCCCGTATCTGTAATACCATCACGAACTTTCTTTTTTACATTTGTAGCAAACAAACTCTGGTCATGAGTTTTTTTCTCTTCACAATAGAACATAAGTGGATAGCATTTTGTTGTATCTAATGTGTGATAATTGATTGGTTTATTAGTCATGAGACAGGAAAAATGAGATAGACTTCCTTTACCCGAAATACAAATTCCAAGATTATGCGGAATATCTGAATTAAAAAATTGATGCGTTTGTCCTAGTATTTCATTAAGGAATGGTGATGTATAATGCCACATTGTCATAAACGGGCGATAAAGAACGAGAGCTTTTAGATTTGGTTCAAATTTTGCATCTATCTCTTGCTTCAGTTTGGAGCGAAGCCCCCTAGACCATCCAATTTTTGTAGCATCATAATCAATAATTTCTTTTACAGATATAGACGGATTCTTGGAGATAAGTCGTTTTTGTATATTAAAATATTTGATTGTTTTTTGAATAGATTCATCTAGTGCATCATTCGAAAAATTATAAACCCAAGCATCTCTATTTGATTGTACACCAAGTGAGACTTCTTCAAAAATTTTAGAATCTATAGGGGTACTTTTATCCCCCATAGGTATGAATTGATCAAAATCAGCAACTCTTTGCTTTATCCAATCATGTTTTTCATTAGGCGTAATCTCAATAAACTGTTTGGATTGTATTATTCCTTTTATGCTTTTTAATTTATGTAAGAGATATAATTTCTCCTTTGTAGAAAGGTTATCACCAATATCATAATAGCAAATTTTACAGGGTTGTTGTGTATTTGGATTGCGTACAAAAAGAGTTATAACTATTCCACTTTGACTTCCAGAGCCAAAAACATTTCCCCCTTCTTTTGATTGTTCCTTTGATTTTATATTTTTTCGAATATCACCACGAAGATTGATGATATAAATAGCAGAATACTCATTTTGTAAGCATCTTCGCATACCATCCGCAAATATTTTATCTATCCATCCATTTCCAGAAACATAGGCTACAACGCCGCCTTTAGAACTTAAACGATTACTAGCCCATCTAATTGCTTGAATATAACTGTTATAAAGCTCTTTACGGTTAGTACCAACATTCAAACCTGATGCGTATGTATTTTTTATGCTATCATTAAGAGTATCATAATGGACATTTGGATTATTATCATTGGCACTTTTTTGACCTGTTGAATAAGGAGGGTTGCCAACAATAACTTGGATATCTGCTTCCTGCTGTTTTTTACACCGCTCTGAATTCTCAAACATATAGCGTGTAAAAAAATCTTTTTCCTCTAACATCAGAAAAGTATCAGTTAAACAAATTCCTTCAAAGGAGATATAATCTCCTTTCATAAGACTATGATAAGTCGATTCAATGTTAATGGCTGCTATGTAATAGGCTAGGAGAACAATCTCGTTGGCTTTGATTTCATTTCGGAACTTATATTCCATATCCTCTGGTTTGATGAGTCCAGATTGTAAAAGCCTTGTGATAAAGGTCCCCGTTCCAGTGAAAGGGTCAAGAATAGGGACGCCTCGAGAACTTAAGCTTTGTCCAAACTCTTGCTCTAAAACATCATTGACGGAATGTAAGATAAAATCAACTATTTCAATAGGCGTATAAACAATCCCAAGTTTATCTGTTGTCTTTTTGAATGCCTTGGTAAAAAAATCTTCGTAAAGTTTGATAATAAGATTCTGTTTTGCTCGCGTTTCAATAATACCCTCTGTATCATCCTTTACACTTTGATAAAACTTTTCAAGATCTTTGGCTTCGTCTTTGATATTCATCTTATCAAGTTCTCTTAAGATCTTTTCCATCGCTTGCGAGATGGCGTTTTTACTCACAAACTCATTTCCATCAAACAAGGATTCAAAAATAGGTCGTGTCACAAGGTGTTGCGCCAACATCTCGAGTGCATCCTCTTGCTCGATACTGTCATTTAAACCGTTCTTTAATTCTTTATGAAAGGCATCAAAAGCGTGAAAGGCTTCACTCTTTTTATCAGCGAGTATGCTTTTAAGACGAATAATATGATTTTGTGCAATTGCAGCTACATTGCCAGCCCAATTTCCCCACTGATTAGGCTCTCCACATTTTTTGACAATGATGGGCTTAATAGCACGCGATAATTCATCAACATAAAACTCGAATTCTTTTTGTCCTCCATATTTATAAGAGCTTTCACTTGCTACTGAACCAATATGAAGCCCAACACTTTCCGATTTTGCGTGGAAAGAGAGTTCGTCAACAACAGCGGTCATTGCTTGTAAAGCTGGGTCAAAAGTCACCCCTACAATCTCAAACACATGACGAACATTTTGGTCTAGCTCTAAGGCTTTTATTTTGTTTTTAAAGTTGTCATCATGAGCACGCAAAGCATTGAGAACTTGCCAGATGACATCATACTTCGTATTGTTTTCTAAAGCCTGTTGTGGTGGAATATTAAAGGGAATACCAACGGGTAAAATAATATAGCCTGTTGTTTTACCTTCTGCGCGACGCATCACGCGCCCCACCGCCTGTATCACATCCACATGACTTTTACGCGGGTGTAAAAACATAACCGCATCAAGAGCAGGGACATCGACTCCTTCAGAGAGACAGCGGACATTGGTTAACACACGGCAGTTATTCTCATCTGTATCTTCTTTAAGCCAATCAAGTAATTTATTACGATTTTTGCCATTAAAAGATCCATCAATGTGCTTAACATCAAAGATAAGAGAAGTTTTACTTTCGGGAACAAATTTATGATATTCATCAATGGCGTCATTGAATAGTTCGCTAACTAATTGAGACGTCTTGATATTTTTACAAAAAGCCAGAGAACGACGCATAGGTTTTATGCCATCTTCTTCCTTCTTTTCTATTTGGGAAAGTGCTTTGTAGCAGCCAATGATTTTAGTTGTATCATCAAGAATAAGTTCGGAATTTTTATCTTTAAGGCGTTTCTGAATCGTTGCGTTAATAATTGCTTCATCAACAGCCAAGACGATAACTTTATAGGGTGTTAAAAGTTTATCTTTTAGAGCTTTTGAAAAAGTATACGTGTAAAGATTTTTTCCATAGAGCTCTTCATCATCCATGGACGCCAGAACAGCATCAGATGCGTCAGCCTTCTTTTTCAGCTTGTCGGTAAAGATCTTAGGGGTTGCCGTCATGTACAGACGTTTTTTGCCCCGAATGATGCTGTTATCATGAACCTTGATAAATTCAGATTCACGCTTGTCTGTTCCTAACACAGCTCCAGTGGTACGGTGTGCTTCATCACAGATGATCAGATCAAATTCGGGTAAATCATACTTTTTTTGCGCATCCGAAATCACTTGGATTGAATGGTAAGTAGAAAAGACCACAGTCATTACATCAAGAGAAGTTTTATTGGCTTTACGCGCAAGCTCTTTGGCATCGGTCGTAGCCGGTAAAACAAGGTCTGATGCATCGAGACCAGCTTCATCATCATTTTTATTCTTACGACGCTTTCCCACTTGTGTATCGGAACACACGGCAAAGGAGCGTAAAGGCACTTCTGTATCTTCTGTCCATTCACGAATTGTTTGAGAGATAAGAGCAAGAGAGGGCACTAGAAACAATACGCGCTTGCCTTGACCTGCTATGGTTTCTGCTATCTTAAGGCTTGTAAAAGTCTTGCCCGTACCACATGCCATAATCAGCTTGCCACGGTCTGCTTCTTTTAAACCTTCACAGACTTTCTCAAGGGCTTCTTTCTGATGATCTAAAAGCTTTTTCTTCGGTTTCTCTTTAAGAACAGCTTGTCCTTGTTCTTTATAAGCCCCCCAATCGATTTGACTGTTTTCTAAATCAAACAGATTAATCCGTTGAGGGCGGATTTCTTGCCCCTCACAAGTCAGTTCAACATTGTCACTCCACTCTGTTTCGGTGCTATCAACCAGTATGCGACGGGTGAAGATCTTTTTGCCCGAGGCAGCAATAAAACTATCAATATCTTCTTTTTTAATTATGTGAGAAGCATCATAGCATTTACATTGAATAGCCGCATAACCTCCTTCATCACGGATTGTAGCGACCAAATCAATCCCAATATCGGTTCCATCTTCATCATGCTCTTGCGCCCATTCCAAATAAGTTTGAACCTTTTCGTATTCTTGCTTTTGAAGCGGGTCTTCACTCAAATAAACCATGACAAGGTTTTCAAACATGGTTCCTAATTCACGGGGTGATTTAGCTTTTTGACGATAATATTCCAACAGAGAGCGTAAAGTGACGTGTTCATTATCAGAGTTAACAGATTGCAGCATATTGTAATAAAAATCCCTTGCCTTATGATATGATCAATAATCATCAAAAGAATCAAAACGAATTAAATTAAATGCATTTAAAGCAAATAACGATAAAAATGGGAAAAAACTGATAAAAAAAGCAGATATTTTTTCAAAAGGTTTTTTTAGAGGCTGTTTATCAACAGCCCATGACATGGAATAAGATCAGCAAAGTAGTAAAATTTGCTATTTGTTTTATGAAAAAAGACAAATGCACTATGTGCATTAAAATATCAGAATGAGTACTTTGATAAGTTTTATAGATAGGTTTTGTAGGTTCTTAAAACCCCCAAAACCCCTTTAAACATATATCATAGATTGTATTTAATATAGGTTGTTTCTTTAAAACATTAACCTATTGAAATATAATGATTTTTATTTTGGATTAAAAAAATAAAATAATACGTATAAAAAGCCCCCCAAAACTCATAATGGGGAGTGTTTTGAAGAGTTCACTGTTATATTGTTAATGTTCTATAAGATTTCCAAATTGCCTCAGTGTGATGTTTTATGGCTTGTCACTAAGGGATTCCATTCATAGCGTATGGTAGGGCGACCGCCTTGTGAGCTCTTGTCTCCAGAGATTTCACGTATATAGTTACAACGGCATAAAAGCTCTAAAGTTTGCTTAACGGCTTCATTATCTTTGAAACATTTCCAATCACGTTTATAAATATCCCTTGTTGTAAAAACATCGGGTAAACAATCACAACGTTCGACAATTAATTTTGCCCCCTCTGTTGCTAAGCTATCCGCCGCCGCATAAAGCCTTTTGACATGACTTAACAAATATTTTTCCCAATACAAGGCTCTTTCAAGGGCATCTCTATTGATTTCCAAACGCCCCCCATCAGCCAGTTCAAAAATTAATGCAAGACTTACTATGGTCTTAGGCATTTTCAAAAGATGCGCTTGTAAGCTTTCAGAAAGGTTGTTCTCTTTGGCTTCTTTAAAAATCTTTTGCATCCATTCACGAAACATCTCTTGAGCTTCAGCAGAAAAGCGCATCACAAGAGGGTGTTCTGGTGAACCAAGGGGAGTATCATAAAGAGAACGAAATGCCCCTTCATAAGTTTCCCATGCCTCTTGATTGGGCGGTCTATCAACCCATTTCCAATCTTTTGTCTCATCGGGAAAGACAAGCATTTGAAAGCGTTGTAAGAAACCATCATTGCCTTTGCCATATAAAACATTGCGTATAAAGGGCAGAATGCGAGAGGGTTGAATGCCCCCTATAATAGAAACGGTTGCATTGGGAATAAAAATGGTTCCACGCCCAATCCGGTCATAAGTAAATTGACCATCTCCATTAAAAGCTTCCAAATAAAAGGAACGGTCTGTTTGATATTCCTTCCGTTCCATATCTGTTAAGAAACCGGATAATTCATCACGCACCATCAAGAGACCACGGGGGTTTTCTTTTAAAAGTTCCCCAAGCTTTTCGACGGTCACATCATTGACAATAAAACGAGAGACATCCTCATCATGCGCATTGTCTTTAGAGAGGGTTTCAGACAAAAGAGCATGGGCTGTTTCAAGATCTCCTTTTTTGATTGCTTTATGGGCTTGTTTTTTCTTTTCAGACTTGTCTAAAGTCTCAAGTATTTCTTCAATTTCTTGTTTTTCTTTCTGCTTTAACCAGTCTTTATACCATTTCTTTTGAAGGCAAGTGATTGGAGTTAAAGCGGCTTGCATGGTAGGTGTTTTCATGGTTGAAGGTTGACCAATAAGAGCGCCCCAGAGATTAGGGACAATCTTCCAATCATCATGTTGTTTTGGAGCAATCCGCACGCCATTGCCAATGAGAGCAGCCAAGCCACACAAAGCAGCGACAGCCACAAAATCAAGAGGAGCTTGTTGACGGTCAGCAACGTCATAAACATAGCGACTTGAAGTTAAAGGCATTTGCGCAGCATGAAAAGGCTCGACGGGTAAGAGAGTATATTCAAGTGGTTTTAATTCCCCCCAACCATTTTATTGCAATGCTTGCTTATAGGAATGGCTTCTAAACAAGTCTTATCATTTAAAGAGCCATTATCGTTATCATTTAAAGGAGTATTATTCTCTAAAA
>NZ_JBHIQI010000025.1:0-9001 GCF_042196465.1 Bartonella sp. AD13SXNS
GAACGAGAAGGTCAACGAGGTTGATCATAAGGTAGATAAGCTAGACCAACATGTTAAAGATATTGAAACTGCGGTTATAGATGGAGCTGTTAACTATGACAAAGATGCGGAAGGTAAGAAGACCAATAGCATCACGTTAGTGGGTGGGAATGACAGCGAGCCTGTCTTGATAGACAATGTAGGGGATGGTAAGATTGAGAAAGGTTCTAAGGAAGCTGTTAATGGTGGTCAGTTGCATGATTATACTGAAGAGCAGATGAAGATAGTTCTTGATGATGCGAAGAAATATACGGATGATCAAGTTAGTGGTCTTATCAATGATGGTGTTAACGAGTCGAAATCTTATACAGATATGAAGTTTGAGACGTTGAATTATGCCATTGAAGATGTTCGCAAGGAGGCAAGGCAAGCAGCTGCTATTGGTTTGGCTGTGTCTAATTTGAGTTATGATGACACCCCTGGAAAGTTAAGCTTTTCATTTGGTAGTGGTTTGTGGCGGAGTCAATCGGCATTTGCTATTGGTGCTGGTTATATGTCTGAAAGTGGCAAAATTCGTTCTAATTTATCTGTTACGAGTGCTGGAGGTCACTGGGGGGTAGGCGCTGGATTTAGAGTAACGCTAAATTAATGATAAAAAATGCATTTGCCCTTGTTTCATTAAACAAGGGCAAAAATTTTATATTATAGAGCATTAATATTTTATACAGAAAATCACAGGGTAGTATACTTATAAAGTCTTATAGCAATGTATTCTATAGTCATCATTTTAGTGAAACTAATTTTAGTTAAAGTGAAATGTCTTAACTAAAGATTTACAAATGCAGAGTGATGTCTCTCTGTAAATTAATAGAGTACGTAATCGTACAATAGTTTAAAAGCATACATTTTATAGTTTTATTAATAGAAATATCCATTTGAGGGATGCTTAAAGAAATAAAAAATTCCATTTTTTACTATTTCAATTATTTTCTCTGTATGCAGCAATAGCAATGATTAAGTAAGCTTCACTTTGATCATAACATCTAAAGTACAATAACACATCAATGCTCTTATAAAGGACTAAAGAGCAAGGAACAATGCTATAAATTTTAGAATTTTTAATAAATCAGAAAGAATTATTAAATTAAATTCATTTTTTTCTTGCTATTTTTCTTAATAGTCTATAGACAGTGCCTGAGCAAAGATAATCCGTAAAAAACCGAGCAAAAAATTACGCAAAAGGAAATGCGTTTAGTTATGAAAAAACCACATAACCATTATTACTTTACCATAAAAAGATTTAAGAGATACACCTTTAAGGTTCAAAGTTATCTCACTTATTTTTATGACAAAAGTATAATAACCCTACAAAAAATACCTTAGCTCATTCAGCAAACAACTTAATTTCACTTTCGCAATAAATATCTTTATTGCTTCTTAAGCACACAAAAAACTCATAAGAACATACAAACATGTCCTCTCTACACTTATTTCATTTACTCCCAACCCCAAGGGTTTTACAGCAAAAGATACAACCTCCCTAAAAGCGTAAAAACCACACCCTTATTAACTATACTATCGACTAACACCAATGATAGTCTCATGGTGTTTTAGATAGTTCTTTTTCCCATTATGACAACCCTAATCTTTTTATAAAACAAGAAAAAATATCTTCTAGAGTTTCCTTAACACAAGAATATGTCTTTTTAATGTTTTTTTATTCGGAGAATTTATTATGAAAAAAATATATAACACACCTAAAATGCTAGAAGAGAGTGATATTAAAGATTTTTGCTCGTCTTATCGATTACCTTTTATTAAAACGCTTTCATTGGTTTCAGTAGCTGTCTTTTTATCCAATGCTTCTCCTGTTTCTGCTTGTGATGCGTGGGGTAATGTATCGCAGTATTTTGGTGCTGGTACAAATATACTTAAAAGTATTGCACCAACCTATATAATTAACGGTAAAGTGTACAGAGATGTTGGTTCTGCATTATATGGTTTGGAACGTTATACTGCTGAAGTCGCGGGCAATAAACTTGTTAAGCAAGATCGCTCAGGGCTTATTACAATTGGTGCGAACGTAGGTGGCAATAGAATAAGCATTGAAAATAGCTCTCATGAATTGAGGACTCTTACTGGTGTTAATAGTGGTTGGATTGCGCCATTCTCGTCTGATGCAGTTAATGGCTCCCAACTTTTTTCTCTAGGCATTGCTACTTCTAGCTATTTTGGTGGTGGTGCTGGATTTGATAAAGGAAAATGGACGCCTCCTACTTTTACAGTTAAGGTTTTTGATAAGGATGGCAATGAGACTGAAAAGCACTATTATAATGTTGCAGATGCCTTTACAGGCGTAAATAGCTCTTTCACGAATCTTGATAAAAAGATTGAAAATGTAGTTGTTAATGTGGCAGGGAACAACCTTGTTAAGCAAGATGATACGGGACTTATTACCATTGGTGGAAAAGTAAATGGAACGAGGGTAAGTATTGCAAATATTGATAATGCGGTACGGACTCTTTCAGGTGTTAATGCTGGTTCTATTACAGCAACATCGACTGATGCAATCAATGGTTCTCAAGCTTATGCTATGAGCAATGTAATTGCTAGCTATTTTGGTGGTGGTGCTGGCTATAAAGATGGAAATTGGAGTGCTCCTACTTTTACAGTTAAGGTCTTTGATAAGGATGGTAATGGAGCAGAAAGAGACTATAAGAATGTTGCAGATGCCTTTACAGGCGTGAATAGTTCTTTCACGAATCTTGATAAAAAGATTGAAAATATAGTCATTAATGGGACAGGTGATGATCTTGTTAAGCAAGATGATACGGGGCTTATTACGATTGGTGGAAAAGTAAGTGGAACGAGGGTAAGTATTGCGAACGTTAATAATGCTGCACGGATTCTTTCAGGTGTTAAGGCTGGTTCTATTACAGCAACATCGACTGATGCGATAAATGGTTCTCAAGCTTATGCTATGAGCAATGTAATTGCTAGCTATTTCAGTGGTAATGCTGGATATGATGCAGATGGAAACTGGAATGCTCCTACTTTTACAGTTAAGGTTTTTGATAAGAATGGTAATGGAGCTGAAAAGAGCTATCATAATGTTGCAGATGCCTTTACAGGCGTAAATAGTTCTTTCACGAATCTTGATAAAAAGATTGAAAATATAGCCATTAATTCGGCAGGGAATAACCTTGTTAAGCAAAATAGCGCTGGGCTTATTACGATTGGTGGAAGTGAAGCTGGTAATAGAATAGATATTGCAAACAGTATTAATTTTCCACGAATTCTCTCTGGTGTTAAAGGGGGTGCATTTACGGCAACATCGACCGAAGCAGTAAATGGTAGTCAAATTTATTTTATGGCTCAGGCATTTGCACGTTATTTTGGCGGTGGTGCTGGATATAATAAAGAGGGAAAATGGTCAGACCCTACATTTACAGTGAAAGCCTTTGATAAGAATGGTAATGAAACTGAGAACAGCTATACTAATGTTGCAAATGCGTTTTCTGGCGTTAATAGTGCTTTGGCAGGTTTAAATCATCAGATTGTTGCGATAAAGAATAGCGTTGGTATTATTGAAAAAAATTATACACCTCAAGATGATTCTTCGGATATTATTTCAGAAGGCTTTCCTTTTATGAGAAGCGCACGTCTTCTAAGAAGCTTACCTCTTGTCATAGATGAGGCGGAAAGTTCTATGGATGAGGAGGATAATTCAACCACGGTAACTGTTGCTCCTAGTGAAATTTTAGAAAAGTCAACTTATGAGGTGAGTGACAATCAGTTTTCACAGATGAGTAACAGGGTAACAGAAGTTGAAAGCAAGGTAAACAGCGTTACAAACAGGGTAACAAACGTTGAAAAAAAGGTGGATATTGCGGTTAGCTATGATACCGATGATAGCGGAAAGAAAACCAATAGCATCACTCTAAAAGGTGTTAATGACAGTGACCCTGTCCTGATAGACAATGTAGCGGATGGTAAGGTTGAGAAAGACTCTAAGCAAGCTGTGAATGGTGGTCAGTTGCATAAGTATGCTGAAGAATCGCATAAGTACACTGACGATCAGATGAAGATAGTTCTTAATGATGCGAACAAATATACGGATGATAAAGTCAGTAAAGGTGTTAACGAGGCGAAGTCCTATACCGATAGGAAGTTTGAAGCATTAAGTTATGATATTACGAATGTGCGCAAAGAGGCAAGGCAAGCAGCAGCGATTGGTTTGGCGGTGTCTAACTTACGTTACTTCGATGATCCAGGATCTTTGAGTGTTTCATTTGGTGGCGGTTTGTGGCGTGGCCAGTCTGCTTTTGCTATTGGTGCGGGTTATACATCTGAAGATGGTAAGATTCGTTCTAATCTATCAGCTACCAGTGCTGGTGGTCAGTGGGGAGTAGGTGGCGGAATAACTCTAAAATTAAAATAACAGCAGATAATGCGAAAAACTGCAATTTAACTGAATTTTTGCCCTTGTCTTAATAAGGCAAGGGCGAAATTTATATTATCAGAGTAATATACTTATAAAGTCTCATCACAATATATTCTATAGGAATAATTTTAGTGAGATTGAGTTGAGTAAAAAATGAAGCGCTTTAACAAAAATTTTACAAATGCAGAGTAATATTATCATATAAATTGATAGAGTGCATAATTGCACAGTATTTTAAAACTGTACGTTTTATAATTTCATTAATAGAAAATATCCATTGGGGGGATATGCTTAAAGAAACAAAAAAATCTCACTTTTTACTATTTTAATTATTCTCCCTGTACACAGCAGTGGCAATGAAACTAAGACTCATTTTGGACAAAACGGAGATACCTCAAACTGAACTGTAAAACAAAACCTCTAAATAAGTCTATAACGCGTAAAAATTATGAATTTTTATTATAAGGAATTTTACGTTACATAAATCAGAAAGACTCATTCTGTAAAAATAATTAAATTCATTTTCTTCTTGCTATTTTGTTTAAAATCCTATAAGACTCATTCCGGAATAAACAGAACAAAAAAATTCTCGCAAAGGGAGGTGCGGAAAGTTATGAAAAAATCACATGATTACCATCATTTTGCTCTAAAATCCTTCAAGAAAAATAACTCGAAAAACCAAAGAACAAACCGCTTGTTCTTGCGATAAGAGCGAAGTAATCCCGCAAAAGTTTTACCTAAACTTTCTCCTCATAAACATTCACTTCCCATTAAGCATACAAAACGAGCTTTTTTATTTCAAAAACTATAAATCACATATCTAACAGTAGCGTACAAATATGTCCCTTTCATTCTCTATTCTTATCCACAAATTCAGAAATTATTACAAACAAACAACTTGTTTAAATGCAGAATAAACCAAAACCTTACTAACCAAACTATTAATCAACGTTAACCACAACATCATTGGAGTTCTAATCTGCTCCTTTCAATCTTTGCGAAAAACCTAAGCTTTATAAAGAACAGACGAAAAACAAATCCTCAACTCACCTTTAGTGCTGAAATGTGTCTTTTTAATGTTCTTGATATGTTTTTCTTACTTGGAGAATTTATTATGAAAAAATTATGTACCACATCAAGGGCGCCAGTGGTGAATGGTTTTAAAAATTCTTGCTTGTTTTATCAATTACCTTTTATTAAAGCACTTTCAGTGGCTTCAGTGATTGTTTTTTTATCAACCCTTTTTCCTGTTTTTGCTACTGCTCATATTGTAAATGACGTATCAAACGATTTTAGTGGTGCTACAAATGTGCTTAAAGGTATTCCGCCAGCCTATATCGTTGGCAGTAAATTGTATAGAGATAGTGGCTCTGCATTTGTGGAGGGGGAGGATGCTCCCAAGAACTTAAGTCTTAATATTAAGTTTCAGACTAAAGCTGCTTTTGATACTGCATTTGCAGGTACGGAAGGCTATAAGAATGTAGAAGGTTATAAAAGTGTTGCGGATGCATTTTCTGGCACTAATAATGATTTGGCAGGTTTAAATTATCAGGTTGTTGAGATAAAGGAACCCCACGCTATTGGGGAAAAACAAGATAATCCATTTCAAAGTGATGATCGGTATGAGAACACAGACAGCTTTTCTCTTATAAGAAGCTTATCTCGTGAACTAGTCCGAGCGGATGGGCCATCTGAGGATGGGCCATCTGAGGATGGGCCATCTGTGATAGCTATTGCTCCTACCTCAGCAGTAACTAACGTAACTTTTGAGAATAGTGAAGGTAAGACACGGCGTCTTTTGAAGGTTTCTCCTGGTGAGCTTTCAGCAAGTTCAACCGATGCTGTAAATGGTTCCCAGCTTTATGAATTAACAAGAGGAGTGAACGTTAATACTGCTAACGCTTTTTTTAAAGATCCTATAGCTAATTCGGAAAATTCAATTGCTATTGGCAACAATGCGCGCGTTGTAGATAAAGATGCGTATGGTGCAATTGTTATTGGTCAAAATGCATCAATAGTGAAAGGAGATTTTGCGCAAAGTGAGTCGGCGATTGCTTTAGGTTCAAATGCTAAAGTTAGTGGAGATTCTTCGATTGGTATTGGTCGAGGTGCAAGCATCAACGGAAGCGGGGGGGTTGCTGTTGGTGAGAACGCAGAAGTTTACGGTAATAGTGCGGTTGCACTTGGGCGGAGTGCACATACCAACGGCGACTATGCGTTAGCATTTGGTGAGTTCGCAGATGCCAACGGCGGCAGTGCGTTGGCATTTGGTCGGCAAGCAAAAGCATCAGTTGACGGAGGAATTGCCTTAGGTGAATATTCTCTGGCTAATGTTAAAGCTGGTGTTGCGGGTTATAACCCTGGTATTAGAAAGAACTCAGATAAACAGGATAACGTATGGAAAGCCACTAATGGTGCACTCAGTATTGGTAATTTTGAGAAAGGTCAGACCAGACAGATTATAAATGTTGCTGCAGGCACGAATGACACTGATGCCGTGAATGTTGCGCAGCTAAAAGCTCTACAAGACACTGTAAACCCAAATTGGGATCTTTCTGTTAATGGTAAAAATAAAACGAGTGTTAATTCAACCAGCCCAATGGATTTGGCAGCTGGAAGTACAAATCTCACGGTCACAAAAGGTGATAAAGACAATAAGGTGAAATTTGATCTAGCTAGGTCCATTGTAGTTGATAAAATACAAATAGGAGACAGCACCTTAGACGCAACAGGCTTAGTGATTGCCAATGGTCCAAAAGTGACGACTTCCGGTATAAATGCTGGTGGTAAAAAGATTCAGGCAGTTGAAAATGGTAACATTACAGCTACGTCAACTGATGCCATAAATGGTTCCCAGCTTCATACCTTGGGGAGCAGTGTTGCAAAATCTTTGGGTGGTAATGCTAAGTATGAAAATGGCACATGGACAGCACCTACATTCACGGTTAAAAAATTTGCATCTGATGGCAGTGTTTCTGACTCGACTTATGACAATGTCGTATCTGCCTTTGCTGGTGTTGGTGATTCCATCACGAATATTAAGAATGAGATTACAAAAGAAATTGCTGGTGAAAAAAGTGATTCTTTAATTTGGAGCAAAACGGCGAATGCCTTTGTAGCAACGCATGGTGAAGAGAATACAAGTAGCAAGATTACCTCTCTTAAAAATGGAGACATTACTAGAACCTCAACGGATGCTGTAGCGGGTAACCAGCTATATGCCCTAGGTGATAAAGTTGCAAAATCTTTAGGTGGTAATGCTAAGTATGAGAATGGCACGTGGACTGCTCCTATATTCAAAGTTAAGCAGTTCAATTCTGATGGTGACGTTACTGACTCGACTTATGACAGTGTCGCATCTGCCTTTGCTGGTGTTGGTGATTCCATCACGAATATTAAGAATGAGATTACAAAAGAAATTGCTGGTGAAAAAAGCGATTCTTTAATTTGGAGCAAAACGGCGAATGCCTTTGTAGCGACCCATGGAGAAAATAAAGAGAACAGCAAGATTACTTCTTTGAAGAATGGAGACATTACAGCAACCTCAACTGATGCCATAAATGGTTCCCAGCTTCATACCCTAGGAAGCAGTGTTGCAAAATCTTTGGGCGGTAATGCTAAGTATGAAAATGGCGCTTGGACAGCTCCTACATTCAAGGTTAAAAAATTTGCATCTGATGGTAGTGTTTCTGACTCGACTTATGACGATGTTGCATCTGCCTTTGCCGGTGTTGGTGTTTCATTCGAGAATGTTAAAGATAAATTTAATAATATTAAGGATGAAATTAGCAAAGAGATTGAAAAGGACATTACGGCTGCTAAAAATGACGCTTTGTTGTGGGATAAGTCCAAAGGTTCTTTTGTAGCGATACATGGAGACAAGAAAGAAAACAGCAAGATTACATCTCTTCAAAATGGAGATATTTCTGCTATTTCAACGGATGCAGTAACGGGTAACCAGCTTCATGCCCTAGGTGATAAAGTTGCAAAATCTTTAGGTGGTAACGCTAAGTATGAAAATGGCGCTTGGACAGCTCCTACATTCAAGGTTAAAATAATCAATTCTGAAGGTCATGATGAAGAGAAAAGCTATGGTAATGTAGCGGAAGCGTTTTCCGGTGTAGGTAGCTCTTTTACGAATATTAAGAATGAAATAGGCAAAGACATTGCCGATGTGAAAAGTGATTCCTTGAACTGGAGCAAAACGGCGAATGCCTTTGTGGCGACGCATGGATCAGGGGATGCGAAAGCAAATAGCAAGCTTACGTCTCTATTAGATGGGGACATTAAATCTGGCTCGACGGATGCAGTGACGGGTAACCAGCTTCATAAATTGGGCGATCAGGTAGCAACATATTTTGGTGGTAATGCTAAGTATGAGAATGGCACATGGACAGCTCCTTCTTATAAAATCTCTAATATTACTAATGATGGTGCGGTAACGGATAATACTTATAACGATGTTGGAAGTGCGTTTGCGGGTCTTGATACGAGTGTCCAGAATGTAAATACGCATCTGTCTAATGAGGTCAAAAAGTTTGATGAAAAAATAAGTAATATTACTCAATCAGTTCAAGG
>NZ_JBHIQI010000026.1:0-8719 GCF_042196465.1 Bartonella sp. AD13SXNS
TGTCTTGATTAACCATAAAACAAACAGCAAATTTCACTATTTTGCTGATCTGACCCCGTGTCATGGGCTGTTGATAAACAGCCTTTAAAAAACTTTTTGAAAAAGTTTATCCGCTTTTGAATGACTTTAACTCATTTTGCACTCGATATTTGGTTTGAATCAATTTAATAAACTCCATTTTGATTACTTTGAATGGAATTAATCAATAGAATATATTGCCATGGAGTCTATTATTTATGCTTCAATCTATTAAGTCTGATAATGAACATGTCACTTTACGCTCTCTTTTAGAATATTATCGTCAACAAGCAAAATCACCCCGTGAATTGGGAACCATGTTTGAAAACCTTGTAAAAGCTTATTTGACAAACGACCCGCTTCAAAAGCAAGAATACGAAAAGGTTCAAACCTATTGTGAATGGGCGCAAGAGCATGATGAAGATGGAACGGATATTGGTATTGATCTGATCGCTACAATCCGTGATCAAGGAGGCTATGCGGCTATTCAATGTAAATGCTATGATGCTTCTCACATCATTAAAAAAGAAGATATCGATAGCTTTATAGCAGCTTCTGGCAAAAAGATCTTCACCCGTCGTATTCTGGTTGATAGCACCGAAACAGATTGGAGTGACAATGTTGAACTAACTTGTGATGGGCAAGAGGTTCGTATTCAACGCATAAACCTTTTTGATTTAGAGAACAGTCAAATCGATTGGGGGGCATATAAAGAAAAAGGTGAAGCTACCCTTAAAGAGCAACCCAAAAAAAAGCTTTTAGATCATCAAAAAGAAGCTCTTGAGAAAGTCTGTGAAGGTTTAAAAGAAGCAGACCGTGGCAAGCTGATTATGGCATGTGGAACGGGCAAGACTTTCACCAGTTTGAAGATAGCAGAAACCATAGCAGGTCAAGGCAAACGTGTTTTGTTTTTAGTGCCCTCTCTCGCTCTTATCTCTCAAACAATCCGTGAATGGACAGAAGATACAGAAGTACCCTTGCGTTCCTTTGCCGTGTGTTCGGATACACAAGTGGGAAAACGTCGTAAGAATAATAAAAATGATGCTCTTGAATTTGATAGCTCTGATCTTGCCTTACCTGCAACAACGGATGCAAAAGAACTGGCTAGTAAAGCAGGTAAGGTTTCACATGATCTCATGACCGTGGTGTTTTCTACTTATCATTCTATCCAAGTGATTTCCGATGCACAAAAAGAGTATGATTTACCCGAATTTGATCTGATCATCTGTGATGAAGCCCATAGAACCACTGGCGCTTCATTGGGAACAGAGGACAATGAATCTGATTTTATCAAGGTTCACGATAACAGCATCATTTGGGGTAAAAAACGTCTGTATATGACAGCAACGCCCAAGATCTTTACCGATGATGCCAAAAAGAATGCCGATGAGATCAATGCCGTTCTAGCATCTATGGATGATGAAGAGCTCTATGGAAAAGAGCTTTATACCTATACCTTCTCAAAAGCCGTTCAGAATGAATTGCTTGCACCTTATAAGATTATTGTTTTGGGTGTTAATGAAGAGGAAGTGAGTGAATCCATTCAACATCTGATGACCGATGAGAATTATGAACTTATCCTTGATGATAAAACCAAGATCATAGGTTGTTATCAAGCCCTTGCTAAAATAGATCTAAAGGTTGATCTGAATGATGACCCCAATCCCATGCGGCGGGCTTTGGCTTTTTGTAAAGATATCAAGACGTCTAAACGCATTCGTAACACATTTAATTCTGAAGAAATACAGGAGGAATTATTTAATCTTCATAAGGTTTATAAAGATACCCCGCCTCTTCATTGTACCTTTGATCATATTGATGGAACACAAAGTGCCAAAACGCGTCATAAAGCCCTTGATTGGCTTAAAGAAGATGCGGGGGAAAACACCTGCCGTGTGCTCACCAATGTAAGATGTCTGTCTGAAGGGGTAGATGTTCCTGCTCTTGATGCCATTATGTTTTTACACCCGCGGAAAAGTTATGTGGATGTGATACAGGCTGTGGGGCGTATCATGCGGCGTGCAAAGGGTAAAAAAAGAGGCTACATCATTTTACCCGTTGGGGTGCCGGCTGGAGTTTCTGCTGAACATGCTTTACGCTACAATAAGAGATACAAGGTAGTCTGGCAAGTGATCAATGCTTTGTTTGCTCATGATGAGAATTTTGAAATAACCCTTAACCAAATGATTTTAGGGCAAGACGTCAGTGATGTTTTAGAGATTGGCGCCTTAAAGAGCATGACAGCGGTTGAGGATAAACTCCATATCCATGAAAAATCAGAACATATGGGTCTTGAGATTGGAAAAGCCGCTCATGAACCACAAATTATTCATAGTGTAACAGGAAGATTACCTTTTTATAAAGAGTTTCCCAATGCTTTGAAAACCCTTATTGCGAAGAAATTTGCTATTGCGGATTATTGGGAAAATTGGGCGGGCAATGTTGCTGAGATTGCTCAAAACCATATCACCCATCTTCAAAACCTGCTTTCTGATGAAAACAGTGAAGCCTTTCACGCCTTTGATGCCTTCCATAAAGAACTAAAAAATAATTTAAACAGCGAAATAAAGCAAGAAGAAGCCATTGAGATGTTAGCACAACATCTTGTCACGCGTCCCGTGTTTGAAGCCTTATTTGAAGGCAACGAATTTGTGCAAAACAATGCTATTTCGCAAGCCATGGAAAAAATCTTAACAGAACTTGATAAAACGAATATCGAGGAAGAATCCAAGGAATTACAAGAGTTTTATAACAGTGTAAAACTTCGTGCTTCTGGGATTACCTCTCCTTTAGCAAGGCAAAATCTTATTATTACGCTTTATGAAAGCTTTTTTGCTAAGGCATTTAAAAAGACAACAGATAGGCTTGGGATTGTTTATACGCCCGTTGAAGTTGTTGATTTTATCATTCATTCTGTTGATGATGTGTTGCGGAATGAGTTTGGAAAAAGCTTGGGGTCACGGGGTGTTTCTATTCTAGACCCTTTCACGGGAACAGGGACCTTTATCACAAGGCTTTTACAATCCAATCTCATCAAACCAAAGGATATGGAATATAAATTCCGTCATGATATCCATGCCAATGAGATTGTCTTGCTTGCCTATTACATAGCAGCGATTAACATTGAATCGACTTATCATAGTCTTATGAAAGGTGATTACATTCCTTTCAAGCATATTGGTTTGACCGATACATTTCGGATGCTGGAAGAGAAGAATCTTCTACAGGAATTATTCAAAGAAAACAGTGAATATCTGGAACATCAAAAGAAACTGGATATTGAAGTTATCTTTGGTAACCCTCCTTATTCGGTAGGACAAAAAAGCGAAAATGATAATGCAAAGAATACACCCTATCCGATATTAAATGACCGCATTCGTGAGACTTATATAGCTCAATCGAAAGCAACTAGTACGCAAAAGTTATATGATAGTTATATTCGTGCCATTCGCTGGGCTAGTGACCGTATTGGTAATGCTGGAGTAATCGGCTTTGTTTCTGGTTCTAGTTATGTAGAAAAGCCAACAATGGATGGTTTACGAAAATCTTTAGCCAAAGAGTTTACGAGTATTTATGTGCTTAATTTACGGGGGGATATCCGTAAAAACATGTTAAGCAATGGAGCAACTCAAGAAGGAGAGAATATTTTTGGTAGTGGTAGTATGACTGGTATTGCGGTAACGCTATTTATCAAAAATCCCAATGTTTCTGGAGAGTGTAAAATTTACTATCATGATATTGGAGATAATCTTTCCACCGAAAAAAAACTTGGAATGATTCAAGACTTTGGTAGTGTTGGTGGCATTACACGGAGTAAACAAGGTTGGAAAATAATTACACCAGATAAGCATGGTGATTGGATACATCAACGTGATAAAAGTTTCAAAACATTCTTAGCTATGGGTATCAAAAAGGGGTATGATAAAAAACTCTTTGAAACTTATTCTCTTGGTGTTTCAACCAATCGTGATGCTTGGGCGTATAACTCAAGCCGTGAAATTTTAGCAAAGAATATGGGTAATATGATTACCTTTTATAACAGCGAAGTGAAATGTTTTAATGAGATCTATCCACATGCTGACCGTAACACACGTAAAAAGGCTGTAGATAATTTCGTAAATTCAGATAGTAAAAAAATTAGTTGGAGCAGTACTCTTAAAGGAGAATTATTAAGAGGCAAATTTTCAGAATTTGAAGCTACATGCCTTACTCAAAGCCTTTATCGCCCTTTTACAAAACAATGGCTTTATTACAATAGCGTCTTTAATGAAGCAGTCTATCAAATGCCGCGTATATTCCCGATAGGACAAGCGGTTGAAAATAGAGTGATACAAATTACAGGCGTAGGAGCAAGAAGTGGATTTTCTGTTTTGATGAGTAAGGATTTACCTAACCTTCACGCAATAGATACAGGTCAATGCTTTCCAAGATACTTTTATGAAGATATTACCTCCTTAAAATCTAAAGATAATAACCAGTCACATTTATTTACGAATTCTATAGACAAAAGCAACAATGCTGATTTACAACAGTGTGATGGCATTACAGATGCGGGATTAGCACATTTTAAAGCGGCTTATCCTAATGAAAAAATCACTAAAGATGATTTATTCTATTACGTTTACGGTCTACTTCATTCGGAAGATTATCGTGCCCGTTATGCTGATAACCTCTCTAAAGAACTGCCTCGTATCCCTTGTGTAAAGAGTGCTGATGATTTTTGGAAGTTTGTGACAGCAGGGCGTGAACTCGGTCATTTGCACGTGAATTATGAAACTGTAGAGCCGTATCCAGTAACCTTTAAAAAGGGTAATCCAAAATTAACAAAGATCTCTAATCCCGAAAAATTCTATTATGTAACTGAAATGAAATTCGCAAAAGCAACTAAAGAGAAAGGAAAATCCGAAAAGGATAAATCAACGGTTATTTACAATAGCAATATCACAATAACAGATATCCCTCTTGAAGCTTATGAATATATTGTCAATGGTAAACCCGCTCTTGAATGGGTTATGGGGCGTCAATGTGTAAAAACTGATAAAAAGAGCGGCATTGTTAATGATGCCAATCGCTATGCTGTTGAAACCATTGGCAACCCTGCCTACCCTCTAGAGTTATTTCAAAGGGTTATTACTGTAAGTTTAGAAACAATGAAAATCGTGAAAAAACTACCAAATTTGGTATTAAAAGAAACTGAATAACTTATAAAGCACGCTCACATAATGGGTATGCCAAACTCACAAAGGGTATAGAGCTTATAACCATAATCTATACCTCTCTTGTTAAGTTGCTTACATAAAATCTTCTTTACTATGACGGATAACAAAATAAAGTTAAGAGAAAAAGTTGATTTGAGGCTACAATGTAGCTACATTATAATAAAAACTATGAATGGAGGTACCAATCATGAAAACCGATTCTGTTGTTCGTGCTCGCATTCCTGCTGAAATGAAAAAACAAGCGATGATTACTTTAGAACGTATGGGATTAAGTGCATCAGATCTTATCCGCATAACATTTTTGCGTGTCGCTGAAGAAGGTTGTTTGCCTTTTGAACTTAAAGTACCTAATAGTATCACACGTAAAGCTATAAAGGAATTAGATGAAGGTAAAGGTAAGACATTTAAAAACGCTGATGCCCTTTTTAAGGATTTAGGCATTTAATATGCTTATACCTATTCGCTCAAGACAATTTAAACGTGACGTGCGCAAGGCGGAAAAACGCGGTAAAAATATGAATAAGCTGCGTACACTATTGAGTCTTCTAATTGAAGAAAAGCCATTACCAAGACATTACTGTGATCATCTACTAAAAGGCGATTGGGTAGGATGTCATGATAGTCATATTGAACCAGATTGGCTGCTTATTTATAGAATAGAAGGAGATAAATTACATCTTATTCGTACAGGAACTCATTCTGACCTTTTCAAAGACTAATTATATGAAAAGTTAAAAATACTCTAACTTTTCTCTACATAATTAGATTTTTTTTACATTTAAAAGATTATATCGTAATCTAAAATGATAACTTTATCCTTTTCAAAAGTTTTGTTTAAAGAGGGTTATATGTATTCATTTTGCTTATAGGTTTTGAAAGTTCCTAAAACTCTCAAAACCCCTTCAAAACCCTCTTAAATGTATACTATAGATTATATTTACATGTTATATTTAACATAGGTTGTTTCTTTAAAACATTAACATATTGAAATATAATAACTTTTATTTCTAATTAAAAAAATAAAATAATTAATAATAAAAGGAACTCTCAAAACCTTCAAAACCCTCGAAACTCATAACATAATGATCTTGATAACATCTCTTATGAGTTACAAGCTATCTTTTGAAAAGCTTTAAAGGATCACATGCTTTTTATAAAGCACGTTGTAATCATTCTATAAATCATAAGGTTATCATTCAAAAGAACTGATTAAAATTCATAAAAGGGATTTTGATAACGTAATCAGTTTTTAATTTCATACGCTTTTCATAAGATACGTTTTAATGACTCACTAAAATGATCACTTTTGTCAGTTCAATTTACTGACGCATAACTGACAAGTTTTAATCAATTCACATCATTGGTTATCTTTAAAGACTGTACTCTTGATATGAGTTATATCTTAAAAACATTAACTTATTGAAATATAATGTTTTTAATTTTTCTCATTAAAAGAAATAATAGAGAGTCTAAAAGGAACTGACAACACTGACACGGTCTATTAAAAGGGATTTTTCTGATCTCTATAATTATCAGTTTCTCTTTAGATGTTTTCATAACAGTCTATAAATCGCAATTACCCTATTTATCATTTTTCTTATGACAATGAAAAATGATGCCATGGCTATAGCATATAACAGCTATAGAAAATGCGTAAAAACAGTAGCTTTGTTTGAATAAAGCAAAAATGCAAATGAATGCATTGGTTATAAGAACGCGGTGCCTATTAAGATAGTTCAAATGATAAATGCGTTATAAACAAATTCACAAAAATTTTTAAATTCATTTAGTAAGAAAGATAATAGGTTATAAAGATAAAAATACGCATGATGAGAGCGTTTCTAAATATTATAAATGTATAGATTCAAAACATAACGCAATCGTTTTATAAAGCCCATAATATAGCTTTAAATACACATAAATATAAAAGAAACAATTCATAAGCATAAGATATTATCAATACACAACGTATCTAAAAAAATACGAAAAAATATCAAAAAAGATAAAATATTATTTGACAATAAATACGTATTTTGTTATATAAATAATCAAGTGATTGAAAAACACTTTGTGATAAGCGGATAGGCTACGAAACAGCCTTTCCAAAGTCTTTAAAAAACTGGCTATCTTTTATGCTGTGATTAGCATATATGATGATTTTGTCGGGTGTGCTTACATCATACAATACCCTTATGGGAAAAGTGTAAGCAACGGACTTATCACCGTGTTTTTCAACACCCGATGCTTTTATAAGCTGTCAATTGAAAAGCAATTTTATGATAAGGTTTTAAATATGACAAATATATCAAACAACACCCCCGTTCTCTCTAACATTGCAAATGAAACTGCATCTGTTAATAAACAAGAGCCTGCAAAAAAATATGAATTTACTAATGAAAACCGCGTTGTTAACGGTGTGACTTTACACCGCATTAAAGCTTTAAGAGATTTTGATGATGTTAAAGCTGGTCAATTGGGCGGCTTTATTAAAGATGAGAGTGATCTGTCTCATAAAGGCAATTGCTGGGTTTATGATGATGCTATGGTTATCAAAGCAAGCGTTTCCGAAAATGCAAAAATACGCAATAATGCTTGTGTTGTGAATTATGCTAAGGTTTATGGGAATGCCGTGATTAGTGATAAGGCATGGGTTTTGAGTAATAAAGCACATGTTTATGACAATGCGGTCATTAATGGCAATGCAAAAATTGGGGGCTACGTTTATGGCAATGCCGTTGTGAGTGATAACGCCGTTATTACAGAGGGGGCTCTTATTTACGATAATGCCCGTGTATATGAAAATGCTCATGTGAGTGGGCTTGTGTTTAATGATGCCCATGTCTACGGTAAATCACGCCTTGCTGCGTGGTCAAAAGCTTATGGCAATGCTCATGTTTTTGATAAAGCTATAGTTTATGATGGGAGCAATATTTATGACAATGCCAAGGTTTCTGGCTCGGCGCGTGTTGGTCCCTTTGCAAAAATTCATGATAATGCTCATGTGAGTGGAAAAGCACAAATTTGCCAATTTACGACAATCTATGGTAATGCGGTGCTTAAAGAAAATAAGAAATTTTCTGAAGATGTCTGTGGTTTTGATCAGGCTATAAATAACGCTGCGTAAATAACGCGCGGGCAGTGCGGGGGCGCCCCCTTTAAAAATCTCATTCTAAAATTTAATCTTCTATAAAGGAATAGTGTTATGCAAAAAAAGTTTGCACTGACAAATGAGACACGTGTATTTAATAATCAAACTCTTTATCGCATTCGTGCTTTAAGGGATTTCGATGATGACAAAGCTGGCGACCTCGGTGGTTTTATTGAAAGTGAAAACAATCTCTCTCATGATGGCAATTGCTGGGTCTATGATAACGCTACCGTTTTTTGGGACGCTGTCGTTTCTGACAATGCAAAAATATTAGGCTCTGCTCGTATTGATTGGGCTGCTCATGTTTACGATAATGCCGTCGTTTCTGACAATG
>NZ_JBHIQI010000027.1:0-5000 GCF_042196465.1 Bartonella sp. AD13SXNS
TCTTTTTCTCACGGCAGACTTTCTCTCTCATTACGCTGGTTTCTAAAAAAGATCGCAAAAATCATCAATTCTTTAAAGAACATGTCACCCTAGAAACGGTAAATGGGGCTAGAGCAGATGTCTAAGAGATGATGTGAGATGTCCCGATAGTACATTGCGCCAAGGATAAGGATATGTAACTTTTGGAGTTTTTTCTCTTAAGGTTGCTTTATGTATGTTAGGATAGTGTAAAAAGCTGTTATTTCTCTATCTGAGCCGTAAAGCACTGCCCCCACAGATATAGGCATAGGCTCAGTACCCCAAAAGCTTTCCCCAAAAGCTTTCTAAGTAAAAATCCGCCTGAGTAGTTAGGGATATAGATAGTTTAGGTGGTCAAGGAATTATGTGCAGTTTTTTGTTACAAAAAGTTAGCAGATTGTTTTAAGGATGAAGATATACAGGCACACATAGGACAAAGGGCGGGATATCGTAAAAGAGAGAGAAGCTGAGCTTAGATTTAGTTTTTGAGGAGTGTTTCTTTGTGTGAATTACATACACCTCTACGCTCTTTTTTCTAGTTGTTTCAGAGGGCATAATGTTTAGCGGAGTATCCCCTATTTCTGCATTGCGTTTTTTACGCAGGGCAGAGTTGCGAGTCCTCCTATATCTCCTCAGCATAATTCTACGGGTATTTACGCACTCGTACGTTTTCTCCTTTTTCCATAGCGTTTTCGATTATATCTCTGTTACGTGAGAAGAGTTTCGAGTGATTAGCATTTCACTCCATGCGTTTACACGCTACGACACGTTTCCTCCTGCTTTTATTTTCAGAGATTGATGCTATTTTTATTTTCCAATATTAAGAAGAGCTTTTAGATTTATCGTTTTAGAGAGAAGAAAGCATTCTCTGCCTATCTCTGCTTCATTAGTAGCATACCCCTTATGAGTCCTATTGCGTTCTTTTAGGGATGAGAAGACATCCGATCCAGCCCCAAAGCCGCTCATAGGTCTTTTTTTGGCAGGATTTGTTTTCACGGTGTGCTGAGCACATTTTTGATTATGCAAAACAGTCTCCTTTTCATGGATATTTCCACCAATTATGCCCATCGAGAATGATTTTTTTCACTATTTCTGGGTTCAGCAGGTTTTTTTTCTGAAGGTTTGAGGAGGTTTTCATGGCTTAATGAATTATCATGTTTATCTATGATATTTCAATGATGTCTGTAGAGTGATTAGCATGTAAAGAGAGGCGAGTATGGATTGATTAAAATTTTAAAAGCTTTTTTAATTAGGCTTATTGAGCATATCATCTCTTTCGTTTGACACTATCTCTGTTTAGATTGAGAAGAGCAAAATTACTATTACGGAATGCTAGGGAATATTATAGGGTTAACTATTAAGAAGTGGTTGCGGGGGCAGGATTTGAACCTGCGGCCTTCAGGTTATGAGCCTGACGAGCTACCGGGCTGCTCCACCCCGCGTCAATAAGGATATAATAAGTTGTTTTTTTTGTCGACGCCTTATTATATTTTACTCTATTTTTTAGTTACATTTTTTTTAAATTATTGAGAAGTTTGATCTATGCGCTTAGCAGACCTGGCGGCGACTTACTCTCCCGTGCCTTAAGGCAAAGTACCATCAGCGCTGGAGCGTTTCACGGCCGAGTTCGGGATGGGATCGGGTGCGTTCACTCCGCCATAACCACCAAGTCAGCAAAGAGCATAGACATATCGAGAAGCTGTTTATTTTTCTGCTAATTTAAGAAAGAATATGGGAAATGAGAACGATCAAGTCGATCGAACGATTAGTATCAGTAAGCTTCATGTGTTACCACACTTCCACACCTGACCTATCAACGTGGTGGTCTACCACGGTTCTCAGGGAATACTTGTTTTCAGGTGAGTTTCCCGCTTAGATGCCTTCAGCGGTTATCTCGTCCGTATATAGCTACCCTGCTATGCGGCTGGCGCCACAACAGGTCCACCAGAGATACGTCCATCCCGGTCCTCTCGTACTAGGGACAGGTCCTGTCAATATTCCAACACCCACGGCAGATAGGGACCGAACTGTCTCACGACGTTCTGAACCCAACTCACGTACCGCTTTAAATGGCGAACAGCCATACCCTTGGGACCTGCTCCAGCCCCAGGATGCGATGAGTCGACATCGAGGTGCCAAACAACCCCGTCGATATGGACTCTTGGGGGTCATCAGCCTGTTATCCCCGGCGTACCTTTTATCCGTTGAGCGATGGCCCTTCCACACGGGACCACCGGATCACTATGACCGTCTTTCGACTCTGCTCGACTTGTCAGTCTCACAGTCAGGCAGGCTTATGCCATTGCACTCAACAAACGATTTCCGACCGTTTTGAGCCTACCATCGCGCGCCTCCGTTACTCTTTAGGAGGCGACCGCCCCAGTCAAACTACCCACCATACACGGTCCCGAATCCGGATAACGGACTGCGGTTAGACATCCATATCGGTAAGGGTGGTATTTCAAGGATGACTCCACAAAGGCTAGCGCCCCTGCTTCAAAGTCTACCACCTATCCTACACATACAGACACAAATGCCAGTGTAAAGCTATAGTAAAGGTGCACGGGGTCTTTCCGTCTAACCGCAGGAACCCCGCATCTTCACGGGGAATTCAATTTCACTGAGTCTACGTTGGAGACAGCGGGGAAGTCGTTACGCCATTCGTGCAGGTCGGAACTTACCCGACAAGGAATTTCGCTACCTTAGGACCGTTATAGTTACGGCCGCCGTTTACTGGGGCTTCAATTCAATGCTTGCACATCTCCTCTTAACCTTCCAGCACCGGGCAGGCGTCAGACCCTATACGTCGTCTTGCGACTTCGCAGAGCCCTGTGTTTTTGGTAAACAGTCGCTACCCCCTGGTTTGTGCCACCCTCTAACGGTTGCCCGCTAAAGGGTCACGCTTCTTCCGAAGTTACGCGTGCAATTTGCCGAGTTCCTTCAACGTAGTTCTCTCAAGCGCCTTAGTATTCTCTACCAGTCCACCTGTGTCGGTTTGGGGTACGGTCTATATGTGGGAGCTATTTCCTGGAACTGCTTCACTGCAAGATCAATCCAATAAGATCTTACAATATACGCAATCCGTCACTACCCACAGGTCCACGAATATTAACGTGGTTCCCATCGACTACGCCTTTCGGCCTCGCCTTAGGGGCCGACTCACCCTGCTCAGATTAACTTTAAGCAGGAACCCTTGGACTTTCGGCGAGGGAGTCTCTCACTCCCTTTATCGTTACTCATGTCAGCATTCTCACTTCCGATACCTCCAGGAGCTCTCACGAGTCTCCCTTCACAGGCTTACGGAACGCTCCGCTACCACTTACTCCATAAGGAGTAAATCCACAGCTTCGGTGTATGGCTTTAGCCCCGTTACATTTTCGGCGCAGGGACCCTTATTTAGACCAGTGAGCTGTTACGCTTTCTTTAAATGGTGGCTGCTTCTAAGCCAACATCCTGGTTGTTTTGGGATCCTCACATCCTTTCCCACTTAGCCATAACTTGGGGACCTTAGATGGTGGTCAGGGTTGTTTCCCTCTCCACGACGGACGTTAGCACCCGCCGTGTGTCTGCTAGTTAGTTCTTCCAGGTATTCGGAGTTTGGTTAGGTTTGGTAATCCGGTGAGGACCCCTAGCCCATCCAGTGCTCTACCCCCTGGAGAATTCGACTAACGCTCTACCTAAATAGATTTCGCGGAGAACCAGCTATTTCCGAGTTTGATTGGCCTTTCACCCCTAGCCACAAGTCATCCCAATCTATTGCAACAGATACGGGTTCGGCCCTTCAGTAAGTGTTACCTTACCTTCAGCCTGCTCATGGCTAGATCACTCGGTTTCGGGTCTAATCCAACGAACTGAACGCCCTATTCAGACTCGCTTTCGCTACGCCTACACCTACCGGCTTAAGCTTGCTCGTTAGACTAAGTCGCTGACCCATTATACAAAAGGTACGCCGTCACCCAGAACGAATCTTGGGCTCCGACTGTTTGTAGGCATTCGGTTTCAGGTACTATTTCACTCCCCTTGTCGGGGTACTTTTCACCTTTCCCTCACGGTACTGGTGCGCTATCGGTCATGCACGAGTACTTAGGCTTGGATCGTGGTCGACCCATGTTCAGACAGGATTTCACGTGTCCCGCCCTACTCTAGGACTTAAATCAGATTTACGTATACGGGACTATCACCCTCTTTGGTACGACTTTCCAGTCGTTTCTACTTTTCTTAATTCAAGCCACTGGCCTGGTCCGCGTTCGCTCGCCACTACTAACGGAGTCTCGTTTGATGTCCTTTCCTACAGGTACTTAGATGTTTCAGTTCCCTGCGTTTGCTTCTTACACCCTATTTTATTCAGGTGCAGATACCTTTATCTGACGACTAGAAAATTAAACTGTTTAAAAAACAGCTTAATTTTTCTAGCCATCAAAGGTGGGTTGCCCCATTCGGAAATCTACGGATCAAAGGGTATTCGCACCTCCCCGTAGCTTATCGCAGCGTATCACGTCCTTCATCGCCTGTGCATGCCAAGGCATCCACCAAATGCCCTTAAGACACTTGATCGTTCTCATTGCCAATATTCATTCACGGTTTGTCTGCCCCTCTTTATCTTGTGCAAAATAAAGCGCAAAACAAACCAAATATCAGCAGAAAAGACCAGCTTCTCGAGATATATTCAATGGCGCGGTTAAGCTTCCAATCATATGCAAGGGCTTTGAGCATTCCCTTGCGACACAATGTTCCTCTTTTAAAGTAAAACTCTGTTCTTCTTTTAAAGAAAAGTTTTGTTCTTCTTTGAGATTAAAGGTCTCTTGTTTAGATTAAGATTTCTTCTTTAAATCGAAGGGTCTTTTTCAAGACCTTTTTTAAAAAATCCACTTAACCTCTTTTGACAACAAGCACTTTTCCTAAGAAATCATTTTTCTTAAGTAAAAAACTGTCTTCCAAAAGCAGCCTTTTAAAAGGAACATGTCTGAATATATCTTCTCTTC
>NZ_JBHIQI010000028.1:0-7222 GCF_042196465.1 Bartonella sp. AD13SXNS
TTATTGTTTTCAAAAGCTTTGTTTAAAGAGAGTTATATATATTCATTTTCTTATATTACTTATAGGTTTTGAAGGTTCCTAAAACTCTCAAAATACCTTCAAAAATATACCGTTGGTTGTATTTATAGGTTGTGTTTTAATATAGATTGTATCTTTAAAGTCTAATATATTGAAATATAATGTTTTTAATTTTTCTCATTAAAAAAAAATAATAGAGGATCTAAAAGGAACTGACAAAACTGACAACACTGACACGGTCTATTAAAAGGGATTTTGCTAATCTCTATAGTTATCAATCTCTCTTTAGATATTTTCATAACAGTCTCTAAATCGCAATTATCCTATATCCTATTTATCGTTTCTCTTATGAAAATGAAAAATAACACCATGGCTATAAAGAATGCATAAAAACAGCAAGGTTTTATAATCATAATGCAAATGAAAGCATTAGTTATAAAGACCATCTCTATAAAAAGCAGTTAAGTTGAAAATGTGTTATAAACAAAATTCACAAAAAAATTAAAATTCATTTAGTAAAAAAGCTGACAGGTTATAAAGTTAAAAATACGCATTATGAGAGCGTTTATAAATATTATAAATGTATAGATTCAAAAAACAGCGCAAACGTTTCTAAAGCCCATAATATAGCTTTAAAAGTATATAAATATAAAAGAAGCATTTTATAAGCACATGATAACATCAATACACAATGCAATTAAAAAAATACAAAAAAATATCAAAAAAGATAAAATATTATTTGACAATAAATACGTATTTTGTTATATAAATAATCAAGTGATTAACAAACACTTCACGTTAAGCGGATAGGTTACGATACAACCTTTCCTATGTTTTTAAAATACTGGCTGTCTTTTATGTGTTAATTAGCATATAATGACTCTGTCGGGTGTGCTTACATCATACAATACCCTTATGGGAAAAGTGTAAGCAACGGACTTAACGCCGTGTTTGTTAGCGCCCGATGCTTGTTAAGAGTGTCAATAACAAACAATTTTACGTTAAGGTTTTAATTATGACAAATATATCAAAAAACACCCCCGTTATTTCTTCCATTGCAAATGAAACAGCGTCTATTAATAAACAAGAGCCTGCGAAAAAATACGAATTTACAGGTGAGACAATAGAGGTTGGCTTTAAAACCCTTCATAGAATTCGCGCTTTAAGAGATTTTGGAGACGTCAAAAAAGGGGATTTAGGCGGTTTTATACAAGGTGAAAGTAATTTATCCCATGATGGCAATTGCTGGGTTGGCGGTAAAGCTAAGGTTTATAGCAATGCAAGGGTTTACGATAATGCCATTGTAAGTGGGTATGCCCATGTGAACAATATTGCTTGTATTTATGAAAATGCAAGGGTTTATGGCAAGGCGGTTGTGGCTGGCAATATTTATGGTAATGCTCATGTGTATGGCTTTGCACGTATTTATCCGGATGCTCATATTTTTGGTAATGCTCATGTTCATTATTACGCTTGTGTTTTTAATGATACAAAAATTTATGATAATGCGAAAGTTTCCGGATATGCTTGTATTTTTGCAAATGTAAAGATTTTTCGCAATGCGGTCATTAAAGGTGACACTTGGGTTCGCAATAATGAAGTATGTAATAAAGAAATTGTCTATAACGATCAGTCTCTAAAAGACGCTGCGTAAATAAGACACGGGCGCGGCGGGGCGCCCCCTTTTAAACATTTCATTCAAAAATTTAAATCTATTTATAAAGGAATTGTGTCATGCAAAAAAAGTTTGCACTCACAAATGAGACACGTGTAATTAGTAATCATACTCTTTATCGCATTAAAGCTTTAAAAGACTTTTCTGATGTTAAAGCTGGCGACCTTGGGGGCTTTATCGAAAAGGAAAGTAATTTATCACATGATGGCAATTGCTGGGTAGCTAATGAGGCTTGTGTTTATAATAATGCTTTTGTTTCTGATAATGCTACTGTTTTTAATTATGCTAGTGTTTTCGATAACGCAACGGTTTGTGATAATGCAAAGGTATTTGATTTTGCTAGTGTTTATGACAATGCAAAAATACATGATAATGCCTTGGTTTTTGGATATGCTTTTGTTTACAAACATGCTCGTGTTTTTAATAACGCCGCTGTATGTGATAAAGCTGTTATAAGAGACAATGCAAAAGTCTATGGGAATGCTTTTATTAATTGGTATACACGTATTGAAGACAATGAAACGATTAATCTTGCATCTCAAATGTCTGATGACGCTTGTGTCTCTTTACCTATAACCAAAAAATACGAATTTACGAATGAAACGCGTTGTGTGGCTGGTCATACTTTACACCGCATTAAAGCCATTAAAGATTTTGCTGATGTAAAGACTGGTGATTTAGGTGGTTTTATTGAAAATGAAAGCAATCTCTCTCATGATGGCAATTGCTGGGTCTATGATAACGCTACCGTTTTTTGGGAAGCTGTCGTTTCTGACAATGCAAAAATACATGATAATGCTTGTATTAATAGAAATGCTAAAGTTTATGGCAATGCCGTTGTTAATGATGATGCATGGGTTTTCAGTGCAAATGCTCATGTTTATGGCAATGCAAAAATTAATGACAATGCTATCGTTCGTGGTCAAGTTTATGACAATGCCTTTGTTTGTAATAAAGCTAATATCGTTTTTGATGCAAAAATCTCTGATAATGCGAAAATTGCTGATAATGCTTATGTAAAGGGCTTTGTTTATGGCAATGCAAAAATATTAGGCTCTGCTCGTATTGATTGGGCTGCTCATGTTTACGATAATGCCGTCGTTTCTGACAATGTATATGTTTGTTACTTAGTAAAAATCTTTGGCAATGCTATAGTTGATGGCAATCAAAAAATTTATGATGATATTGGGAATAATAACAAAACCATAAATGAAGCTGCTTAAATAAAGAATGGGCGCGGCGGGGGCGCCTGCTTTCCAATCCAATTTTCCATTTCAAATTTTAGAAAACGTTTATCACATTAGATTGTGAGGGTATCTCTATGTGCAAAAAATATGAATTAACCAGTGAAATTAAAAAAATCAAACATGCTCTTACTCGAAATATTATAACTCTTTATCGCATTCGTGCTTTAAGAGATTTTGATGATGTTAAGGCTGGCGACCTCGGCGGCTTTATCGAAAAGGAAGCTAATCTCTCCCATGATGGCAATTGCTGGGTTTATGATAAAGCTTGTGTGTATGGCTATGCCGTCGTTTCTGAAAATGCAAAAATACGGCATTTTTCTCAAGTTTGTGGTCAAGTCTATGGGAATTGTGAAATCTATGGCAAGGCTTTCATCTCTCAATACGCAAAAATTTATGACCATGCTTGTGTCTATGGCAATGCTCATGTTTATGGCAATGTTTATGGGTATGCTCATGTTTCTTATGATGCTACGGTTTTTAGTTATGCACGCGTCTATGGTCGTGCCATTGTTGCTGGCTCTGCCCGTATTCATAGCTATGCCAAGGTTTATAATTATGCCTTTATTAATGGTCGTGCAAAAATACATGGCAAGGTCTATGGCGGTGCTTTGGTGGGCGGTTGTGCTGAAATTTATGGCTCTGTTTTTGGCAATGCCAAGGTTTTATTCTATACTAAGGTCTGGGGTCGCGCTTATGGCAATGCGAAATTAACCAAGAAAAGCAAAGTAAGGGAAGTTCCTATAAATTATGAGGTTTATGAAAGCGATAACCTTGTCAAGATTGTTGATGAAACAGAATAAAAATAGACATGGGAGTGCCTTCTTGATGGCTATAAACGCATTATAAGATAATTGCTTAATATACATATCATAAAAGAGAGCATTCATAAAAGAAAGCCGTGCCAAGTGATATGACGCGGCTTTCAAATGTCTATCCTTATGAATCAACCCTAATCAAGGTAATGACACATATATACAAAACGTATCATATTGCAAGCGCTCTATTAGAGATATGAAAACTTATCAAAAGGAATGTAAATAATGCGTATGATCTTTAATCACTCATTTGAATGAGAGAGCCTATAAAACGCTTGTTATGGCTATCAAACGTATTAATCATAACTCCTCCTTTGTGAGGGGGCATTTGAAATAAAGCCCATGATCAAAATGCTTCTTTTAAAACGTTTCAATATACTGACTTTAAAATTGAGTTAAGTGAATTCAAATAACACATTGTCTAAAATCAAACCTATCAAACAAATCAAAACGCTTGATAGATTTAACAAAACCCGTTTTTTACAGTTGCAAACGTTGGTTTTTAAAACAAACTCTCATAAGACAATAAACAACCGCTTTTATCAAACGCAAGGCTTTAAAAACTGTTATAAACATCCGTTTCAAACGTTCATTTAGAAAGGCTTTCATAATAAGCGTATTTTTAACAAAACTTCTTTGCAAATTAATCGCTCTATATTTGGCTAGCAAAATTAACCACCCCAATTATGGGGGCGTTATCTTTTAGAATAGAGCATTCTTTAACATTATAGCTTTTTTCTAAAAATTTAGAAAAATCTCATGCCTTATGATGTTACAATGGTTTTGAATTTTACTTGCTTATCTTTGTCTAAAATAGATGCCCTCAAATTTGAGGGGACCCCATTTGGTTTCGAATTTTTAAACTATAACTTTTAAAACGTTTTTAGTACCAAATCTAAAGTAGATAGTAATTCTGCTGCCATGGCATTATTTGCTTCCATTTTTTTGTGGAAGCGAATAGTTCCGTTCTTAAAAACTAGCCTGCAATCTATTCATTAAAAGGCTTTTCATTTCATAAGATATAACGTTTTGAATTTCATTACCTTTATTTCCTACCTCGGTAAAAAAATACCGTGGTTATAAAATCAATCTTGTCTTTAAATCCTTTTATGCAATCTTTATGAATTAAACCTATAAGCTTATGACTGCTTCAAACAGTTAATTTCTTTAATGCCATTTTAAAGGTTTTCCCCAATTTTGGGGAAAATTATATGATCTCTATTTTCTATAAATGCGTATCTTTTGATACAATTTACCTTATAACAGTTTCAAACGATTACCCTCTTATAGAATGATCTAATAATTGCTATAACACTCTTTAGATTTTGCGCTCGCCAATTTTGGCGAACGTTAATTTGTTATTTTATGCGATTAACAAACCAATCTTTAAAACAAGCTGTGATCTTTAAAACGTATGTTATCGATAATTTCAAACAACTAAATTTTTAAACAATGTGATTTGTGCTGTGATAAAAAAACGTATCATAAAATTTATAAACTGTTATGAATGATAACTGCTTTTCATTTCATTGAATGCACACATGCGTTATAATATTTACATCGTGATTTGCTTTTTATGGTCTATTCATACGTGACAATCTTATATAAAAAATGGTCAATTTAAACATGCATAAAAAGATGGATTCTTGAGTGGATTCATATAAAATAATTACAAACAAACTATTGACTTTATTGTGTTTTTTATGATATATTTCTTCCCTGTAATGGAGGGGGTAATTGATCTGCCATGTCTTGTTTTCCTCCTTAATGATTACGCTGCTGCTTCACCGCTGTAGGTAGGAATAACAATCGTTCCAAAATCTTGCGCTGTTTGTGCACTATTGGGCATTTGGAAACGAGTTTTCTTCATTCCTATCAAAGTCTTGGCGGCAACACCAAATTCACGTTCATAATCAAAATATTCTTCTTTGAGGGTGTAATTTGTTGCACTATGATTTTTCCCAAAACCTATAATCGCACTCTGCGCTCCTAAGAACACCGCACGACGCACACTTTTTACCGCTGTATTATTTGTCGAGTTAACACCATGGGTGACATGAATAGCTTCGCGTAAAACAACACCATTATACATGCCAAGAGAACCATCAAAGATTGGGTTCTTTGCACGAGAAGTCGCATAAACCGATTTTTGAATATCTAACCACTCACCAGCGGCTGTATTGGTACGCAATTGCATCACTTGTGTTGGGTGCAAATAGAGAACGTAAACATCATCACCGTTAACATGAACGGGGGAAATCTGCGGATTAGCAAGTTTGGCTTGTTTAACCGCTTCATCAATAAGCTTCAAACTAAAGCTATGTTTGGCTTTATCATTAAGATCTTCATCCTTGGTTTTCCCATCGGGGCGGATAATCCGTTCACTGCTTGGTGCCATGATTTCATTAAAGCCATAATGAACCGGTTTAATGTACACTTCTCGACCATCAACACTGATCGTACGGGCTGTATAACCACATACCTGAAGAAAGAACATGATGCTTAAACGATTGGCATACCAGCGAACCAAGCCTTCTTTCGCTTTCTTACGTAAATTCGGGAGGATTCTCTGTTGATCAATCGAGTCATCATTGGCAACACGCGCCGCATGTAAAAGCTCGTTAATCACCAACCGATCATTCATAAATTGAAGCGCTTCTTCATTGCCTTCTAAGGTTTCGCCTTGCGTGACACCATCTCCAAACAGATTGACTAGCAAACTGAACGTAACACTATCCCCTGCACTCTTATGGGTTTCGTTGTAAAGCTGGATAATGCTGTTCGAACTTTTGCCAATAAGAGGGGCAATTTTCGTTGCTTTCAAAACTTCATTGCTTAATTTCTGTGACCACAATTTCACCGATTGCGGATCATGGGTTCCTATATGTGTTGTTGCCATTGATTTCACCTTTCTTTGCTGTAAAAAAACCGGCTTAAAGCCGGTGGAAAACCCGCATCAAGGCGGATTATGTTGTAAAACTGATTGCCTAATCAGGGTCTGCACCCATTATTTCATAAAAACGGGCTTCATTTTTCGGATTGGAGATCCATGCGTTGAATTCTTTCTCTGACATATTGGCAAGGGTGTCTTTTGTCATAGGACCTGTCATGCCTCCTCCACCAGATGCCGTTAAGGTTCTCGCAGAATTCTGACGGCTTTGAAGTGCTGCAACTTGATTATTCGCTTGCATCCCTTGGTTCTGATAACCAAGATTTTGTGCTATCCTATAAAGCTCTTCTGCTGGATTACCCCCCTTTTGGGCGCAAGTCGCTACAATCGTACGCAATTCATCCCCTATAATCGCATCTATCGTGCTCCGTTGCGCATAAGTCGGATAAACAGATGACCAAGCACTTAATTGCTTTGCACGCGTCTCATAAAGATAATCCGCCGCCGCATCAAAATCACTGTATTTATCTTTAATTGATGTAACAGAACTTTCTAAAAACTGGTTCAAATGATCATT
>NZ_JBHIQI010000029.1:0-6271 GCF_042196465.1 Bartonella sp. AD13SXNS
ACATCCTCATCATGCGCATTGTCTTTAGAGAGGGTTTCAGACAAAAGAGCATGGGCTGTTTCAAGATCTCCTTTTTTTATTGCTTTAATACATAATGCATGGCTAAATAAACTAGCTGAATATTAATGATTACAACTTCAGGTATAGAAAATGCTAAACGAAATAATAAAAAACACGACCGGAATTTACTCACAACAACAGAAACGTATTTTAGTCACAGGAGGCGCTCGCGGCATCGGTAAAGCAATTGTTCTAAACTTATTGAAAAATGGTCATAAGGTAGCAAGTGCAGACATCATTGACATAGAACTACCAACCTCCATCGATACGGCAAGCTTATGTAAATTGATTGTTGATATCCGCGATAAAGAAGCCATTGACTCTTCTGTCCATAAGGTTATCTTAGAATTTGGTGGTCTTGATGTCTTAGTTAATGTAGCAAGCATTTGTTATAGTGGCGATCCAGAAACAATTGATGCTCAAGAATGTGCGAAACATTTGATGTGAATATTAAAGGAATGTTCTATATAATAGCTGCTACTTTACCCTATCTAAAAAAGGAGATTCGCGCCGATATTTAAATATTTCATCCATATGGGGTGTAGAATACAATCCTTCTTTAATTTCATATTCTTCTTCTAAATTTGCTGTAGAGGGCTATACTGGTGGGTTGCGCTTATGGGGAATGCCACAAAATATTCGTGTTTGTTCAATCCAAGTTGATAAAGTTAATACGGATTTTCGTCGCAATTTTAAAGGATTCCCAGAGATACCTCCAGAGAATCTTGCCAAAATGCTTCACCCAGATGACATTGCTTCCGCGGTCAACTTTATTCTTTCCTCATCTAATACCGCACAAATTTCTTCTATACGTCTCGATGCTCCACTTTGGTATCAAATATAAGGATCTATCCAATGAAAATCACGCCCAGAATAGCTCTTGTCTTAACCCTCGTAGGAACCTTTTTTTGGGGTTCCAATTTCCAAGCCACTAAGATAGCTTTAACAACTGTTTCTCCATGGACAGCTTCTTTTGAGCGGTTTCTCATTGCCGTAATCGCCATATTTTTAATTATGATTTTCAAAGAAGGCTTGCGGTGGCATGTTTTATCGCAAAATTTTATTTCTTATATTTTCCTAGGGATTATCGGTGTGGCAGGGTTTAATGGCGCTTTATTTGTTGGCTTGCAAACGTCAAATCCCATAACAGCCTCCCTCATCATGGCGACAACCCCTATTAGTGCTAATATTATTGAAGCTATCATGAATAAATCTTTCCCAACCTGTGAGAGGGTTATAGGGATGCTCATTAGCATGTTCGGGGTCTATTTAGTCATAACAAATGGGAGATTTTTGTCTAACCATGTTTCCTTTGCCAAAGGAGATATTATGATTCTTTTAGGTTCCATTGGTTGGGCGTTCTATACCGTGGGCACGCGGTCATTTGTCAAGAACGCAACCCCGCTTGAAACAACAAGCTGGACGATGCTCTCTGGCACCGTCGCCCTTGGCGTCCTAACCTTTTTATTCGAATCCCCTCTTCAAGAAACGATGTCTATGTCCGGCGCTAGTTTATTCGCACTCCTTTGGATGGGGGTTGCAGGATCAGTTTTAGCCTACCTATTTTGGAATATTGGAATAGCGATCCGAGGTCCGGGTAAGACGGCGATATTTTTCAATTTTGTACCTATTTCAGCCTTATTGGTGCAAATCCTGTTCGGCTTCATCCCTCAAATCATGCAAATCATAGGCGTTTTTGTTACGATTTTTGGAGTTCTAATCGGACAAGGCTATATATTCAGCTTACTAGGATCTAGAAAAGCCGTTCCCAATGCGCATAAAGAGTAATATACTTTTTAAGATGAATGGAAATTGGCGTGTTATTTTTCGCTTTATCGGAACAGATGTGGAGCTTGTTGATTATCAAGATTACCATTGATGAAAGGAATGAAAACAAATGACGCATAACCCCGCCCATTCTAGTGAAGTTCTAAAAGTAGCTTTTTTAGAAGAAATGGGGATAACAATACAAAAATTAACGTATCGTCTTTATATAACAAAATACGTATTTATTGTCAAATAATATTTTATCTTTTTTTGATATTTTTTTGTATTTTTTAAATACGTTGTGTATTGATAATATCTTATGCTTATGAATTGCTTCTTTTATATTTATATGCTTTTAAATCTATATTATGAGCTTTATAAAACAATTGTGTTATTGTTTGAATCTATACATTTATAATATTTAGAAACGCTCTCATAATGCGTATTTTTAACTTTATAACCTATCAGTTTTTTTACTAAATGAATTTTAATTTTTTTGTGAATTTTGTTTATAACGCATTTATCATTTGAACTATCTTAATAGGCACTGTGCTCTTTATAACCAACGCGTTCATTTGCATGTGATTATGAAAACCTGCTTTTTCACGTATTCTCTATAGCTGTTATGTTCTTTACAGCCACCGCATCATTTTTCATTTTCATAAGAGAAACGATAAATAGGATAATTGTGATTTATAGATTGTTATGAAAACACTTATGAAAACATCTAAAGAGAAACTGATAACTATAGAGATTAGAAAAATCCCTTTTAACAGACCGTGTCAGTGTTGTCAGTTTTGTCAGTTCTTTTAGACCCTCTATTATTTTGTTTAATGAGAAAAATAAAAATCATTATATTTCAATGCGTTAATGTTTTAAAGAAACAACCTATATTAAATACAATCTATAATATATATAAAAAGGGGTTTTATAGGGGTTTTGGGGGTTTTAAGAACCTACAAAACCTATAAGTAAAATGAATATACATAACCCTCTTTAAACAAAGCTTTTGAAAAGGATAAAGCTATCATTTTAGATTACGGTATAATCTTTTAAAGGCAATCCCAATAAGAGTGTTTAAAAGTACAAAGCCTTATTTTTAGAATAACGCATATTAGGATTGTATCTAATCAACTTAACAAAAGAGGTATAGATTATGGTTATAAGCTCTATACCCTTTGTGAGTTTGGCATACCCATTATGTGAGCGTGCTTTATAAGTTATTCAGTTTCTTTTAATACCAAATTTGGTAGTTTTTTCACGATTTTCATTGTTTCTAAACTTACAGTAATAACCCTTTGAAATAACTCTAGAGGGTAGGCAGGGTTGCCAATGGTTTCAACAGCATAGCGATTGGCATCATTAACAATGCCGCTCTTTTTATCAGTCTTAACACATTGACGCCCCATAACCCATTCAAGAGCAGGCTTGCCATTGACGATATACTCATAAGCTTCAAGAGGGATATCTGTTATGGTAATATTGCTATTGTAAATAACTGTTGATTTATCCTTTTCGGATTTTCCTTTCTCTTTAGCTGCTTTTGCAAATTTCATTTCAGTTACATAATAGAATTTTTCGGGATTAGAGATTTCTGTCTGTTTTGGATTGCCTTTTTTAAAGGTCACTGGATAAGGTTCTACATCTTCATAATTCACGTGTAAATAACCTAGTTCACGTCCTGCTGTTACAAATTTCCAAAAATCATCAGCACTCTTTACGCAAGGAATACGAGGTAATTCTTTGCATAAATTATCAGCATAACGAGAGCGATAATCTTCCGAATGAAGTAAACCGTAAACATAATAGAATAGATCGTCCTTAGTGATAGTTTCATTAGGATAAGCAGCTTTAAAATGATCTAGACCTTCATCAGTAATGGCATCTCGCTTCTGTAAACCAGCTGTTGTGTTTGCTTCTGTAAATAAATGGGATTGTTTCTCACTTTTACTTTTTGAGACCGTAGTCTCTTCGTAAATATAGCGTGGAAAGCATTGACCTTTATCCACTACATCAAGATTAGGTAAATTCTTAGACATAAGTACAGAAAAACCTGCTTGGGTTCCGGTACCTGTAACTTGTATTATTTTATTTTCAACCACCTTTCCCATAGGGAATATACGCGGGATTTGATAGACTCTCTCATTAAAAGTACGGTTGTAGTATAACCATTGTTTCGTAAAAGGACGATAAAGACTTTGCGTGAGGCATATATTTTCAAATTCAGAAATTTTTCCTCTTACTAATTCTTGTTTAACATTATAGCTCCAACTTATCTTTCTCTCATCTGTATCAACAAAATTATTTACAGCCTTTGTACGTATCTTGCGGTTAGCATGTGTATAAGCTTCATTAAATCGTCCCACTTCACTGTTATAGAAGGCAATCATATTACTCATGTTCTTCTTTAAAGTTTCATGGCTTGAGTTATACGTCCAAGCATCACGGCTAGTTACAATTCCAAGAGAAAACGTTTCAAATAGTCTGAAATGACATCCCTTCTTATCGCCTATAGCTAAAAATGTTTTGAAATTGTTATCACGTTGATGAATCCAGTCACCATGTTCATCCGGTGTAATTATTTTCCAACCTGATTTATTTGTGATGCCACCAACATTACCAAAGTCTTGAAGCATCTCAAGTTTTTTTTCGGTAGAAAGATTATCACCAATGTCGTGATAGTAAATCTCACAAGGTTGTTTTTTATTTGGGTTGCGCACAAAAATCGTTACAGCTATTCCATTTTGGCTTCCAGAACCAAAAACATTGCCTCCTTCCTTTGATAGCTCTTTTGATTTTATATTTTTTCGAATATCGCCACGAAGATTAATGATATAAATAGAAGAATATTCATTTCGTAAGCATTTTCGCATGCCATCAGCAAATGCTTTATCTACCCATCCATTTCCAGAAATATAAGCTACAATACCACCTTGGGAACTTAAGCGATTACTTGCCCACCTAATCGCTCTAATATAGCTATCATAGAGATTTCTTTTTAATGTTGCTTGAGATTTAAGTGCATACGTATTTTGGATACTTCTATCAAGTATTTCATATTCTATATTTGCATTATTATCATTTTCGCTTTTTTGACCTGTTGAATAAGGAGGGTTACCAAAAATAACTTCGATATCCAGTTTCTTTTGATGCTCTAAATATTCACTGTTTTCTTTGAATAATTTTTGCAGCAGATTCTTTTCTTCAAGCATCCGAAACGTATCAGTCAAACCAATATGCTTGAAAGGGATATATTCTCCTTTCATGATACTATGATAGGTCGATTCAATGTTAATCGCTGCTATGTAATAGGCAAGTAAGACAATCTCATTGGCATGGATATCATAACGGTATTTATATTCCATATCCTCTGGTTTGATGAGATCTGATTGTAAAAGCCGCGTAATAAAGGTACCCGTACCCGTGAAAGGGTCAAGAATAGAGACACCCCGTGAACCAAGGCTTTTTCCAAATTCATTGCGTAAAACATCATCAACAGAATGAATGATAAAATCCACAACCTCAATGGGCGTATAAACAATTCCTAATTTTTCTACCGTACGCGGAAAAGCATGACGGAAAAATTCATTATAAAGCTTTACAATTAAGTTTTGTTGTGCTTCAAGACGTGTAGTTCCTCGTGTGTAAAATTGTACATTCCTAGAGAGAGTTCTGAAATCTTGAGATTCTTCTTTAAGAGTAACTTTATCAAGGATATTAAGTACACGTTGTAAAGCACAAGAGACGGGATTTTCTTGAACAAACTGATGCCCCTCAAACAAAGCATCAAAGACTGGACGCGTCACAAGATGTTGTGCAAGCATTTCAATCGCATTTTCTTCGGAGAGGGTCGTGTTTAAATTGTTACGTAATTCGGTCATAAAACCATTAAACACCCGCCGCGTTTCCGTTTCTGATTTTGTTAAAACTTCGGTTAAGCGTGTGATATGATTTTGAGCAAGATCAGCAACATTGGTTGCCCATCTTTTCCAATAGCTAGGGTCGTAATTTCTCTTAACAATAGCTGCTCTAATGACATCCGGATATTGAGAAAAAAGGGATAATTCTTCTTCTGGTTTATATCCGTGAAAGGATTCATAAGTTGGTGATCCAATGTTCAGTCCTGAATATTCTGATTTTGAGCGTATAGGTAAGTCATCAATAACCACAGTTGTATCTTCTGAGGTAGCCTTTTGAGAAGGAACAATAATATCAAGGGCATAGCTTACGTCCTGTTTTATGGACATATGGTGGATTATTTTATTAAAACTCTCATCATGGGCACGCAAAGCATTGACGACTTGCCAGATGACATCATATTTTGGATTATTTTCCAAGGCTTGTACTGGTGGAATGCCAGCCGGTACCCCAACGGGTAGAATGATATAGCCTCTTTTTTTACCCTCTGCTCGACGCATGACACGTCCTATTGCTTGAATAATCT
>NZ_JBHIQI010000030.1:0-5588 GCF_042196465.1 Bartonella sp. AD13SXNS
GCACCTGGTTTTTCCCATAATGCTAAAGTTGATGGAGGAGGTTGGTTAATACATCCAGCTGTAGTTAAGAGAGCTATGCAGCTCAATAGTTTTAAGATTTTTTTCATTTTCCCCTCTTTCAATGGATTTATTTACAATAAAAAGGCTCTAAAGCCTGTTGATATTTTATCTCCGTTTTTCAAGACAGTTCTGGACTGAGTTGAGATGGTAGATTGAGAAAACAATCCCACCGTTCCAAGCGAAGGCAAGGATGGCGGATTGTTGATCATCACTAGCAAGACTTAAGGTTTGCATTCAGGTGCATTTTTATATTTTTTACAAAAAGGGCTGTTTAAGCGCTTCTTGACACTGGGCCTCGGGATCACAGCACCTGGACGACAAATGGGCAAGTTTTCGGCTCTAAAAGTATAACACCACCCTCCCGCTCTTGCTACTTCTTCATCTTTATAGCGGAATCCTGATTGAATCATGCAAGCATAAGTTGTTGCTTTTGCATTGATGCTCTGCTTTCTATTTTCTGGAAATACATCATAAGGCGTTGGCATACCACATTCTAATAATGCTTTTCCTATTTCAGTAAAATCTGCTCCTGGCTTCTCCCAAGCAGTCAAGTATCCTGAAGGAGGCTTATTAAACTGACATCCAGCGATACTGAATAGAGTTACAGCACTTAATAATTTTAAGGTTTGTTTCATTTTTTACTCCATGATTTACTTGAAGGAACTTGTTCACGATGAGATGAGCCATAACGCACGTTACACTTATCGCCCGCGTCTCCAAGACAGGTATGGGGATTTATGGGATCTGAGAACATATTCCATGTTTCTTTCCACCAGTTACTACCAGCAGGTATTGTCTCGTAAGTATAGCCATTGCCGCCAATCCATCGGCTTACAAAGTCATATCTATTCCCATCAAAACCAATAGTGGTTTGTTTGCCATCACTCACATAACCTAACAGACCGGATGCAACTAAAACATTAAAGGCTGGTCCATAGAAATTGATATTCGTGTTGTCGGCTATACCGTGAACACCTTCTTGTTTGAAAGAATTCAGCATATTCCCCAATGACATGGTACCGCGGCTATGGCCATACTCTTCCAATCCCGTGTTACCATAGCGAGACATCAGATTTTTTGCTTCTTGTGTGGAATTGGTCAAACCCCAAAAGTTATTTTCCATAAACTTCTGGTAGCCTGCTACCAGAAGTTCTGAAATAGCAGAATCGGCTTCTGGGAACACCACAAAATAAAGCGGTGCATTTTTATCCTTCGCATGTTGAACCGCATAAACAGCGGCTTCCTCTGGTGGAGTAAAGATGCCATTAAAGGACACATGCACCTTGCCATCAGCACCTTTTTGTAAATGCTGCTTTTCTTCATCCGTTAAATAATGTGCGTGAGGAAACAATCGCGCCATTCCAAGTGAAGGCAAGGATGGCGGATTGTTAATCATCACAAACAGCAAGACTTAAGGTTTGCATTCAGGTGCATTTTTATATTTTTTACAAAAAGGGCTGTTTAAGCGCTTCTTGACACTGGGCCTCGGGATCACAGCACCTGGACGACAAATGGGCAAGTTTTCGGCTCTAAAAGTATAACACCACCCTCCCGCTCTTGCTACTTCTTCATCTTTATAGCGGAATCCTGATTGAATCATGCAAGCATAAGTTGTTGCTTTTGCATTGATGCTCTGCTTTCTATTTTCTGGAAATACATCATAAGGCGTTGGCATACCACATTCTAATAATGCTTTTCCTATTTCAGTAAAATCTGCTCCTGGCTTCTCCCAAGCAGTCAAGTATCCTGAAGGAGGCTTATTAAACTGACATCCTGCAATACCTAATAAAGTTACAGCACTTAATAATTTTACGATGTGTTTCATTTTTTACTCCATTATTTAATTCAAGGTTTTTGTTCACGATGAGATGTGCCATAGCGCCATGTACACTTATCACTCGCATCTCCAAGGCAAGTATGGGAGCTTATGGGATTCATGACCACTCTCCACCATTCTTTCCACATGTTACTACCAGCAGGGAGTGTCCCGTAGGTATAGCCATTGCCACCAATAATTCTGCTTACAAAGTCATATCTATTCCCATCAAAGCCAATAGTGGTTTGTTTGCCATCACTCACATAACCTAACAGACCGGATGCAACTAAAACATTAAAGGCTGGTCCATAGAAATTGATATTCGTGTTGTCGGCTATACCGTGAACACCTTCTTGTTTGAAAGAATTCAGCATATTCCCCAATGACATGGTACCGCGGCTATGGCCATACTCTTCCAATCCCGTGTTACCATAGCGAGACATCAGATTTTTTGCTTCTTGTGTGGAATTGGTCAAACCCCAAAAGTTATTTTCCATAAACTTCTGGTAGCCTGCTACCAGAAGTTCTGAAATAGCAGAATCGGCTTCTGGGAACACCACAAAATAAAGCGGTGCATTTTTATCCTTCGCATGTTGAACCGCATAAACAGCGGCTTCCTCTGGTGGAGTAAAGATGCCATTAAAGGACACATGCACCTTGCCATCAGCACCCTCTTGTAAATGCTGCTTTTCTTCATCCGTTAAATAATGTGCGTGAGGTATTGGTTGTCCACGAGCATCTCTTATAGGTACCCCATTTGCATCTATTTCATAGAGTATATTGCCATTTTCATCACGGTCGACCACGGCGATGGGGTGCTCTTTGATAAACATGGTTTTATAGGAGTCATCGCTGTATTTAAACCCTTCTTCTAAGAGTTGAGTTGCCATTTCGCGATTTTCATGGACGATTTGTTCCAGCTTGCCTACATCGAGCTGTTGTACACCCTTATGGGCGCTAGCAGTATCCCGATTAAGGGAGGCTATGGCTTGTTCCACATCTTGTCCTGTTAATGCCTTCTGCCCTGCTTCATCAGTAATGACAATGGTGCCATTGCTGATAGCAGATTTGGTATATCCTTCCTCTGAATCTTTAGCTTTTGAATGATCTAAGACATTTTTAGCAATGTTTTTCCCGACACCATATTTGCCCTGATACATCGGACCACCCGCCGAAATGCTTAAACCTTGGCTGCTAGCTTGAGCATGCGCACTGTTGCTGATATCACTGGTGCTAATGCTTCCTGTGGTCAGGCTGTTTTTTTCTGCCGGCGCGGTGCTTTCAATAATACCTCCGGTCAGCGTTGTTTTATCTTTAACGTTGATCTTAAAACCACCATCACCCGCTTTGATGCCTGATTGTTCCACAACACTATGATAATCACTAGAGGATTTATCCTTGTTCAAGGAAATATTGGTTGTGGCTGTACCATCCTTTTCTCGGCTATTATAACCAATGGAAACAGAGTTTTGCTTGCTGGAACTTTGTCCCGTATCACTGCGGCTGGTAATGGCAAAATCACCCCCTACTTCCATTTCTACACGCTCTCCAGAAACCACGGCGCCTGCCAATGTGGTGTTTGCACCACTCGTTGTGTGAACTGTGCCGGTGCCAATAATATGGCTGTTCTTCTGGTGAACCTCCTCACTGGAACCCTTGCCTTTACCAAAAGAAGCATTCCCCATCCACCCTGTACCACCGGTACCATAACTATACCCAACATTCATTGAAGCGCTTTGCGTGTGGTTTTCTGTGCTTTGCGTGTTTTGCGCACTTTCAAAGATGATATCTTTACCTGCTTCCATGGTGATATTCCCGCTCTGTTCATCATTGCTTTGTATCGGGTTTGTACCGGCAATAATATCGGCTCCAACACCATGGATGCTACCTTTGTGGGCTTGCATATTAACAGCGCGTCCTGCTTCTATTGTACCTGTTACCGCTGTAGAGGTCTGAACAGAGGCTTCTGCCTTCTCTGTCTTAAAGCCCACGGTTACGCTAGCAGAAACATCAGCAATATCACGAATAGACTGTTTGTTTCCACCTTTCATCCCATTATAAAGACCTTTGCCTTTGCTATAGAGATCATAGCCTTTTAGACCAGCAATAAGACCATTACCGATTTTGTGTTTTGTATCCCCATGACCAAAACGTTTGGCTGCATCCCTTACATCTTGTACAGCACCAAGAATGCCCACATTGACAGAGCCTGTCACACCAGCAAAAGACTTTTCATGTGTCTCTTTGCCGTTAGAGGTATCATAGCTTTCTGATAGGGTGATATTATTGCCGGCATCCATGTTGACATCACGATCCGCCGAAACAATGGCTGCTTGCATATTTACATCATTGTCAGCAGTAATCTGCACATCTTGGCGTGCCGTGATGTGTGATTGTGTGGAAGTGGTTTCCCATTGATCGCCCGTATCTTTGGCGCTTGCAATTCCAACACCTACAGAAGCACCGCTGTTGCTCTTTTCAAACTGAAACCCAAAGCCTTCCCGTTCTTCTACAGAGTTTGACTTATGGCTATTATGACCAACAAGCACATTCACATCATGCGCTGCGGTAAGATTAACATTTTCCCCTGCAAGATCAGAGCCAACAATTTTCACATCTTTTTTCTTGGCAGTGATGGTGATATTGCCATCCGCATTGAGAGAAGAACCTTGATGCTCAAAACTCTCTTCATTTTCTGTCTTTCCCTCACTCCCGTATATCGACACAAAGCCCTTGCCTGATCCTACACCAAAACCTGTTTCATGGGTTTCTGAATGGCTTTTATGGTGATCTGTCATGCCATCAATCGTCACATTTTCTCCGCTCACATTGATATCTTGACCGGAAAGCAGATGAGAAGCAGTGATTGTGGTCTCTTTGTCTGATTGCGTGATAATGTTGCCCGTCGCCCCAAGGATAGAGGAGACCGTTGTGGTATGCGATTGAGATGTATCGGACGATTCCTCATGCAAAAAGCCACTTGATGACGATTGTGCTTGCTGATCCAAGTGTTCTTGGGCGCCTTTTATGACAATCTTTCCCCCAGAGTGAATGGTAATATCCGCTTGTTTCTGTTCTCCTGGTGCTTTCTCTCCTGACGTTTCCTCTGCCTTACCGGCTACGAGCGTCGAGGCTACAACTTCCGTGTTGTTTCCGGAATCAATGGCAATGCCTTCACCCCCTGTTATGCTTGACCCCACAACTTGGCGCACATCCATCTTGTTATGCTCAGATTTACTGCTACTAAACACCCCACCGTCTTTATGGTACGACATCTCATAATGTAAGCTATCCTCTGCATTATTGATCAGGACATCGTTGCTGGCTTTCAGCCCTACCTTGCCATCAGCCGCAATGGAACTGCCTGTGATGCTAAGATCATGCGGTTTGCCATCCTGCCCTGCAATGACAGTGGTGTCACCTCCCGATTTTATCGAAGAGCCAACGGCATGAGAGGCTTGCATGTCCACTTTCGTGTTTTTGGTGCGAAGATGATACTCCATCTCATCGTTTCTCACCCCTATCGCTATCTCCCCTTGGGCACCAAGACCAACATTACCCTTGGCATCTATATCGGAAGCAGCAATATGGATATCGCCACCCGAGATAACAGTGGTATCTTTTCCAGAACTTAGATGAGAGCCATTGTGCAAGGCAACATGAGATGTTTCACTCCCATTCTGATTATCCATGCTGTTGCGTGTGGCATCAA
>NZ_JBHIQI010000031.1:0-5509 GCF_042196465.1 Bartonella sp. AD13SXNS
CATTGCTTCCCACCCAAAAGCATTTCTGGATTTTGCTCTGAAGGCGTCTTGATCCTTTTAGGCGTTAAAGACCGTAAATTCTCAATTCTTTCTAATTGCTGCTTTTCTGAATACCTACGAGAAAAATTATCTGTTGGGGAATGAAAAATAGCCGATGACCGCGCATAAACCGTTAGGCCACTCAACAAGACAAACAATACTAAGGCAAGAAAAAAACTTAAAAAACTCTTCCAACGTAAAAAGATGAATAACAATACAGATTGCCCCCGCTTTGCACCATTCATGAAGCGTTATATCGCTTCATCAACCCTTGTTGATAATAGAAATTAAAACAGCCACTACCCTATAATGCTTTTAATAAAAGCATATAGCTCTGTCACCAAAGACCAAGTGACAAAACGCCTTGATTGTAACCGTGTGAAGACATTCCCCCCATACTTATACCACTAGGACTATAACCAAAATTATTTGGAAAGTCAATGTGTAAGCCTCAATATCCCCATCAATAATAAAGAATAAATTTGTTAAACCATGTTTTCCCCTTATTCATAGAAAGAACCTTTAAAGAACGCCTTATCTATGAGTTTTGAAGATTTTGAGGGTTTTAAGCACCTTCAAAATCTCTATATAAAGTGCTTCATAAAACCTATCAAAATACTCATTATGATATTTTAAAGCTCATAGTACATTTGTTTTGATTAACCCGTGAAACGAATAGCAAACTTCACTACTTTTCTGATCTTACCCCGTGTTATAGGCTGTGGATAAACAACCTTTAAAGCCAATTTTGAAGAGAATTAATTAATAGAATATATTGTCATGGAGTCTGTTCTTTATGTATCACCCTCTTTATTCTGATAATAAATGCGTCTCTTTACGTTCTCTCTTACAATCTTATCATGAACAAGCGATATCAGAGCAAGAAAAGCAAGCCGCTTTTGAAAAGTTTGTCATGGCTTATTTGACGCAAGACCCGCTTCAAAAGCAAGAATACGAAAAGGTTCAAACTTATAGAGAGGTAGCAGACGAAAAGGGGTGGAAAGGAAGCGATAGAGACACTGATATTGATTTGGTAGCGAAAATTCGTGATCAAGACGATTATGTTACTATTCGCTGTCAATTTTATGAGACCAATCATCAGATTACCCAAGATGATATTGAAAGCTTTATCGCCATTTCTGGTAAAAAGAGATTTAAATACCGCCTTCTCATTGATAGCACCGAAAAAGACTTAAGCGAAAATGCCAATACCATGATTGAAGGGCAAGCCGTTCCGGTTTATCGGATTAATCTGTTTGATATGGAAAATAGTCAAATTGATTGGGGTATTTTTGATAAGACCGGCAACATTGTTCTTTACGAGCAAACGAAAAAAAAGCTTTTAGATCATCAGAAAGAAGCACTGAAAGCGGTTTGTGAAGGGTTAAAAGAAGCAGACCGTGGCAAGCTGATTATGGCATGTGGAACGGGCAAGACTTTCACCAGTTTGAAGATAGCAGAAACCATAGCAGGAGCAGGCAAGCGTGTTTTGTTTTTAGTCCCCTCTCTTGCTTTAGTCTCGCAAACAATCCGTGAATGGACAGCCGATGCACAAGTGCCCTTGCGTTGCTTTGCGGTGTGTTCCGATAAGCAAATCGGCAAGCGTCGTAAAAACCAAGAAGATGATGGGGAATTATCGGCATCTGATTTAGCCCTCCCTGCTACTACAGATGCCTCTAAGCTTGTCGAGAAAGTAGGAAACTCTCCCCATGCGATGAGTGTTATTTTTGCTACCTATCAATCAATACAAGTCATTGTTGATGCGCAAAAGGATCATGGTTTAGCAGCCTTTGATCTGATTATTTGTGATGAGGCGCATAGAACAACGGGGGCTTCATTAGGAACAGAGGACAATGAATCTGATTTTATCAAGGTTCACGATAACACTCTTATTCGAAGCAAGAAACGTCTATACATGACAGCAACGCCTAAGATTTTTAGTGATAAGCTGAAAAGGAATACGGATGAGGTTGATGCTGTTTTAGCCTCTATGGATGATGAAACAGTTTATGGAAAAGTGCTTTATACCTACAGTTTCACTGATGCGATCAAGAATGAACTGTTAACCCCTTATAAGATTATTGTTTTGGGGGTTGATGAGGGGGAAATCAGTAAAACCATGGAGTTCCCTACCACAAGCAAAGATTATGAACTTACTTTAGATTATAAAACAAAAATTGTTGGGTGTTATCAAGCTTTAACTAAACTGGATCTAAAAGCTGATCTTGGAGATGATACGAGCCCCATGCGTCGTGCCTTAGCTTTTTGTAAAGATATCAAGACCTCTAAAAATATCCGTGATACCTTTCAAGGAAAAGGTATTAAGAGGATTTTCAATAGACTTTATCAAAACCACCCCGATACGCCCCGTTTGATCTGTGAAGTTGATCATATTGATGGGAAGGATGGTGCCAAGGAACGGTCAAGAAAACTGGATTGGTTGGAAGAAAATGTGGGGGAAAATCACTGTCGTGTGCTCACCAATGTACGCTGTTTGTCTGAGGGTGTGGATGTGCCTACCTTGGATGCGGTGATGTTTTTACACCCGCGTAAAAGCCAAGTGGATGTGATACAGGCGGTAGGATGTGTGATGCGGCGCGCTCCAGGCAAAAAAAGAGGCTATATCATTTTACCCGTTGGGGTCCCTGCTGGGATCGACCCCGAAAAAGCTTTAAAGAACAATAAGAAATACAGTGTTGTTTGGCAAGTTCTCAATGCGCTGCTTTCTCATGATGAGAATTTTAGTAAAACGCTCAATCAGATGAATTTAGGACAAGATGTAAGCCCTATTTTAGAGATTATAACGGTTTCTCAAAATATGGATTTACAGAATATCACCACGGTTGTTGATGATATTCCCCTTCAAGCAAGACCGGAAAGTACAAGCGCAAGCAATGTCTATCCAATCCGTAAATCGCTTTCCACTCATCATGGACAAACAAGCTTCAACTTTATGGCGGCATTCTCTCGCGCCCTTAAAACAGTTCTGATTAAAAGATCTTGTCTTTAAATCCTTTTAAAATGTTTGGTGTTATAATAGCTATCTACATTTACGCTCGCCAATTTTGGCGAATGTTAATTTGTGCTTTATACTATTAACAATTCAATCTTTAAACAAGATGTGATCTTTAAACGTATGTTATCGATAATCCCAAACAACTAAATTTTAAAACAATGTGATTTGTGTTGTAATAAAAATGCATCATAAAATTTACAAACTGTTATGAATGATATCGGCTTTTCATTTCTTTTGAATGCACACATGCGTTATAACATTTTCATCATGATTTGCTTTTTATGGTCTATTCATACATAGCAATCTTATATAAAAAATGGTCAATTTAAACATGCATAAAAAGATGGATTCTTAAGTGGATTCATATAAAATAATTGCAAACAACATATTGACTTTATTGTATTTTTTGATATTATACTAAATATACTTACGTCCAAGATATCGAATATGTGCCAACTCAAAAAGAAACGGCGGTGTGAAATGGAACAAAGGACAGTAGAGTGGTTTCAAGCAAGGCTAGGCAAAGTCACCGCTTCAAATATTTATAACGTACTCAGTAAAACAGCAAAGGGAACTCCTACAAGCAAAATGAAGACTACAAAATTAAGCTTATAACAGAGCGTTTAACTGGTGAAGTAGCCAATCTTATCCAACACCAGCTATGCAATGGGGCATTGAACATGAAGAAGATGCATTCATTTATGATACAGAGATCTCTCAATGTGATTTCATCCAACATCCTGCAATCAAAATGGCTGGCGCTAGTCCTGATGGGTTTGTTGGTGATGATGGTTTAATCGAAATCAAATGTCCACAATCAATCAACCATTTACGCTTCTTTATAGATGACAATATAAAGCCTGAATATAGCGCGCAAATGCAATTCCAAATGGGCTTGTACGGGACGAAAATGGTGTGATTTTTCAGTTATGACCCATATTTTACGAGGCAATCAACATACTTGCGCATGAAAATCAAACGCGTCAACCGCGATGAGAAACACATTGAAGAGATCAATAAAGCGGTCGAAATCTTTTTAGGGGAAATAGAACAAGAGATGCAAAAGATTTTGACAAAAACCGCTTAAACCTATGGGGGTGCTCTCTCCTCCTCCTCTTTCCTAAGCCCCCCACCCATTCCTAACAACTTTCAACACATGCGTGATTCACGCCACATGTGAATTACATCTAAAATCAAGGGGAACAGATATGGCATACCGCCCACCTACTATCACGCAACCAGCCATTGCACGTGCTTTACGAGAAGCTAAAAAGCAAGGAGCAGAGGTTGTAGAAATCAAGCCTACTGGTGAATTATTAATTTATATCAATAAAATCGTAACACCCAGAACGATAGATAATACTTATAGCATTGACGATTTTCCACCGCTTGAAAATGAACAAGAAGACTACGATACCAGTAAAACTTGTCGTTCTGTCGACGGTATAAAGTTTTAGCCATGCCAAAACGTCGTCCACCATATCTTGTTTGTGAACGCACACGCCATGGTAAAATCATATGGTATGTACGTATTGGTCATGGACCACGATTTCGGATTGAAGGAACCTATGGAACGCAAGAGTTTGTCGATAATTATACGCTTGCTCTTAAGCAAGCGCAAAATGGCACCTCCAAGAAAAGAAAACAAACCAGACGACTTGTAGAGGGCTCTTTCGATTGGTTGTTGCATCAATATTTACAAAGCATGCAATGGCATAATCAATCAGAATCTACTAAAAAAGTTAAGTATAGAATTCTGAACAATATTTCTAAACATATTGGTGATCGCTCTTATAAAAGTATAGACAAACAACACATTCTTGAGGCAGTAGAAAGAAGACGTGAGACTCCCGCAGCAGCAAAACATTTTCTAACTTCTTTAAACAGTCTTTTTAATTGGGCAGTTGATAATGCTCTTTTAAACAGAAACCCCGCCTTTAATGTTAAAGCACCAAAATCTCTTAACAGCGAAGGATTAGCGCCATGGCTAGAAGAAGATATCGATAAATATTATAAACAATGGGCTATTGGTACCCATGAACGCGTATGGGTTGATGTGCTTCTTTATACGGGCTTGCGCCGTGGAGATGCCGTTCGTATCGGTTGGAAAGATGTCAAAGATAATATCATTCATCTCAAAACAGAAAAGAGCCAATTTAAAACAGATGTTTTTCTCCCTATTTTACCAGAACTCGCAGAAACTCTTAAAATTGGTCCCGTAGGTGATGAAACATTCATTTGCGGAAAAGGTGGAAATAAGCTTGTCAAAGAAAGTTTTGGCAACCTTTTTCGTGAAGCATGCAATACAGCAGGGATTAAAAAATCAGCTCACGGCTTGCGAAAATTAGCAGCAACACGCGCCGCCAATGCTGGTGCGACAGTTTCCCAAATGAAAGCGCTTTTTGGCTGGTCAGAAGACAAAATGGCATCTCTTTATACCAAAACAGCCGATAG
>NZ_JBHIQI010000032.1:0-5121 GCF_042196465.1 Bartonella sp. AD13SXNS
CTAGACCCTTCAGAAATATCTCCATCTAAAAGTAACTTCAGTTTGCTCTTGCTTCTTGTGTCACCTTGCCCATGAAGTGCTACAAACGCACTATCTTCATCACTCCACAACAATGCATTCTGCTTAATATTGTCAGTAACCTCTGTGTTGCTTTGAGTAATCTCTTTTTGAAGATTCTCAAAAGAGAGCCCTACACCAGCAAAAGCTGCCGCTACAGTACTATAATCTTTATCTTCAACTTTAGTACCATCCTCACTAACGCTCTTAAACTTGAATGTAGGACTTGTCCATGTGCCGTTTTTATAGCTAGCATTACCGCCTAAAGTTTTCGCAACACTATCACCTAGAGCATAGAGCTGATTACCAGCTATAGCATCGCTTGAAGCAGCTGTAATGTCACCATTCTTCAGAGATGTAAGCTTGCTGTTCTCTTTATTGTCTCCATGTGTTGCTACAAAAGCGCCTTTAGATTTATCCCATAACAAGGCGTCTCCTCGAACTTCTTGAGTAATATTCGTGATGCTTTGAGTAAGTTCATTAAACTTATTCGTGAGATTATTATTGACATTCTTGAAATTCTTATCAAGACCTGCAAACGCACTTCCAACATCGTTATAAGAACTCCTTGTTACCTCACCTTTGTCAGAAATATTAGAGATTTCATAAGTTGGAACAGTTAAAGCACCATCTTTAAAGGAGGATTCTCCACCTAAGAACTTAGCAATATCCTCACCAATTTTATTGATCTGACCACCCGTAATTGCATCATGTGAATTTTCAGCAATATTACCATCAGCAACATTATGAAGTCCAACTGGGGAAGAATCCTTACCTTTTCCTAAAGTCACACTCGCATAATTAATGGCACCACTTTCGTCATCTTTTTTATCGTAATGCACAACAGCGGAATCTTCTGACTGTAGACTTTCAGACAGCTCCTTTAAACCTTTATCAAGCTGACCTTTGTTAACCGCTTCATTATCCTGTTCTGCATCTTTCACACCAGAAAGAATCCTATCTTTGCTACTTTTATCCGCAATATTGATTTCACTGCCTTCTACTTCTTTACCAATATTAATAACCTTCGTCTCAGAATCCTGCTTCACAATGCTATCACTGACTACATTAGTCACATCATTATGAACATTCGTAACAGAAGTACTAATATCAGAAAGCGCTTCCGCTATACTATTATAGCTTTCCTCACTTTCTTTGCCTGTTTCATCAACTTTCTTGATAACAAAATTGGGAGCCTTCCATTGTCCATTCTCATCATAGCCAGCACCACCACCAAAATAAGTAGCAACTGTTTGATTCATTGAATAAAGCTGACCACCTGTAACAGCATCTGTTGAGTTCGCGGTAATGTCACCACTTGCAAGAAATGTAATTTTACTGTTTTCTTGGGTTGCTCTAGCGCTATCTTTTTCTTCTTTGCTCTTTTCATGACGCGCTACAAATGCATTGGCTTCCTTGTTCCATAATAAAGAATCCTGCGCTACACCTTCAGAAACCTCCTTAATCCGATCATTAACATTCTTGATATTATCATCAAGCCCTGTAAATGCACCACCAACATCATTAAAAGAGCTGACTGTAATATTTCCATCTTTATCAATCTTCGATAAACTATAGCTCGGCCCTGTAAATGTACCATTACTAAAAGTTGCATTGCCCCCTAAATAAGTAACGACCTTATTATTCGTTTCAAAAAGCTGACTACCCGTAACAGCATCTGTTGAACCAGAAGCAATATCTCCATCTAGAATGTGTGTAATCTTGCTATTAGTTTTTTTATCTGTATCGCCATGCTGAGCAACAAAAGCTGTATCAGTCTCGCTCCATAATAAAGAATCACCTTTAACTTGCTGAGTAATATTCGTTATGTTTTGAGTAAGTGTATCAAACTTATTTGTTATATTATTATTGACAGTCTCAATATTGCTATCAAGCTGCCTTTTGTTAACAGCATCATTATCGTTCTTTGCTTCCCCAACACCAGAAAGAGTTCGAGCCTCACCACTTTTATTGGCGATATTGATTTCACTGCCTTCTGTTTTGGCACCAATAGTGAGACGATTAGTTTCTTGCTCTTGTTGAACAAAGCTCTCGCTTTCCACTTTAGTAACCACATTATTAACCTGTTCAGTCAATTTATTCTGAATATTCGTGATAGAAGTACCAACTCCAGACAAAGCACTCGCTACATCAGGATAAACCTTATCTTCAGAGTTGCCATCACCCTTAATGGACTTAACCGTAAAACTAGGAGCGGTCCATACTCCATCCTTATAACTAGCACCACCACCAAAGGATTTGGCTATATTCGTGGCTACAGTTGTAACATTTTGATTTGTAGTAAACAACTGAGAACCTGTAACCGCTTCATTTGAATCTTCTAAGAGCGCTCCACCTTTTATACCTGTAAGAGTACGCTTTTCATCTTTGTTGTTGGCAATATCGATTTTATCACCATCTGTTTCTTTACCAATAGTGATGTGTTTCGTTGCAGAATCCTGTTTTACGAAACTACTAGCTGCTACTTGTTCTTTTATTTCTTTCAATTGTGCAAAATTCACCGCATCGGTGTTGTCTGTACCTTTTGCCACATTTGTTATCTTTTTACTGCCAGCATCAATACCACCAGTGGTTATTTTCGGACCTCCAGAAATTACTAAACCCGTTGCATCTAAAACATTGTTTCCTGTTGTTACTTTATTGACTGCAATTTCCTTAGCCAGATCAAATTTTACCTTATTGTCTTTCTCTCCTTTTGTAATCGTGAGATTTGTACTTGCTGCTGATAAATCGACTTCGTTCTTTATGCCAACAGTCGTAGCATTTGCACCACCAACAGACAGCTGCCAACCTTGATCTATGTAACTTTGTAATGACTTCAACTGCGCAACATTAACAACATCAGTATCGTTCGTTCCAGCCGCCACTCCTATAATTTGGCGGGTTTTTCCATCAGCACCAATGCTGACAGCACCAAGCGTACTTTTCCATGCAACCCCTTCTTTATCCTTTACTTCTCCTTTAAGAAAAGGATTAAAACCAGCAACACCAGCATCCCTATCGGCCACAGAATTTGAACCTAGCGCAACAGAATCATTTTTTAATGCTTTTGTACTAAATCCTAGAGCTGTACCAGCATCCTGTTCTACCCGCGCAAAACGACCAATAGCAACTGCATCATTCCTTAGTGTCTCTGTATCAGCACCAATAGCAACGCTCCCTCCTCTATGGATGTGCGAATTAGCACCAATAGCAACAGATGCTGCCAGCGGTGTTTTCTCCGGATCATTAGCATCTAACTTCGCCGTCACTTTAGAACCAATAATAACACTGGTCGTGGTTTTCGTAGAAACGCCGTCACCCAAAATAACATTACCTGCGTCTGCATTACCACGTTGCATTCTCGCACTACGTGTCATTTTCGTGTTAGGATCATTTTGTGAAAAACTAGATCCATTAATAATTTCTGTATTCTCATCATTCTGTGCAAGCTGTTGGTCTGCAAAGCTATCAACCACAAACGATCGTGAACTAATGAGAGATTTTTTATATTGCCCCTCTATATTCAACGTATTTTTCGATAACTTATTTCCGTCTTTGATGATAGAATTATTATCACTTGCACTAGAAAGGATTTTTGTTAAAAAATTTGCATAGTCATCAGAAGCATTTAAACTATCAACAGAGATGATGCTTTGTGGATAAGATACAACAGCACTCTTTACACCTTCAAGAAATGTATTTCTAAAATCAGGATTTGCCGAAAAAACAGGGGTAACATTTGATAAAAATGTAGCCGCTGCAGCCAATGAAAGAACTTTAACAAAAGAAAAACGAGAAAGTTTTAATTCACTCGTTTCCTGTGTTCTATATAATTTCTTCATAATAAACTCTCCAATGAAAAATTTAAAAACACCTCCAAAACATAAAAAAGACACATTTTAGCATTAGTTGTTTCTCTGGAATTTGAAATAGAAGATAATTGCTTAGAATGTGAGCGTTTTGAGTGCTTTATGTTGTTGTGTATGTTTTTTATACTGATATCTGAATTTTGGTTTTTTGATTTATGTTTTTTGGACACAAAAGTGATACATTTAGAATGTAATAGGTGTTGATGTATTATTTTATTGCTTAAGTTTGAAAGGTTTTTTTGCATATTTAATGTTACTTTTTTACTTGGCAGTGGCCACTATGAAATGCTTCTCAAAGAGTTTTAATGTGTTTTGTTATTTATAAATTGTAGTTTTATTAGAAAGCAGTGTTTTCTCAATAGAAATTAAAGTGAAAAAATAACAATAAAATAGAAATTGTAATATTTAAGAAGTTTGGATATTTTCGAATAATGAACTTCTTAGGTACATTTTCTTTTTTCAAGTATTATGCAGTGATATATATACTTTTTGTGTATTTTTTATCTTCACACATTACTACCCCCTTTGAAAGTTTATTTCCATCAAAATGAGTATTACTTATAAAAAGCTTCGTTTCTTATAAAAGATATTTGCAAGATATCAAGAAAAAAAGATTCTTTTGAAGTATTTAGAGAAAATAATTCACTGTAGAGGTAAAAATGTAGTTTCTTGGTAACAGTTGCTAAAAGATTTTCTGGGTGTAGAACTCATACTATTGCGTTTATATGCTTAAAAAATTTTGCCCCTACTTCATAAAAGCAAGGGCAAATGGGGGAGTGTTAAATATCTTATTTTTATCATTAATTTAGCGTTAAGTTTATTCCTGCGCTTAACCCCCAATGACCTCCTGAGCTCGTGACAGATAGGTTAGAGCGGATATTTCCACCTTCAGATGTATAACCAGCACCAATAGCAAATGCCGATTGACTCCGCCATACGCCCGTACCAAATGAAACACTCAACTTCCCTGGTGTATCATTATAACGTAAACCTGCTACTGCCAAACCAACAGCAGCTGCTTGCCTTGCCTCCTTGCGAACATCTTCAATGGCATAATTTAACGTCTCAAACTTCATATCTGTATAAGATTTCGACTCGTTAAGACTATCATTGACAAGACCACTAACTTGATCATCCGTATATTTCTTCGCATCATCAAGAACTATCTTCATCTGCTCTTCAGTATAATCAT
>NZ_JBHIQI010000033.1:0-4817 GCF_042196465.1 Bartonella sp. AD13SXNS
ATCAAATGCAAATCATCGGTTGCAATAAACGTCCCTTGATTGGTAAATGCACCAATATGAGCATCGACACTCTCACCGCGCATTGTACCGCTATTTGCGACCCCATCACGCACTTGAAGGGTTAATGCTCCCTCTTGGGCTTCCACAGTCCCTGCTTGGGTTAAAGCATCAGCACTTAAAACCACATCATAACTTAAAATCGTGCTCTCTTGAGAGGTTGTGAACATGCCCCCCGCTGTCAAGGCAACCTGCTGCATACTGACAATATCACCCGTATGATTGAGGGCACCATGGGCATCCAGCGTTATCTTCCCATTGGACCAGACAGTGCCTTCTTGGATCAGGGCACCGTGATGCGCATAAAGGTCAACTTTTTGCTCTGCCACTAAGCGCGCGCGTGATGTAAGCTCTGCTGCTTCCACCAAAAGAGAGCCGCCGGCGCTATAATGTCCAGCGCCTACAGTGAGCGCATCATCGGCGCTCAAGACAATATTCCCCTTGGCACCAATATGGTTGTTTAAAGCGCTGATTTGATTGGTTTTAATGGTCAGATCGCCAAGGGAAGAAACCCCTGTTTGATCATTGTCTTGCATGCGGCTCAGATCAATTGTTGCTGCTTGGATCTCTAAAAGATCACCGGCGGCTATCCGCCCATTCCCCGCCTCAAGCTTTGCTGCCTGTAAATGCAAAGAACCCGTCGCTGACTGTTGACCATCACTCCCAATACCGCTTGCTAGAAGAGCATGGGACTGGAGCTTGATCAGATCGGCGCCCACATCAACAGTACCGCTCGCTGCAACGCGAGCTTGCTCAGCCAGTTCAACATGTTTCAAAGCCTTCAGTTCAACCGCTTCTTCTGAAAAAAGCAGATCTTTCACATGTACACTGTCGTGGTGAGAATGAGCCTTCACCGCTCCTTTGGCACGTGCTTTGGCAATTACCAGCTTGCCATCACTTGTCAATCTCATGGCGCCTGCATTGGCAACCATGTCTCCGCGCATCTTAACGCCCGCACCTTTATCATTGGCAATCACGCGAATCTGCCCCGCATACATTCCACCAAACTCACTGGAATCAATCGCCAATTCCGGCTCTTTGCCATCAGAACCAAGAGAAGTTGCTTCGCGTTTGTCATAATCAAAATGATTGCGCCCCGCGATAACAGCCAAATCTCCTTTGACCTGTATGGGACCCCCGACACTGATCTTGCGCGAAACAAGATCAAAAATATCTAATGCACTCCCATCAGCCCCACGAGAGCCTATAGTGATATCTCCACCCTCAACACGCAATCCACTCAAAGCGCCATCGGCTCCAATAATCGGTTGTCCAGTCGATAAAGTCACCCGTGGTGTATTAATAAAGCCACAACCGTTACAGGTAATCCCATTGGGATTGGCGATAATAACATCCGCCATATGCCCATGTACTTCGCTCACGCCTTCAAGACGCGAGCGATTGGCACTTACCACTTCATTAAGGATAACCTTTGCTGCACCGCTATAACGCAAATTGCCGTTGCCTGGCACCAATCCCCCAAGCTGTGAACGCGAGACTTCCTCAGTCGAATTGTTCAAAATTACGCCATGGGTATCAACATTGAAACTGTCATATTTGTTATGAGAAAGACCCTGTCCATTGGGGCGAACAATATCAATCAGCGGCACATCATTGCCGGCTTTCCCCACCGTGGGGCGGAAAACAGAGCCAACCCCATCAGCTGCTTTAATCCCTTGGCTCTCTTGTGCAACAGGACTTCGCGCTCCAAGCGCTTGTGCTTGCAATAACAAAGGCTGAAAAGCTAAGCAAAAACTTAAAACAAGTGAAAGCCCCTTATGAATCCCTCGCTGCAAAACACAAAGAACGCGCTGCCATAGCTTGTATCCATATCCCAATCTATGCTTTTGATCTTTCAATCCCCGCATCTTCAGCTCCTCATAAAATTCTTTATCTCTTTTAAAAAAACAACCCATATGGGTATAAACAGCGCAGCGATATTTTTACCGCCCATTTGCTCTAAAATCTCAATAATGCCCGCACTTGAAATAACCCTGTCGCATTCCCCTTTTCTCGCACTGTCGATTGGGTTAAAATATTTGAATAAGACACATCAACATCCGTAATGTCTCCGGTTGCATGGAAACCAAGAGTTGCCCCAACGAGGCTCCCGCCAAAACTGTTTTTGTTTACATCATTGGCTACAGCCCCCAGATCAAGCGCCATATAAGGGGCAAATTGGCTCATAAATTTACGCCCCATTCTCGAAGAAAAACCTGGCAACAACAGCGACAATTCATTGCGCCAAAACGCCCCATTATTGCCGTAATAAATCGCCTCACGCACCCCACGCACAGAGGAACTACCACCAAGCGATATTTGCTCTGAACTAAACAACGTGTCGGGTGATAATTGTCCTGAAAACAGCGTGTTATAGCGAAAGTTATACTGTTTGAGCGAAAAAGAACGCACGTAGCCTAGGGAAAAAGACAATTTGGAAAATTGCCCTTTGGGTGAATTTTTTGTTACATTCTCTTGCTCTTTATCGTCATAAGCGCCAAGAATTGCCAACCCTTTATGAAACCCTATATGCGCGCTTAATTCTCCTCCAAGCCACTTGCGCGAATGATCAAGCTCAAAGGTTGCAATAGCTAGTTTACGGCTGGAAACATCAACTCGACTGCCCATAATAAAATTATCAGAATATTTCCATGTCAACCGTCCTGTAACCCAGGTCTTTCCCTCTTGATCACGGTCGATAACCCGTGAAATCCACGGTGTAAGCGATAAAGACTTACCCGCTGTCATAATATCGGAAAATATTCCCTTAACACTCGAATGATATTGGCTCCACGTCCCATCAAAACCAGTTGTCCAATAGCCATAGGGTAGAGAAAATGATCCTGTTAGAGTATCACTATTGGGACGCTTGTGAGAAAAATGATACGGACTACCATCCATAGAACGCTGATAGCTAAACGACCATTGATCATTGATCCCTAACAGATCATCAAAAGAAAGGCTCAAGCGCGTTTGATAAAGCCCTGTTGCTTTAGCACCAAGATTATCGCTGGAAAGCGTGATAAGCCAAGGTTTCTGTTTTTCAATATGAACATCGAGTATCGAACCACCCGAATTGCCACCAGCACCAAGATTAATGGTGGCTTGGCGTGAGAAAAGCCGATTGATTTGATCAAGCCCTTGCTCTATCTGGCGCAGATTGGTCGGTTTTCCAATAAGGTTTGGAAAAGCCGTGGTGATTTCTCCTTGAAGTCTCCTCTCAACTTTATGCCCATCCAGAGTGATATCTTCCATCACACCTTCAACTACAACAATCTTGAGATGACCGCCGCTTAAATCTTGCTCAGGCAAATAAGCCCGCACCGCAATATAGCCGCGCTTCATATAAAGCTTGGTCACCGCTTTGAGCACTTTGTTGATTTCGGCAATCCCCAAACACCGTCCTTCCCAAAGAGAAATGGCTTCATGAAGGTCGGTATGAGAAATCAACTGAGCACCAACAAATTCAATGCTTTTGATCAGCAAACAGGTTGTACTAGGCGAAGCACCATAGGCAGATGTGGTATCATCGTCTGGCAAAAATACCCCATGTGTTTCGTTTCTACGGTGTAATTGCTGAAAACGTTGTTGTTGCGTTTGTTGTCGTTGGATGCTCTCTGATTGATTAATCGCTTTCTCACGAATGTTTTGGGCAAAACTCGGCAACGAAAAAAGGCACAAAATAGCCGCAAAAACAAAAATGAAAAAAAATCTATGCATTCATTGTGCCCTCAAAATGAGCAACAAAATGACCCCCATCATCAGCGTCACAGAAAAAATCGCCAACCGCGTAACAATTTTTTAATTTTTTGATGAGAGTAATACTTATAACATCTGAGAAAAAAGCATAGACTGTACTGTATACACCTGCTTTATTAGTTGTGCAAACCATATCATTTCCCCCGCTTTTGAAGATTTTACAATGACACTGTTAAATGACAATCATATGCTATATATGCTTCTTAATTTTAAGGTGTTGCATGTAATATAATCTTGAGCTTCAAGTAAAGACTGTTATTCATAGAATATACCAAATTTATTGGAACTGTTACATATTAGAGACAACAAAAAACTATCCATTATTATCGCTTGATAAGAAAAATAGCATGACAATCGCTTATTTACTAAAATAAGAAAAAAGAAAATGCGTAATGCCATAACTTATGACGAATTAGCGCATTTTAAAGCTGCTTATCCTAATGAAACTATCACTAAAGATGATTTGTTCTATTACGTCTATGGATTGTTACATTCGGAAGATTATCGTGCTCGTTATGCTGATAACCTCTCTAAAGAATTGCCTCGTCTTCCTTATATAAAAACTGCTAAGGATTTTGGAAATTTGTAACAGCAGGGCGTGAATTGGGTCATCTGCACGTGAATTATGAAGATGTAAAACCTTATCCTATGACCTTTAAAAAGGCTAATCCAAAATTAACTGATATTCCTAATTCCGAAAAGTTTTATTACGTGACTGAAATGGAATTCTCAAAAGCAGGTAAAGAGAAAGATAAATCAACTGTTATTTATAATAGCAATATCATCATGACAGATATCCCTAAGTAAGCTTATGAGTATATCGTCAATGGCAAGCCTGCTCTTGAATGGGTTATGGGGCGTCAGTGTGTAAAAACTGATAAAAAGAGTGGCATTGTGAATGATGCCAACCGTTATGCTGTTGAAACCGTTGGCAACCCTGCCTACCCTCTAGAATTGTTTCAAAGGGTTACTACCGTAAGTTTAGAAACAATGAAAATCGT
>NZ_JBHIQI010000034.1:0-4780 GCF_042196465.1 Bartonella sp. AD13SXNS
ATCTAAAGAATTAAGGGAGACTGTGGTTGCTCCAACATTCCTGCTCGTCGCCATAAAGCGCAAAACAATCCCATTCTGATAACCTAAAAACTGTGAGGTGCTTGCAAGTCTTATCACACTCGTTTGTTGTGCATGATCATTGGTAACAATCCCTTCAAGCGTGCCACCCGTGTCTGACAAGTATTCCTTTACGCGCTGCATCATCACACGGGCGCTCTTGTTTACACTGCTAGGATGCTGCCCTTCTGACCAATCAATTGAAGCATCACAACGTGTATTATCCGCCGCTCTAAGCGACCAATCATAAATCGTCGACATCTCTCATGAATCCTAATTCCGGTAAAATGGTCCGTAAAATGCCCGCATGAATGGCATCATCAAAGGATTATCATCTTCATCACTCTCTTCTTCTTCCGAAGGCTCTTCTTGGGATGCTAATTGTGATGCTAATAATGCCCGTAAAACCTCTAACATGTTGTCTCTATTGCCAAAACCACCCTGTGCTATAGGACTTGCTCTATAAGGCTGCCCCCCATACATCTGTAGCACGCGGTTGACAAAATCACTTGCACGCATACCGCTGTTGCCACCATTCAAACCAACCGCATTACTGCCAACGATTTGCGCTGCATTGGCATGGGGATTTTGCAAAAGGCGGGCGGCTCCTCCTGCCCCTTGTTGATGTGCTAAATACAATTCTGCATCAGTAGGCGCTCTTCCCAATACACGGCTTAAATGGTTGCGATTATCAAGGGTCAACCGTCCCATGGCATCTGCCGCTTGCATGGGGTCAAAACGGTCTTGCAAACCATATTGTTTGGCTGTGCTGTCTATAAATTGATACAACCCACCCGCAGATGAACGTGGATTCCTTGCATTCGGATTGCCGCCACTTTCCACTTGCGCAACACGGTATAAATAACTTTCGGGCAAGCCATAACGCGCTGCTGCCTGACGTATCGCTTGGTCTACAGAAGAACTAGAACGGGTCATTTCGCATACTCTATTGAAGCACTGGGACCTAGCCCTTTTGCTATAGCTCTAGAAACAATCTTCAAGCCTTCATCCGTTATTACTCCCACTTTATGCCATTTTAAAGCACTTTGAATCAATTGGGCAATCTCATTTCTCTCCATTCCGTTAACGCCAAAAGTTGCTAATTTTGCTATACACCGCTCCATCTCTTGTCTTGCTCGTACCGCTTCTGATGAATTCGGATGATAAAATATATTCCGTGCTAATTTAAAAGCTTGAGTGTGCATATCAGTAAGGTTTGGGAAACTAACTCCATCACGAATAGAAAACTCAGGAGCGCCTTCAAATTTGCTAAAACCTTCTTTTGCTGCATCAGAGTAGAACTTCTCCTGATCTACTGCCTTTTTAAAAGTAGAAAACCGTTTGGATCCTATAATCCTTTTAAGATTCTCAGATGCAAGATTTTGTTTTAAAAGATTAGAGAATTCATTAACAGGGTCATTATTTTTCCTTAATAAATCATCTAATGCATCTCTCATACCAATATGATAGGTATTGTTTTTACTTGACCAGTTGCCTTTATAAAGACTTTCCTTAACCTCATCCCTTTCAATACCCTTTTCTAATTTTGTTCCAAGAGCCTGCTTACCTTTCTCAAAGCTATTTTCAAAGTTTTTGAATTTTTCTGCACTACCACGTGCTTCTTTATAAGTAGGAGAAATTTGATCCATTATTTTTACCAAATTTTGTTTGAGTATTTGGTAGCCAGAGACTTTTTGATTATCCCCAAGTCTTTCACTTTTTTTGATCAAATCATCAAGAGACTGCTTGGTTTGATCTAATAACTCTATCGTAGGTTTATAGTTTATACTGCTAAACCTTCTATCATAAAATCGTCTAGGATTTTCTTTCAGCGAATGTTCTTCTAAGGTATTTACAGCTTCTTTGAGAGCTTTTTGAAACCCTTTATTCTCAAAAAGTTTATCAAGAACTGGGTAATGTTCTTGGCCTATTGGAGTTTGCTTTGCCTGCTCATAAAGATGATCATGCGCTTCTTTCCCTTGCTTTTTAAGAGCCCTGCTTAAAGTATAGCTATGTTGGTATGGAACAATTATCTTCTCCATCATATCATCAAGACGTTGAACAGAACCTCCTAATCTTTTCTCATGCGCTCTTTTCAAAAGATTATAAACATTTTCATTTGTTTTGGATGAGTTCCACAAAATCTGTCGTAGTTTTTCATTAATATCTGTTAAAAATACTTCGTCAGGTTCAGTAGTAAGACGTTGAGTGATATTTTTAGTTCTATTATTGTAAAGTTGCTTGGCAACTTCTCGCAAAGCTTTATTTAAAACCTCTTTATGAGCAGGATTAAAAACTCTCTTTATAATAGGAATATCCTTTACAAGATTTCCTGCACCACGAACTACCTTAGAAATTCCCATACCTCCCAAAATAGCGACCGGCGTCAAAACAGCGCCACCCGCAGCACCAGCTAACGCCGAATTCACCGTATCATTATAACCTTCTCCTGCACCAGAACCATGCAAAGCACCAGAACCTGCCCCAACAAGAGCTCCCCTACCCAGACTTCCTAAAGTTGATCCTGCTCGCAAAAAATTTAATGCAGGGATACCAAAAGATGCTAATGTTGGTAAAATCGAACCGGCAATATAAGCACCAGAAGACAACCATGGATATTTTTTTTCCAAGGCTTTTTGATAAGCACGTTCCTTGGCTACTCTTCTATTATAAACCTCTTCTGCTTTCTTATCACCACGCCAATAATCTGTAAAACCTGCTTCATTCGCCGCCTGTATCTCATCACTGTACCCCGCCGTGAGACCAGATGTACCATGGCTTCTAATAGCATCCCACCATGTAAGATCTTTATCATCAAATGAGAAATCATCTGTTGTAGTTGATTGATCTGCTGTATTTTGCAATCCTTCAGAAAAAGAATTAGATAACTTCACAATCTCAGCGGGATCTTCAACTACGCGGAAACGTGTTCCGTTTTTAGAGTATACATATCGGGGAGAAGGAGAGTTTTTTGTTAAAAAACTCTCAATCTCAGCAGGGTCTTCAACTACACGAAAACGTGTCCCATTCTTAGCGTATACATATTGAGAATTAATCCCACCAAAAGTCTTATAAGGGGACATTACTATTTCTCCTTAACCAGAACTTTACCATTAGAACTATCAATAAAGTAAGTTATGTTCCCGTTGCTTGCGGCTTCTTCTACACCCATCTTTGGTAACTGATTATTATATCCTTTCTGAGGACCTGTAGAATGCGATTGGGATGTGACTTTATCAATATTCTCTTGTGTTAATGCAATGTTGCCGTTTTCTAACAAAGATAATACGTCTGATTTCATCTTACCCAAAATCTCATGGATTTTTTTCAATCTAAACAACAGCTCTTTATGACCCAAGTTGTACTTTATCTCTCCTAAATAGCTCTTTAATATATCAAGCTCTTTTTCTGTGAGGTTACCCAAACCAGAAGCTCCATTACGTGAATAGCGTCTCATGGTTTCTAAACGGTCAATACCTATACGGTTTTTAATGGAATCAAGCAGTGAACTCATATCACGGTGTTGAGGAACACCTAATTTAGCTTGTACAGCAGCCGAATTACCTGTAGCCCATTCACCAGTCTCTTCTATATAATTCGTAAAACGTTCAATGTCACGGAGTGTATTACTACTGATAGCTTCACTATTTTTAAGCTCTATCGTTTCTCGTAGGCGGTCCATTTCTTCTTTAGACCTAGCATCATAACCACCGTTCACTTTTTGTAATAGAAAAGCATTCAACGCATCTTTATTTCCAGCTATGAACCGCGCTTCTTCTTCACTGTACCCTTTAGATTTCAGATACTCGACGGTTTGGTTAACCTGCCCTCTTTGTTTATCACCTTCATTAAGACGCTTCACACCACTTGCAAGCGCATCCCACCCAGAACCGTCTGATGAAGATTCTGCCATACCAGCAAAAAGATCTTTGAGTTTCTGATACGCATCTGATTGAAAAAACTTATAAGTATTGGACTGTAAAAATTTCTCTACATCTGTCGGTTCACGAGGAGGTGTTTGTGATGAAGTTTCTAATGGCTGTGCTTGGGGTACATCAACTTTAGGTTTAAGATCTTCTGGGGCTTCCTCCAGTGCATTTGGCATAGGGGGCTGTTGATCAACTCCAAGAGGCATCTCCGCTTTAGGAGCCGTGTGGGGCATAAGTGGTCCATATGGCTTCAGCATATTCTGTAAATTTTGTTTTTTTAGATCAGTGTCTCCCTTGAGCATCATCGCAGTTCCAAAACCCGCACCGATAGACGAAGGATGCTTTGCGCCTTTTGCAATTAATTGTCCTAATCTATTAGCCCCTGTAACTACTTTAGGAGCAAAAAACCTAAAAATATGAGGTACATATCTAATTCCTGCCCCAATTGCTGCCCCAGCTAATGGAAATAATAATGGAAATGCCATCACGTTCTCCTACAAAACTATTCTTTAGTTATTCTACAAATCTTTATTTTGATTCATGTAATCTAAAAAAAACTTGGATGCTCCTCCTGCCAACGCTGCTCCCATTGGACCACCTGCCATGTAACCAAAAGCCATAGGTGCTGCTTGAAGTGCCAGAGAACCTATAGCTCCTGCATTTTTCCATGGGCTATTGCCTTCCATCTTAGAGCCTGACATATTATTCGTCGTCGTACCGTAATTTCTTGCGAAGCCATGACCGGCGTTCATAAGCATATTCAACCTATTCCAGCCGCTATTGTCTTGTTCCAT
>NZ_JBHIQI010000035.1:0-4618 GCF_042196465.1 Bartonella sp. AD13SXNS
GCAACCTGTTGCGCTCCATTCGCACGTGCCATGGCTTTTTCTGCTTCTTGACGTGCATTTACAACCTGCTCTAACGGTAACAACGCATTGATTTATAATGATAATTTACTGTTTTGTATGTTGAGTGAGAGTCCCGAATATCGTAGGATTCTCTCATTTCAAACCTGCTTATCTTGAATCAATCAAAACCACTCATTTGCACATAACAAGTGGGATGAGTGTGTGGATAAAATTTGTATAAGAAAGGAGTAAAAATGGCTCTTATGAACCGTCTTAATGCAAGATCTGTCGCAGCAACATTGGGGGCTGGCAAATATAACGATGGTGCTAGCTTGTTACTTCATAAGCGTAAAAATGGGGGTGCTCAACGGATTTACCATTGTACCATACACGGGCGCCGGCATGAAATGGGCTTGGATACCTTGAGAGATGTTTCTTTAAAACAAGCCCGTGAATTGGCAACTGGGTGGCGAGCTGTTTTACGTGAGGGGCGTGACCCTATTAAAGAACGCAACAAACAAAAGCGTGAGGCAATGCGCAATCTCCATTATTTAAAAGATATTGCTCTAGATGCTTTTGAAAGCCGTAAAGCTGAATTAAAAAATGATGGTGAGGCTTGTAATTGGTTTTTACATCTACGCCTCCATATTCTCCCTAAATTAGGCTGTCTGCCCGTTTCAGAGATTACACAAACAGAGATACGTGATACCCTTGCCCCTATTTGGCATACAAAAGCTGGAACTGCTCGAACAGCACTGATGCGTCTTAATCTTTGTCTCAAACATGCGGCTGCATTAGGGTTAGATGTTGATTTACAAGCAGTAGAAAAAGCACGCGCTCTCTTAGGCAAACAACGTCATAAAAAACAAAGCTTACCAGCTATGGATTGGAGAGATGTGCCGGCTTTTTACCAATTTCTCTGCAAAACAACAACTATAAAACATTTAGCTTTGCGTCTGCTTATCCTTACAGGAGTTCGTAGCAATCCTTTGCGTCATATTCGTGAAGATCAGATTGAAGATGATATCTGGACAATCCCTGCTGAGAATATGAAAGGCAAGCGTAATGCCACAACAGAGTTTCGCGTGCCCCTATCATCTGAAGCAATAAAAGTAATTGAACAAGCCCGCTGTATCTCTAAAAGTGATTTCATCTTTTCACTTACCGGTCGTGGTCCTCTTTCACATACGATGATGGCGGCGTATATGAGAAAAAATAAAATTGAAGCCTGCCCCCATGGTTTTCGTTCTAGTTTACGTGATTGAGTAGCAGAAACAACCGATTCCCCTTATGAGGTCGCTGAAACCATTCTAAGTCATACAGTAGGAGGACAAGTAGAGCGCTCCTATCGTCGTACTGACTATCTAGAACAGCGCCGTGTCTATATGAATAAATGGGCGGCTTATGTCACAGGTCAAACCTAAAATATGGGGTGAATAACCCCATTATCTGTGGATAACTTTAACTCTCTTTTCTCTCATTCTTTCTCAATAAGAGTCATGAACTATCACATCAGAAATTATATGATAAATATTGTTTTCTATAAATAAAATACCTTCAAAAATGAACCAAAATGTGGTTAATAAATAGTTATATTTTGTTTTCTTTTTTTATAGTGAAAGGATTTTAGAATGACAGAAAATGATATTCTTTTAACTGACCGTGAAAGTGCAAAATTGCTTCATATGAGTGTCTCAACATTCCGCCGTCATGTTACCAATGGCTCTTTACCAAAACCTTTAAAATTTGGTTTTTTATCCCGTTGGTTACAATAGGATCTTTTGAATGTCATCGAGCAAGCAAAACAGCAACGTTATAACGACGCGGCATAAAAAGAAAACCTTGTCACATAAGGATGGACAAGGCTTTCTCAAACTCATCAACTTGGATGATAACAAAAACCGTCCTGTATCGCAACCTGGTTATAGGATTACTAAGTACATTCTACGCCATATTGCTTTACATACAATATTGAGATGATTGGTTGAGAAAACAGTCCCACCATTCCAAGCAAAGGCAAGGATGGCGGATTGTTGATCATCACAAGCAAGACTTAAGGATAGCATTCATATTGTTCTGGATGCTTTTTACAAAACGGGCTGTTCAAGCGCTTCTTGACACTGCGCTGTGGTATGACAGCACCTGGACGACAAATGGGAAGATCCTCGGCTTTATGATTTACACACCAAGTTCCCCCTCCCACTTTATCACGAAAACCTGATTGAATCATACAAGCTTCTATGGTTGCTATTGCATTGTAGCTGAGCTTTCTGCTTTCTGGATCAGTATCATAAGGGGTTGGCATTCCACATTCTAATAAGGCTTTTCCTACCTCAGTAAAATCAGTAACACCATTTTTCTCCCACGTAGCTATCTCTCCTGGAGGAGGTTTATCGATATTACATCCAGTTACACTCACCAAAACTATTCCACTTAATAACTTTAAAATGTATTTCATTTTTTACTCCTTGATTTACTTAAAGGAAATTGTTCACGATGAGATGTGCCATAAAACTTTTGGCATTTATAACCCACATCTCCAAGGCAAGTATGGGAGCTTATGGGATTCATGATCACTCTCCACCATTCTTTCCACCAATTACTACCAGCAGGTATTGTCTCGTAAGTATAGCCATTGCCGCCAATAATTCTGCTGACAAAGTCATATCTATGCCCATCAAAACCAACAGTGGTTTGTTTGCCATCACTCACATAACCTAACAGACCGGATGCAACTAAAACATTAAAGGCTGGTCCATGGAAACTGATCGTTGTATTGCCAGCTACATCATTTACACCTTCTTGTTTGAAAGAATTCAGCATATTAAAGCCTGTCAAACTGCCTCGACTATGGGCATCAAAATGCAATCCTGTGTTACCATAGCGAGACATTATATCTTTTGCTTCTTGTGTTGAATTGGTCAAACCCCAAAAGTTATTTTCCATAAACTTCTGATAGCCCGCGACTAGAAGTTCTGAGATAGCAGAATCAGCTTCTGGGAACACAACAAAATAAAGCGGTACATTTTTATTCTCCGCATGTTGCTCTGCATAAACAGCAGCTTCATAGGGTGGCGTAAAGATGCCATTAAAGGACACATGCACTTTGCCATCAGAGCCTTCTTGCAAATGCTGCTTTTCTTCATCCGTTAAATAATGGAACTTGGGGATTTTTTGTCCACGAGCATCTCTTATAGGTACCCCATTCGCATCTATTTCATAGATTGTATTGCCATTTTCATCACGGTCGACCACGGCGATGGGGTGCTCTTTGATAAACATGGTTTTATAGGAGTCATCGCTGTATTTAAATCCTTCTTCCAACAATTGCGTTGCCATTTCGCGGTTTTCATGGACGATTTGTTCCAGCTTGCCTACATCGAGCTGTTGTACACCCTTATGGGCGCTAGCAGTATCACGATTAAGGGAGGCTATGGCTTGCTCAACATCTTGCCCTGTTAATGCCTTCTGCCCTGCTTCATCAGTAATGACGATAGTGCCATTGCTGATAGCAGATTTGGTATATCCTTCCTCTGAATCTTTAGCTTTTGAATGATCTAAGACATTTTTAGCAATGTTTTTCCCGACACCATATTTGCCCTGATACATCGGACCACCCGCCGAAATGCTTAAACCTTGGCTGCTAGCTTGAGCATGCGCACTGTTGCTGATATCACTGGTGCTAATGCTTCCTGTGGTCAGGCTGTTTTTTTCTGCCGGCGCGGTGCTTTCAATAATACCTCCGGTCAGCGTTGTTTTATCTTTAACGTTGATCTTAAAACCACCATCACCCGCTTTGATGCCTGATTGTTCCACAACACTATGATAATCGCTGGAGGATTTATCCTTTTGGAAAGAGGCGCTCATGGAGCCCCCACCACCCGTTTGTCCAGCACCAAAACCAACAGAAACAGAGTTTTGCTTGATTGAGAAAACAATCCCACCGTTCCAAGCAAAGGCAAGGATGGCAGATTGTTGATCATCACCAATAGCAAAACTTAAGGCTTGCATTCAGGTGCATTTTTATACTTTTTACAAAAAGGGCTGTTCAAGCGCTTCTTGACACTGCGCTGTGGTATGACAGCACCTGGACGACAAATCGGCAAGTTTTTCTCTTTAAAAGTATAACACCACCCCCCCCCTCTTTGATCTTTATAGCGGAATCCTGCTTGAACCATGCAAGCATCAACTGTTGCTTTCGCATTAATACTCTGCTGTTGGTTTTCTGGAAAAACATCATAAGGGGTTGGCATACCACATTCTAACAATGCTTTTCCTATCTCCGTAAAATCTGCACCAGGTTTCTCCCACATACTCAGAGCCCCTGGAGAAGGCTTATCAATGTTACATCCAGCTACACTAACCAAAACTATTCCGTTTAATAATTTCAAGATTTGTTTCATTTTTTCCTCCCTGAATATTTTGAATAAATTGGCGTACGATTAGGTGAACCATAGCGCGATGTACAAGCATCACTTGGATGTCCATAACAAGCATGGACACTGGGGTAGCCCTTAAATATTTGCCCTCTCTCTTTCCAAGGACCACTTCCAGGAGGTATTTGCTCAAAAGTGTAAGGATTTTTGCCAATCTTTGTACCAACAAAGTCATTTTTATG
>NZ_JBHIQI010000036.1:0-4291 GCF_042196465.1 Bartonella sp. AD13SXNS
TACATTATGAGATGTCGTACCATAAAGACGGTGGGGTGTTTAGTAGCAGTAAATCTGAGCATAACAAGATGGATGTGAGCCAAGTTGTGGGGTCAAGCATAACAGGGGGTGAAGGGGTTGCTGTTGAATCTGGCAATGATACCACAATCATTGGGTCTATGCTTTTTGCTGGCAAAGGAAAGGAAACAGCAGAAGATCAGGCAAAAGCGGATGTTTCTATTCATTCTGGTGGGAATATTCTCATAAAAGGAGCCCAAGAACAGTTTGACCAACAACAGCAATCGTCGTTAAGTGGATTTTTTTACGAGGAATCTTCCAACACATCTCAATTGCACACCACAACGGTCTCCTCTGTTCTGGGTGCAACGGGCAACGTTGACATAGACGCACAAGGAGATGCCAAGATTTCTGCTTCTCATCTGCTTTCAGGTCAAAACATCAATGTGACAGCAGAAAATGTGACGATTGATGGCATGCAAGATCACCATAGCAGCCACTCAGAAGAACATGCATCTGGTTTTGGCGCGGGTTCAGGCAAGGGCTTTTTATCGATATATGGGAGTGAGGAAAAGGTGCAAAATGAAGAGAGTTTTGAACATCAAGGCTCTTCTTTGAATGCGTATGGCACTATCAACATCATTGCCAAGAAAAAAGATGTGACAATTGTGGGCTCTGATCTTGCAGGGGAAGATATTAATCTTACCGCAGCCCGTGATGTCAATGTGCTTGTTGGTCATAATAGCCATAAATCAAACTCTGTAGAAGAACGGGAAGGTTTTGGGTTTCAGTTTGGAAAGAGCAGCAGCAGTGTTTCATTGGGTGTTGGGGTTAAGAGCACGAAGGACACCGGTGATCAATGGGAAACAGCTTCCATTCAATCGCACATCACAGCACGCCAAGATGTGCAGATTACTGCGGATCGTGATGTGAACATGCAAGCGGCAGATGTTTTAGCTGATCGTGATGTGAACATCGATGCTGGCAATAATATCACGCTTTCGGAAAGCCAAGATATCTCTAAGACACAAAAAAAACATGAAAATTTCTTTGCTGGTGTTACAGGTTCTGTCAATGTGGGTATTCTTGGTACAGTAAAAGATGTAAAGGATGCAGTCAAACGTTTTGGTCATGGGGATACAAAACACAAAATCGGCAATGGTCTTATTTCTGGTCTAAAAGGCTATGATCTCTATAACAAAAGCAAAGATCTTTACAATGGGATAAAGGGTGGCTCACCAAAAGGTGCTCTTGCCAATATGGCTGATGTTTCAGCTAGTGTGACAGTGGGCTTTGAGACAGGGAAGACAGAAGCCTCTTCTCAAGTCTCCACAGCGGTGACAGATACAATAGAAGCAGGACGCGCTGTTAATATGCAAGCCCACAAAGGTAGCATCCATGGTGTTGGAGCCGATATTATCGCTGGTACAAACCCGAGGCAAAGCAATGATACACAGAGCGGGAATATCACCATGGGAGCAGGTAAAGATATCATCTTTGAAAGTGCGCAAAACACGCAAAGCAAACAAAAACATAGCCAAAGCGCTTCAATGAATGTTGGGTATAGTTATGGTACTGGTGGTAGGGAAGTAACCGGCAATATCTCTTTTAGTCAAGGAGAAGGTTCCAGTGAACAGGTTCAACAAAAGAACAGCTATCTTATTGGCACCGGCACTGTTCATACCACGAGTGGGGCAAACACCACATTGGCAGGCGCCGTGGTTTCTGGAGAGCGTGTAGAAATGGAAGTAGGAGGTGATTTTACCGTTGTCAGCCGCAGTGATACGGGACAAAGTTCCAGCAAAAAAAACTCTGTTTCTGTTGGGGTTAAAGGCAATGGAAAGCCTGATGGTGCATCAATAAACGTCTCTTTCCAAAATGATCAATCCTCCAGCGATTATCACAGTGTTGTGGAACAATCAGGCATTAAAGCCCGTGATGACGGCTTTGAGATCACCGTTAAAGATAAAACAACGCTGACTGGAGGTATTATTGAAAGCACAGCCTTGGCAGAAAAAAACAGCCTGACCACAGGAAGCATCAGCACCAGTGATATTACCAACAGTGCGAGTGCCAAAGCCAGCAGTGATGGGATTAGCATTGCAGCGGGTGGTGCAATGGGCGAATACGACATCGCTAAAAACATTGCCAAAAATGTTTTAGATCATGCAGAACAACAGGATTCAAGGGAAGGATATACCAAATCTGCCATTAGCGATGGCACCATCGTCATTACTGATGAAGCAGGGCAGAAGGCATTGACAGGGCAAGGCGTTGATCAAACCATAGCTTCCCTTAACCGTAATACCGCTGAAGCTCATAAGGGTGTATCACAAATAGATGTCACTCAGCTGGAACAAACAGCTGGTGAAGACCGTGAAATGGCAACACAATTGCTGGAAGAAGGATTTAAATACAGCGATAAAGCCTATAAAAAATATAGTGAAGAAGCCTCTAAAAAGCGCATGATGGAGCAGAAGGGGAAACCAAATCTGCTATCAGTGATGGGACTATCATCCTTACTGATACAACTGGACAGAGGGCGATGGGGCAAGATGCTGGACAAATCATTGGCTCTCTCAACCGCAACACCGCTACAGCCCACCAAGCAGTAGAACAGCTAGATGTCGCACCGCTTGAGGGAGCAGTGCATAATCGCGTAGATATGATCAATGATTTATCGGATGAAGGATTGGGATACCTTGATAAAATTTATAAAATCACAAATGTCAAAGAGCACCCAGTAGGTGAGGTTGCGCATGATGAAAATGGCAATGTCCTCTATTTAACCGATGAAAATGGAGAGTATATAAAAGGCAATGATGGAAAATATATCACTCTGTATCACTTTTTAAAGCCAGAGGAAGAAAAGCATTTACAAAAAGGCCCTAATGGTGCTGTTTATATGTTCTACAATGGCATTTTTAATTCACCAGATGATGCTGCGGGTAATGCTGTCCAATTGGCTGTTAATAAAAATGGTCCCCTTTATTTTACATACTTTCCCCAAGCTGACGATGTGCTGGTAGAATTAGGGGTAGCATTTTATCAAAAGTTTTTTGAAGGGGGCTCTTGGGGGGTGACCAATTCAACCAAAAAGTTCCAAGATTTTATCACTCGTTATGGCAATGACAAAGCGATTATTAGCATGCATAGCCGAGGTAGCTTTACAGGGGGCAATGGATTGCGTGACCTTAAAAATCGTGGCATCCATGGTATAGGAGAAAAAACAGATATCTATCTTTTTGGACCAGCTGATAACTCTCTATCGATAGCGAATGCATTCTATTATGTGAGTGATGGTAAAAAAGATCATGTTTATTTACAAAACCATGTATTTGATCCCATTGGTATAGGAATTGGTCATAATCCACCTACTGCTTATAAGGTACTCTTGAAGTTCCCTTATGTATTATTTCCATCAGCAATTCCAATGAGAGAGCAAGGGGGAGCTCTCATTGGCCATAACCCTAGTACCCATAATTGTTATGGTGATGCAAGTAAAGAGTGTAGTGGGCGCTATGGAACATATCATACAATAGCAGTTTATGCACCTCATGCAATTTTAGATAATTTAGGTTTAGGTAATTTATGGAGAAAAAAATGAATACACGGTTTAAATTATTCAGCGGGCTTATTCTGTTAAGTATTTCTGGATGTGACATATCAAATATCGATAAGACTCCTCCAGGAGAAGTGTATTGGTGGGAGAAACTTGGTGCAGATTCTACCGAGATAGGAAAAGCCTTATTAGAATGTGGAATGCCGAGCCTTATTAATTCTGATTCAGAAAATAGAGAGGTAAGCGATAATGGATGGGCATCTATTCATGTTTGTATGATCCAAGCAGGGTTCCATTATAAAGGGAGGGGTAGCTGGTGTTCTCCTTTTAACGGGAGAGACCTTCCGATTTGTCGTCCTGGTGCTGTCATCCCAAAGCGCAGTGTCAAGAAGCGCTTGAACAGCCCTTTTTGTAAAAGAAGTCCAGTACAACCTGAATGCAAACCTTAAGTTTTGTTTGTGATGACCGACAATCCCCACACTCACGTTTTTACATGCCTGTGCGGGATTGTTTCCTCAAGCAACCATTTCAATATTGTTCACCGTTGTTTAAACAGTGGTGACAGAAAATATCAACAAGCTTATGAGCTGTTTATTGTAAATAAATCCATTGAAAGAGGGGAATAATGAAGAAAATCTTAAAACTATTGAGTTGTATAGCTCTCTTAACTACAGCTGGATGTATTAACCAACCTCCTCCATCAACTTTAGCATTATGGGAAAAACCAGGTGC
>NZ_JBHIQI010000037.1:0-4237 GCF_042196465.1 Bartonella sp. AD13SXNS
ACCGTTGGCAACCCTGCCTACCCTCTAGAATTGTTTCAAAGGGTTACTACCGTAAGTTTAGAAACAATGAAAATCGTGAAAAAACTACCAAATTTGGTATTAAGAGAAACTGAATAACTTATAAAGCATGCTCACATAATGGGTATGATAACTCATAAGGGGATAAGGTCTTATACCTATAGGGTCTATACCCCTTTATACTCTATACCCTCTTTATACATTGCTTACATATAATCTTTAAAAGGATAATTTATCATGCGTTCTTCTAAAAAGAAGAAACTTGCACTTTTAGATACTCTTATTTGGATTGCCTTTAAGAGGTTATACCGTAATCTAAAATGATAGCTTTATTGTTTTCAAAAGCTTTATTTAAAGAGAGTTATATATATTCATTTTCTTATATTACTTATAGGTTTTGAAGGTTTCTCACACCCTCAAAATACCTTCAAAACTCCTTTAAATATATATCATAGATTGTATTTTTAAGATATTAACCTATTGAAATATAATAATTTTTATTTTTGATTGAAAAAAATATATAAAGGGGGGAGTAAAAGGAACCCTCAAAATACTCAAAATCCTCAAAATTCATAACCATAATGGTCTTTATAGCATTTCTATAAGTTACAAGCTATCTTTTGAAAGGCTTTAAAGGTTCACATGCTTTCATAAAGCACGTTGTAATCATTCTCTAAATCATAAGGTTATCTATTCAAAAGAACTGATTAAAATTCATAAAAGGGATTTTGATAACGTAATCAGTTTTTAATTTCATACGCTTTTCATAAGACACGTGTTAATCACTCACTAGAAATATAATTTTATCTTTTAAAAAGAACTAATCAAAATAACAAAAGCCTATTAAAAAGGATTTTGCTAATTTCTATAATTATCAATCCCTCTTTAGATAGTTTCATAAGTGTTTTCATAACAGTCTCTAAATTACAATTATCATATGTATCATTTTTATCATGAAAATGAAAAATAACACCATGGCTATAAAGCATATAACAGCTATAGAGAATGCGTAAAAATAACAGCCTTATTTGAATAAAGCAAAAATGCAAATGAATGCATTGGTTATAAAAGCGCGGCGCTTATTAAGATAGTTCAAATGATAAATGCGTTATAAACAAAATTCACAAAAATTTTTAAATTCATTTAGTAAAAAAATTGATAGGTTATAAAGATAAAAAAACGCATTATGAGAGCGTTTTTAAATATTATAAATGTATAGATTCAAAAAAGAACACAATCGTTTTATAAAGCCTATAATATAGCTTTAAACACACATAAATATAAAAGAAGAAATTCATAAGCATATGATATTATTAATACACAACGCATTTAAAAAAATACAAAAAAATATCAAAAAAGTTTATAAATTAATTGACAATAAATACGTATTTTGTTATATAAATACTCAAGTGATGAAAACACTTAGCGTTAAGCGGATAAACCCCGATAAGGTTTCTCCCATTTCTTTAAAAGACTGACTTTCTTTTATGCTGTAGCTAGCATATAACGATTGTGTCGGGTGTGGTCACACCATACAATACTCTTTAATGAGAAAAGTGTGACGACGGACTTAACGCCGTGTTTTCAACACCCGGCGCCCTTATAGGGTGTTAATTGAAAACTTTATTACGTTAAGAAAGAATTTAAAATGAAAAATTCCCAAAATACAATTTCCTCTTCCATTTCAAATGAAATCGCATCTGTTAATCAACAAGAGCCTGCAAAAAAATACGAATTTATTGATGATTGTGAATATATCGATGGTCATTTCTTAACGCGTATTAGAGCCTTAAGAGATTTTGATGATGTCAAAAAAGGGGACCTCGGGGGCTATATTGAAAGTGAAGATAATCTCTCTCATGATGGCAATTGCTGGGTTTATAATAAAGCACGCGTCTTTCAAAATGCACGCGTCTTTGGAAATGCTAAAGTAAAAAGCTTTTTTGTTGACGTCTATGGCAATGCTAAAATTTATGGGAATGCTATTTTTGAAGGAAGGACATTAAAGGACAATGCTAAACTTTCAGGCAATGCTCATGCTAGCAATGCCGTTGTAATTGAAGGCAATGCACAACTTTATGATAATGCCTATGTAACTGATTATGCCCATATTTCCGATAATGCCGTGATTTGTGATAATGCCCATGTTGGGGGTAATGCAAAAATAAGGGGCTCTGCTTATATTTGTGATGATGCACGTGTTTTTGATGATGCCATGGTTTGTGATGCTCTTATCTCAGGTAATTCTTATATTCATAGCAATGCCTCTCTAACTGCTAATGAAGATATTTGTGATAATGCATATCCAGAATTTGGTAGTGAAGATGATTATTACCGTCATGAATATTATGCTGATTGTGAGGGGTATTATGACGATGATAACGAATATGAAAATGATGCTGCGTAAATAACGCGCGGGCGCGGCGGGGGCGCCACCTTTTAACATTTCATTTTAAAATTTAAATCTATTTATAAAGGAATTGTGCTATGCAAAAAAAGTTTGCACTCACAAATGAGACACGTGTATTTAATAATCAAACTCTTTATCGCATTAAGGCATTAAAAGACTTTTCTGATGTCAAAGCTGGGTCTTTAGGCGGCTTTATCGAAAGTGAAAACAATCTCTCTCATGATGGCAATTGCTGGGTTTATGATAATGCTCTTGTTTTAAATCCTGCCCATATTTACGAAAATGCCAAGATTTTTAATAAGGCTATTATAATGGGCTTTGTTTATGGCAATGCTCATGTCTGTGATCACGCCCGCGTTTATGCAAATGCCCATGTTTATGACAATGCGCATCTTTCTTATAATGCTTGGGTTTATCATCAGGCGCGGGTTTATGGCAATGCAAAATTATCAGGAAGTGCCCGTATTCATGGCAATGCCGAGGTTTATGATCATGCTGTTGTTTATGGCTCTGTTTATGGCAATGCAAAAATCTCTGGTTATTTCGTGATTAGAGGTAATATCTATGGCAATGCAAGGTTAAAAAGACATAGTGATCTTTATCGGGTTCCTAATGATTGTGAGGTTTATGAAAGCGATAACGTTGTAAAGGTTATTGCAAATAACGCTGCGTAAATAACGTGCGGGCGCGGCTGGGCGCCCCTCCTTTAAACATCTCATTTGAAAATTTATCAAATATGAACTTAGGGAGTTACCTATGAACGCTATAACTGTAACTAAAAAATACGAATTGACTAATGAAACTCATATTATTGAAGGTCGTACTTTATATAGAATTAAAGCATTAAAAGATTTTGATAATGTCAAGGCGGGTGCCTTGGGTGGCTTTATTGAAAATGAAAACAACCTCTCGCATGATGGCAATTGCTGGGTCTATGATAATGCTTGTGTTTATAATAATGCTTATGTTTTCGATAATGCAAAAATTGAAGGCTATGCTAAGGTTTTTGATTGTGCAAAAATTTATAACAATGCAAGGGTTGCTGATCATGCCTTGGTTTTTGGAAAAATTTATGTTTACGATTATGCCTGCGTTTTAAATCATGCTGAGGTATCGGACAGGGCTGTTATAAAAGGTCATGCTAAGATCTATGATAATGCTTTATTGACTGGCTATGCACAAGCTTATGGCAATGCAAAGATTTTTGGCAATGCTCAAGTTTGGTTTTTTGCTATAGTTGGTGATAATGCTTGTATTTATGAGAATGCAAAAATTACAGGCTATACATACATTTGTGATCAAGTGAGTGTTTTTGGCAATTCATATATAGATACAAAAAAACTGAATGGTCATATTAAAATTTGTGATCAAACCATAAAAGACGCTGCGTAAATAATGGCTTGTGCGTGGCGGGGGCGCCTGCTTTCCAACCAAATTTCCCATTTCAAATTTTATTTAGAAAACGTTTATCACATTAGATTGTGAGGGTATCTCTATGTGCAAAAAATACGAATTAACCAGTGAAATCAAAAAAATCAAACATGCTCTTACTCGAAATATTATAAATCTTTATCGCATTAAAGCTTTAAAAGATTTTGATGATGTTAAGACGGGGGATTTAGGGGGCTTTATTGAAAAGGAAGCTAATCTATCCCATGATGGCAATTGCTGGGTTTATGATAAAGCTTGTGTGTATGGCTATGCCCGTGTTTATGACAATGCAAAAATACGACATTTTTCTCAAGTTTGTGGTCAAGTCTATGGGAATTGTGAAATCTATGGCAAGGCTTTCATCTCTCAATACGCAAA
>NZ_JBHIQI010000038.1:0-3864 GCF_042196465.1 Bartonella sp. AD13SXNS
CCCGTTTTGTTGTTGGTCACATCCCCCGTCACGCTAAAGACTAAATCCTGCCCCGATGCCAATTGACCGCTATTTCCAAGCTCCCTCGTTTTGATCACGAAATCTCTGGCTGCTAAAACAGAAGTTGTCTCATCAACCATAACGCTTGGAGCAACAAAGAGAATATCTCCAGTCCCTCCCTGATCTGTCACAGCTTGTAGCCGCGCATTGTGAATATCAAGGGCATTGGTGCTTTGAAAGTCTAAACCGCCATAAGTCAATTCGCTCTCTGAGACATCAATATGATCTGCAATTAAATACAGCGTTTGCGGCGTGTAAATATGAGAACGATTATTGCTTAAATCGAGAGTGTTTGCCGTCAATCTCACATCCCCCTCAGCAGACAACACATTCTCAACACTGATCTCTCCTGATACCGATGTCAATGTTGCACTGCCATAGCCTATGACCTGATCATAATAGATGTCGTTGCCTGCAAAAATTTCAATATTGCCACCACTGGCAATCTGACCAACCTTCACCCCTTCTTTTGCTGTAATCAAAAGAAAGCCCTTTTCATCTAAAACAAGATCCCCTGAACCGCCCGTAGAAACGACACCTGTCATCAGTGTGCCTGCATCAAGGCTGCCAACCTTTAAAACAGCTTCTTCACCCGTCATCAGCGAAGAAAAGTCAACCGCCCCGCCCTCAATATTTGCCTTGCCATAGGCTAAAAGTTGCCCAAAATGAACGGGAGCATTTGTTGCTGGTTGTGCTTGAATGGCAACATTTTGATGCGACAGAATTGTTTGAGAAACAGATAGCCCATTATGAGAAACCAGGGTGATATCTCCTGCTCCATAAACACTTTCAGCAACAATCGCCCCTTGACTGCTCTGGAGATCAACATCCCCTTGGGTGCCAAGAACAACAACACCAGCAGCACCCGTTGCCGCCATATCAACCCCACCGGCTAAAAAATGAGCTTGTATATCACCACCGGCATGCGCCTTGAGATTCCCTTGCGCTAAAACAATCCCCTCAAGCTTCAAGTTTCCGCCCGATTCAAGAGCCATATCAGCGCCTGCCCCTAGCCCTGAAACTTGAAGTGTCTGGCGCGAAGAAAGCTCCATATTGCCCCCAGAGGTTGCCTTACCGGCAATCGATAAAAGCCCATCCTGCGCCTCTATCTTCAAATGACTATCAGCGCCAACCGTTTCTAACGTCACATCCTTATGGGCGGCAATATCAATATGCTTTTTCGAGGTGATGTGCTTTGCCAATACGCTCTGGCTTTTCGATTTGAGGACAACACCCCCATGACCAAAAACATTTTTCAACGAGATTTTCCCATCAGCAGAAAGATGCAACTGCCCCGCATTGGCTGCCATATCATGGCGCATGCGAACCCCAACACCTTTTTCTGTTGCCACAAGTTTTATTCTGTCCGCCTGTAGAGCCCCCAAAGCAGAACCATCTATCGCATATTCCGGTTTACCAGTAATATCGGTCAGTTCTTTCATTTCCCGTGAAGCATAATCAAAGTGACCTGTCCCTGCTGTCACACCAATTTCTCTGCCCGCAACAGCTCCTTCAAAATGCACTGTGCGTGAGACAATATCGACAATATCAACAGCCCCTTGACCAGAGAAAAAATTGGCTCCCTTTGCTCCAAAGGTAATATCCCCACCTCGCACCTCAAAGCCTTTCAAAAAACCGCTCGCATCAATTTCGGGAACACCTGTGGTTAAGGTCGCATGGGGCGTATTGATAAAGCCACAACCATCACAGCTTATCCCATTGGGATTGGCTATAATCACATCGGCTGGGCTCCCAAAAACCTCTCCTGGACCATGAAGCGCACTGCGCTTGCTGCTGGTCACTTCATTTAAAATCACTTTTGCCGAACCCGTGAAACGCAAATGCGGATTGCCCGGCATAATGCCCCCCAACTGCGATTGCCCTACTTCTTGCGCATGATTGTTCCAAATCACACCCGGATTTCCAATATTAAAATCGTTATATTTATTGTGCGATAAGCCCTTGCCATTGGGGGTAACAATATCAATCGAGGGAACCCCATTGGGCGCTGCCACTATATCTGGACGATGGGCGGCATTCGCGTTAGGATCCACAGTAATTTGCGCCTGTAACGCTGAAGATGCGAATAAACAAGAAAAACCAAGTCCCCCCAATAAAACCTTTTTGAGCATCGTACTGGAGACTAAAACACCTAATAAAGCTGCTCTTTCTGCTCTCTTCTCATATCTCATACGTTAACTCCCCAATAAAAAACGCTTAAAGTTCCATTGTTAATGTCATAAAAAATGTTCCTGATTTTTTGTGCTTAACTGTGCTCCAAAAAATACTGGAATAACTAGCATCAAGAGAGACCATGCCTCCCGCAAGCTTGACACCGGCTGTCCAACCGGCAAGCTGGTCACTCTTAATCCCATAAAAAGCTTGCGAAAACACACGCCCATAATCCAAACCAACATAAGGGCGAAGTTCTCCAAAAACCTTTTTGAAGGTCGCGTGATTGTTCCACGGAATGGTGCGTAACAACAAATCATTCCGGCTAAAAAAACCGTTATTGCCAAAAAGCAAACTCTCACGCGTGCCACGAACATTGGAAGCGCCCCCCAACGAAATCTGTTCAGCACCCAATAAATTATTTGGTGAATATTGACCACTCAAAAGATTGCTCAGTATAAAGTCCAGTCCCCCTACCTTAAAAGGCGTCATGACACTAAGCGTACCAGTAAATTTGGCAAATTGTGGCTCCGCATCCCCTGCCCCTGGCGCATGTTTCTTTACTGAATGAAACAAAGGGAGCCCTTGCAAATAACTCACATCAAAGGTCCAAGTCCCACCCAACATCTGGCGCGAATGCGAAATCCCAAAATTGGCGACGCTATATTGACGGCTGCCCACTTCAATCTTATTGCCAAGAAGGTAATTGTTGGTTCTTTTATAAGAAAGACCTAAATTCAAGGTTGTAAGGGAAACACTATCACGGTAAAGAACCCTGCTTGTACTGGCGTGCAACTCACTGGAATCCCCCGTCGTCTCAATATCGGTAAAATTGCCAGGGATTATGCTTTGGTAATTATAAACAGTGCCATTCAATCCAAAGGTCCAATAACCATATGGAATACTCACACTCGCTGAAATGTTATTGCTATGTCCTTCTTGCTTGCTCCCACCCCAATAATCGGGCTCACTGCGTTGATAGTTAAAATCCCACGCATCATTCATCCCTAAAATATTTTCTACCCTCAAGCCCGCACTATAACGCGCATAACCTGTAGAGGCTTGTCCCATATTGTCATGAGAAACAGTAACCTTGAACGTTTTATCGGGATGATTGTTAATATTGACAATGGTGCTGCCTTCTTCACGCCCTGGAAGAAGTTCGCTTTGAGCATGTGCTGAACTCAAACGGTTGATCTGATCAAGCCCCTGTTCAATATCGCGCATGTTCAGAACATGACCTTGAAGCCCAGGAAAAGCACTCCATACAACATTATTATAACGAGACGTCGGTGAACCATTATAGTAAATCTCTGAAAGTTTCCCCTCAACGACAACAAATTTGAGCGTCTTGCTGTTTTTGATATCTTGATCAGGAATATAAAAACGCGCCGTTACATAGCCTTGATCCAAATAAACTTTGGTTAACTTCTTGATTAAAAGCTGGATATCAAAAAGACCAATACATCTTCCAACATAAGGCTCTGTTACAGCTGATATAAAGCGCTTTTTGACATGATGCACCCCCTCAACAACAACAGCATGAATGGGAAAACATTGCTTCCCACCCAAAAGCATTTCTGGATTTTGCTCTGAAGGCGTCTTGATCCTTTTAGGCGTTAAAGACCGTAA
>NZ_JBHIQI010000039.1:0-3831 GCF_042196465.1 Bartonella sp. AD13SXNS
GCATTCGGATTGCCGCCACTTTCCACTTGCGCAACACGGTATAAATAACTTTCGGGCAAGCCATAACGCGCTGCTGCTTGACGGATCGCTTGATCGACTGAAGGACTAGAACGGGTCATCGGTTAAACATCCTCACAACCTCGTTTCCACTTAATCTAAACAAATCAGAAAAACGCTTTTTCACCCACTCTTTCGTCGCATATCCTTTATGATGCGCATTTACCATACGTTGAATCAGATCGACAATTTGAGCATTCTTAATCTGTGTTCCCCCTGTTAACAATTTGACAACATCCTTTTCAATCCGTTGACGCTCTCTAAACGCCGCCTCTTTGAAAGGAATCCAAGCAGCCTTCCCAGCAGCTTTTGCTAATTGTACAGCTGCATCATGTTTACCCGTTGGCATATTGACGTTATGCCTAAAAGATATCTTTTCATCCGCTACACGACCTGGTATTCTATTATAAAAATCTGCATAATCGGCTTCTTTTTCGATAACCTTCTTGACCGCAGAAGCTTTATCGACTCCATAAATCTTTGCAAATCGTTTATACAGATCATTCGTACCAAAAATCTCCTTTGCCTTGGATACTTCATCTTTTGTTTGCCCCATACCTTGTAAAAGTTCTGCCCTTGAGCCCTTTTTAAAGTATTCTTGTTGTGCCTTTGGTAATTCATCAAAGATTTTACTGAACTCATCCTTATTAACCGACTTGCTAAGGATTTTGGAACCTTCATCCATGGCATCTAAACGTGAACTATATTGATGATACAATGATCGTGCCTTCTTATATTTAGGCGATATATCATCCATAAGCTCTAATAACTTTTTCTGAATGCCAACTAAGGTATGAACTTTACTGTTATCTCCTACCTTCTCGGCTGCATCTCTCATAAGACCAAGTTTAACCTTCGTTTCATGGAGAACACCCATGTTGGGCTTTTCTTTAAGGAGATTAAATTTTTCAGAAGAAAATGGAGCAACTTCTTTGACCTTACTCGTGAATTCCTGTAGCCCTTCTTTATAAGCCTGTTTGAAATATGGACGCTTCATTAATTCATTAAGAGCGCCATAATGCTGTTCTCCTATTGGTATTTTTTTGGCTATTTCGTAAAGAGTATGTGGTTCTGCTTTCCTAATCGCGATAAGATCATTTTTTAAACCTGTGACATTTTGATGAGGAACAAAGTATTTATCAGCCGCCTGATGAATACGCTCCCCTCCTCCCAGCGCTCTCTGTTTAGCTCTCTTGGTTAAATCAAGATAAGCCCCTTGGTTTCTTTTCGCGATATCAAAAACAAGATCTTGTAAAAAAGGACTATGATCAGCTACGTAATCGGTAGGAACTGCTTTTTTAAAAGATTCTCCTAGCTCTTCAGAAGCTTCATTGCCTAAATGTTTACTGATTGCTCTTAACGTATCTTTTGAAACACCTTCTTTCGTATGAGAAGGAGAAAAAAGTCTTCGTATTCCACCAAAAGTAGAACCAAGCATACTGCCTACAAGATTTCCAGCCAATGCCCCGCCCATTCCTAAAGTTCCACCAGATGCCGTGGTTTGAAGTGTATTTAAAAGTCCTTCGCCTTCTCCTGCGCCATGTAATGCACCAGATGCTGCACCTACTTTAAGCAAATGAGGTAATGTTGTTTTGTTCGTGATGCCTAAAAACGGGCTTGCAAATCGACTTGGTAGTGACTGACCAGTTTTCAAAAAGGCTTGACCTAATTTTGACCCCGCCACATTCCTTGCAAGTGTAGGCGCTACAAGGCGTGCTCCTGAGGCTAACAGTCCTCCCCCTAAAGTCGCAAGTGAAGGGATTGCCGACCCTAAAGCATTTCCAGCAAAAGAAGTCCAATAATGTTGATCACTCATCCTACGATAATAATCACGTAGTCTATTGGCTTCTTTCTCATATTTTTCTATGGTTTTCTTATCTCCAGTCCAATAGTTGTAAAGCCCATTCAAAAAAGCACTTATTGCCCACTGATCATCAGAATCACGTCCTGCCGCTGTAATCCCCGCAATCTCATCATCTAAATTAAAACTCAATCCATGCTTTAAAGAGTTCCAAAAAGCTTCACTTTGCGTGATTTCGGGATGTTCTGCTTCTTCTTCATAAGAATTATTATATAAAGGATAGTCGGCTACATAAACATCATCACCAAGTTCAAGAACTCGATCTCCTGGTCGATAACGTTTACCTGAATTGCTGGGATTAAGAGGATAATCGGCTACGTAAACATCATCCCCAAGTTCAAGAACTCGATCTCCTGGTCGATAACGCTTATTGTTTATCATCTTTTTGCTCCCTTATATACTGGATGACCATTATAATTAACTATTGTTCCAGGAGGATAACGATCTAGCTCTTCTCTGCTACTTATAGTTGGCAAATTTGCACTGCCTCCTTGTGATGACTGATTAGCAGAGGAGCGACTAGCATCTTCACCTAGTAAATAGGCTTTTGCTTCAGGCGATAGTCTTGAAATAACATCTCTTATTTGATTCAGATTCCGCGTAAATAATTCTACATTCATATCAATGCTTAGTTCACCTAAAGAATGCTTTAGCATGTCAAGATCTTTATCACTGACATTTCCAAGTCCTACCGCTCCTGTCCTTGATAATTGCTTCAGTTCGTCTATACGATCACTTGCTATACGTTCCTTAATTGATTTCACGACTTTATCTGCACCATTTTCTTTCAATCCAGGAACAATGCTTTTAATCCAAGCAATCAGACCTGTTGCATACCCACCTTTTTCCTTAAGGTACTCATCAAGATATGTGAGATCTTTCAATAAAATACTTTTCCGTACTATATTATTTGCATATAGAGCTTTTGCACGTTCAGCTTCCTCATACGATTTACCACCTTCAACCATAATATATCTATATCCACCTGGTGCATTCGGATCTTCCACAAGCATCCTACCGTCATTGGTAAATTGGGAATTCCTATTTCCACCGTTCACTTTTTGTAATAGAAAAGCATTCAACGCATCTTTATTCCCAGCTATGAACCGCGCTTCTTCTTCACTGTACCCTTTAGATTTCAGATACTCGACGGTTTGGTTAACCTGTCCTCTTTGTTTATCTCCTTCATGCAAGTTCTTCAGCCCCTTGGCAAAAAGTTGCCATCCAGATGAATTTGGACTAGCCGTTATCGCACCCATAAGAAAATCATCAATATTTTTACTAACATCAGACTGTGAAAAACGAGAAAATTTATCCCAAAAACTAAGATTTGGTTCAGGAGGCTGTTCTTGCAATGGAACTGGTTTTGTTGAAATAGGTGGAGAAGTCTCTAACTGAGGAGGAGTTTCTGATTGTGGAATCGGAGAGGGTTTATTCCCCTCATTATCTATCTCAGAAGGACGAATAGAACCTATTGGAGAAGGAGAAAAAGAGCCTATCTTATATGGATCATTCATAGAAATCGCATTAAGAAAAACTGGTAATTTATGTTTGTCCTTTCGTTGATTCGCTATTGATTGTAGTAGATCTTTTTCTAGTCTGCGTTCGTGTAGATCTTTTTCTAGTTTTAATGCCCAACTTCTATCTCTCGGGTCAAAATCTATAAAAACCATTACTTTCCCTTTAACTATTTATTTTTTCTAAGATTATTCAAACTAAACGGCAGCATTTGCTGCCTTTTCCGCAGCCTTCTTTAATCCAAAAAGCACCATCATAGCATTCTGCCAAGGGTCGTTACCATGCATCTTAGATTCTGACATATTATTCATCGTCGTGCCGTAATTTCTTGCGAAGCCATGACCGGCGTTCATAAGCATATTCAACCTATTCCAGCCGCTATTGTCTTGTTCCAT
>NZ_JBHIQI010000040.1:0-3500 GCF_042196465.1 Bartonella sp. AD13SXNS
AAGCAAGAAGAAAAAGGCAGAGCTGTAAGGACACAAGAAAACAGTAGAATTACGTTCCTTGCAAATGGTGAGATTACCGCCAACTCAACGGATGCTGTCGCTGGTAATCAACTTTATTCAATGAATCAGACATTTGCGACGTATTTTGGTGGAGGTGCAGGTTATAATGAAAAGGGAGAATGGGTTGCACCTACCTTCAAGCTTAAAACCGTGAAAGATGATGGCAGCACTGGTGAGGAAAGTTATAAAAGTGTAGCGGAAGCATTTGCTGGAGTTGCGAGTTCTATCACGAATGTTCATAATGATGTAACTAATGTTGTCAGTGATAGCCTTATCAAGCAGGATGATGATACGAAGGTTATCACTATTGGTAAAGAAGTAGCAGGTACAGAAATAAGTCTTCTGGACGAAAAGGGCAAAGAACGGACGCTTTCAGGTGTTAAAGCGGCAGAGAATGACAATGAAGCAGTCAATAAAGCGCAGCTTGATGCAAGTCTGAAGGATCTTTCTACCAGCCTTCAGTCTGATGATTCAGCTGTTGTTCACTACGATAAGCTGGCAGATGGTAAAACTGATTATAGCAGTGTGACTTTAGGTAAAGGTAAGGATGCAGGACCAGTTGCACTTCATAATGTAGCGGATGGTACCATTGCTGAAAATTCACATGATGCGATTAATGGTAGTCAGATCAACACGATTTCTCAAGATGTTGCTAAGTTTTTAGGTGGTGATGCGGCGTTTAAAGATGGTAGCTTTACCAACCCTACTTATAAATTATCTCATGTTTCTGAGGAAGGAAAAGTAACAGACGGTTCTTATAACGATGTCGGTAGTGCTTTTACTGGACTTGATAAAAATATCAAGAATGTGAATCAGCGTATTAAAGAAGTTTCTGAAGGTGTAGCACAGGATTCTTTAAACTGGAGCGAGGCAGATAGTGCCTTTGTTGCAAAACATGGAGAGAAAAAAACGAATAGCAAAATTACCTCTCTTCAGAATGGTGACATTACAGCTACTTCAAGCGATGCGATAGCTGGTAATCAGCTTCATAGTCTTGGTAGCAGTGTTGCTGCGTATTTCGGTGGTAACGCTAGTTATGAGAATGGCACATGGAAAGCTCCCAATTTTGTTATCAAGAAAGTTGATGCAGAAGGCAAGGAAAGTGAGAAAAGCTATAATAGTGTAGCGGAAGCTCTTTCTGATATTAGTACTTCTGTTACGAATGTTCATAATGATGTGACGAATGTTGTCAGTGATAGTCTTGTTAAACAAGATAAAGAGGGCGCTCCTATTACCATTGGTAAGGAAACAGGTGGTACTATAATTAATCTTCAAAACAAGAGTAATGAGAACCGAACCATTTCCGGTGTAATAGGTGGAACAATCTCTAAAGATTCAATTGAGGCGATAAATGGTTCTCAGCTTTTTGAGACAAATGATAAGGTTGCGACCTATTTCGGCGGTGGCGCTAAATATGAAAATGGTACTTGGAGCGCTCCAACTTTTAAAGTGAAGTCAGTTAACTCTGATGGTCAGGAAAAAGATGAGACTTATCAGAATGTAGCAGATGCTTTGACTGATGTTGGTAGTTCTATCACGAATGTTAAAAATGATATCACAAAGAAAATTAACAATGAAATTGCCAATGTGAAAGGTGATAGCCTTATTAAGAAAGAGGAAACAACAAATCTTATCACTATTGGTAAGGAAGTAGAAGGCGTTGAAATCAATATTGCCAATAAGGACAAAGGGGATCGGACTCTTTCTGGTTTGAAGGCAGCAACGAAGAATAATGAAGCCGTTAACAAAGGTCAGCTTGATGAAAGTCTGAAAGAACTTTCTAATAATCTTCAGTCAGATGATTCAGCTGTTATTCATTACGATAAAAAGGAAAAGGGTGAAATTGATTATACGAATATAACTTTAGGAAAAGGTAAGGGTTCTACCTCTGTTGGTCTTCATAATGTTGCTGATGGTGTGATTTCTGAGAGTTCACATGATGCAGTCACGGGTGGTCAGATCAATACAATTGGTAAGGATATTGCTAAGTTCTTAGGTGGAGAATCCTCCTTTAAAAATGGCGTTCTTACACAGCCAACCTATAAATTATCCGAGGTTTCTGAAGAAGGTAAGGTAAAAGATAAATCGTATACGGGTGTTGGCACGGCTTTTTCAGGTCTTAATGAAAATATCAAGCATGTAAATCAGCGCATTAAAGAAGTATCAGAAGGCGTTGCACAGGATTCTTTAAATTGGAGTAGTGCTGAGGGTGCATTTTTAGCACAGCATGGGGAGAAAGAGGGAACAAAAACGAATAGCAAGATTAAGTTTCTTGCAAATGGAGAGGTTACTGAAAGCTCAAGCGATGCTATAGCTGGTAATCAGCTCCATGCGTTAGGTGATAGTGTTGCGAAAACTTTAGGCGGTAACGCTAGCTATGAAAACGGCAAATGGACAAATCCTACATTCAAGTTTAAGAGCGTTAATGAGGATGGTACTAAAGTTGAAGATAAAGATTATAGTACTGTAGCGGAAGCTTTTGCTGGTGTAGGGACCTCTTTTGAGAATCTTCAAAAAGAGATTACTCAAAGCAACACAGAGGTTACTGAAAATATTAAGCAGAATGCATTGTTGTGGAGTGATGAAGATAGTGCGTTTGTAGCGACGCATGGGGATGCGAAAGGCAGCAGTAAAATTAAGTTTCTTGCTGCTGGTAATATTGCAGAAGATTCAACAGAAGCAGTAAATGGTTCCCAGCTTTTTGCGACCAATAAGAGTGTTGCAACTTATTTAGGTGGTAGCGCTAGCTATGAAAATGGCACATGGACAGCCCCTACATTCACGGTTAAGAGCGTTAATGAGGATGGCGCAACAGAGGATAAAGACTATCACGATGTTGCATCTGCCTTTGTTGGTGTAGGTACCTCTTTCACCAATGTGAATAATTCTATAACGAATATTCATAATGAGCTTAAGAATGAGATTAATAAAGTTGTAGGAGATAGTCTTGTTAAGCAGGATTCTGAAACGAAAGTAATCAAGATTGGGGCTGAAACAGAAGGTAGTACAATCACAATTTCAAACAGTAATGGTGATACACGTAGTATTTTTGGCGTGAAAGCGGCAACCCTCTCTGAAGGCTCGACAGAAGCAGTAAATGGTTCCCAGCTTTATTCTTTGAATAAGACACTAGCGACATATTTTGGTGGAGGTGCGAGCTATGAAAATGGCGCATGGACGGCGCCTACTTTCAAAGTTACGACCTTTAATGAATCTGGAAATGCTGAAGAGCATAGCTATGCCAATATTGCAGATGCGTTTGCAGGTGTAAGTAGTTCATTCACGAAGCTTCACAATGATATTACAGATAATATTGAGCAAAATGCATTGTTGTGGAGTGATGAAGATAGTGCGTTTGTAGCGCTTCATGGGCAAGGTGACACAAGAAGCAAGAGCAAACTGAAGTTACTTTTAGATGGAGATATTTCTGAAGGGTCTAG
>NZ_JBHIQI010000041.1:0-3416 GCF_042196465.1 Bartonella sp. AD13SXNS
GCAAAGAGGTTAGCCGATGAATCAAAGTCGATTGCTGAACGTGCGGAACAAACAGCGAAAGAGGCTTCTCAAACAGCAACAGAGACGACGCAAGTAGCAGCAACAGCGGTAGAAATGTGTCATGAAGTTAGGACGGTAGCAACACAAGCAAGTATGAAGGCAGATGGAGCCAACCAGACAGCCGCTGATGCCAAGGATATTGCCGAAGAGGCAAAAGGTTTATCGGAACGAGCAACATCCTCTGTTACAGAACTTACAAAAACAGCGTCTCAAGTACAAACAGCAGTAGAGAAGGCATTAACGGATTTAAGAGACACCAAGCAGACAGCAGAGGCATCTAAGACACTCTCAGAAGAAGCTAAACAAACAGCCGCTGATGCATTGACAGCGTCGAAAGATGCCAAGTCACAATCAGAGACAGCGGTAAGCAGATCAGAAGAGGCAAAAAATGCTTGTGATGAAGTTAAAGCATCTGTTGCGTCAGTTGAGAAAGTTGCAGAAGCGGCGAAAACAGGTGTGGAACAAGCTTCGCAAAGGGCATCTGAAGCGAAGGGAATAGCGGAGGAAGCGAAAAGCGCCGTTGATCAAGCGACAGCCAAAGTAGAGCAAGCTGTAAGAGAAGCTAGCGATGCGAAATCTAAAGCAGAAAGCGTAGAGAGATTAGCGAATGAAGCCAACCAAACAGCGAGCTCTTCGAAGAGCGTATCAGAAGAAGCGAAAGAAGAGGCAAGTAATGCCAAATCGGTAGCCTTAGAAGCAAAAAGTACAGCAGATAGTGCAACAGCAAAAGCGGAGCAAGCGCAACAAGAAGCATCAGAAGCCTCTAGAATAGCCAATGAAGCGAAGGTAGCAGCAGAGCAGGCATTGCAAGCCGATAGACAAGCGGTTCGTGAAGGCGAAGAAGTAAGTAAAAGTTTAGCAGAAGCAATTCAGAAGAAAACAGAGGAAGCTGAGAGAGTTGCGCAAGACAGTAAGAGGGTTTGTGAAGAAGCCAAGCAGCTAGCAACAGAAGCCAAAAATGCCTCCACCAATGCGCTTACAGAAGCAAGTGATGCGAAGGAGAAAGCGTCTACAGCGCTAACCTCAGTCAATGAAGTCAAGAATCTTTCTGAAGAAGTTAAAGGCTTAGCAGAAAAAGCGACGACGGCATCTACAGAGGCGCAAAAGATTTCAGAACAAGCGTTGAGAGAAGCAACTGCTTCGAAAGCCACGGCGGATACAGCGTCCAGTACAGCCAATAATGCCAAGGGAATTTCCGAGGAAGCTAAAACAGTTTCAGAAGAGGCAAAGAACCTTGCACAGACAAGCAAGAATGTTTGTGATGAAGTTAAGCAAACGATAGGTGATGTTAAAAGCGTTGCAGAAACGGCATTATCGACAGCCAATACAGCCAAGCAGAAAGGAGATGAGATAAGCCAACAAACCTCAGAAGTATTGACGAAGTCTGGAGAAGCGAAGACCTTATCAGAAGAAGCAAAGGCTAAGGCAGAAAGGGTGGAGACTATTGCGACGGAAGCGAAATCTACAGCGGCGACAGCATTAACAGAAGCAAGAGAAGCTAAGAGTACGGCATCTGAGGCGAAGGACTTGGCGGAAGAAGCCCAACAGGGTGCAACAGAAGCAACGCGAATAGCCAACGAAGCAAAAGCAGCAGCAGAACGGGCGACAAGTGTTGATAGACAAGCGGTAAGTGCTGGTGCAGAAGCAGTCAAGAGCCTAGCGGAAGAAGCCAAACGAACAGCAGAAGGAGCCTCCACGATAGCTTCAGAAGCGTTGTCGAAAGCCAATGAAGCAAAGAAGGGAGCAGATAAGATAGAAACATTAGCTAATGAAAGCAAAACTCTAGCCGGAGAAGCAAAAGGTTTAGTGGAGGAAGTAAAGCAATCGGTAGCTACAGCGACAGAAACAGCAGAAGATGCGAAAAATTTAGCAAAGAAAGCAACAGAAGATATTGTTTCTATCAATGCAAAGGCTTTAACAGCAGAAAGAGTAGCGAACGAAGTCAAAGGTAGTTTAGAAACCGTTGTCACGTCGGCTTCTAAGGCAAAAGCTCTAGCAGAAGAAGCCAAAGAGCTAGCGGAGGAAATGCAAGATGAATCGAACGAAGCGAAGATTGCTGCTAATGCGGCAAAATTGACAGCCAATTCTGCGGCAACAGATGCAGAAGAAGCACAGGACGAAGCAAGAGAAGCCAAGCAAGCCGCTGATCAGGCAAAGACGCTAGCCGAAGAAGCTAAAACGATAGCAGAGCAAGCTAATCAATCCCTTATTTCGTTTAATTTTTCTAACACAAAAGACCAAGTAAATAATAACAGTCAACAGATTGAAGCTATTAAAGAAGGTCTAAAATATTTTGTTTCTTTGATAAATAATGAATTGAATTTCACTGTCTTTTCTCAGGAACGATCATTTTTGGCAGTTGGCGATAATAGACAAACTATTTTGGTTAAAAAAGGAACGCTTTTTCGCCGTGCTGGTGTGAATGATGAGGCTTATCGTTTACATACTGTCAGTAAAGATCTAAAAATAGAATTGTCTGGTTTTATTGAAGGAGGTAAAGATTATTATCTTTACATGGTTTCACGAAATGATAACCAAGGTGTTATATTTTTTGCTTCAGACAATGCTACTTATCCGGATGGATACACAGCGGATAATTCTGTCAAGATAGGAGGGTTTCATACGCTTTGTGCGGATGTTGGAGAGATTTCCGGTCATCCATTGTCTGGTTATAGAGCAGGGGATATCTTACCCAATTCAGTTTGGTGTTTGAATCACCGCCCGCATAGTAGTCCAGAAGGGATGGTCTACGACCCCTCCACAGATCTTTGGGTTGATATTTATCTACAGTCAGGAACGAGTATTTTTACCCGTTCGGCGTATGGTACTCCGATCACAACCAACCGTACTTATACAGATCACTTATCCGATATGTTGCGTGTTAAAAAATCTTTTCTCACTGATACAGAATTTGCGTCTGCGATGTATGGAAGTAATGAAAAGACAAATATTCAAGGGAAGAAAGCCCCTTCTCCTAAGAGTTCTGGAGGACACGTTGATACGGCGAATAGGCGTATGATTTCACATATAGGGTGTGAGGATGGCTGCGGTTATGTTTCACAATTTTTATCAGAGACTTTTCCAATACAGATACCTTCTGTAACAGCGGGAAGGACGGCTTTTAGAACAGAAATGAATGTGTTGGTAGGAGGAGGTCTTTGGAGTGGTGGTGTCTCTAATGGTTCGTTTTTTCGTAGTGGTCAGTATTCTCGTAGTTTCAAGGGTGAGATGTTAGGGGCTCGAGGCTGTAGCCGTCCCCGTCATTTTTGAGGAGGAGAAGATGATAGATTATCCAGAGCATTTAAATACGAAGCAAGATTATCTGAACATGCTTTCCTTTGATAAGGCTGAAACGG
>NZ_JBHIQI010000042.1:0-3140 GCF_042196465.1 Bartonella sp. AD13SXNS
TAATGCCCGTCTCTCATCAAAACTTTCTCTTCATGGAGATGTCACTTATCAGCATAGATTTAAGAAAGTTGGTTTTTCTGGAGCCAGTTTCTCTGCTGGATTGCGCCACCTTTTTTAGCTATACATAAACTATATAGTAACTTATATATAAGTATATATAGTGTTATATTAAGTATTAAAAATAGCTCTTTAGTTTTATATTTATTATATTTTAAGAAGTTTATTAGTTTATATATAGATATTATTCTTAAATGAATAAAATAGGGGAATAGGAGGCGGCAAGAGTTATGATTTATGTATTTCATAAATATGTATTTTTATGCAACGTTACAACAGCTATTCTTTATTTTTTGCAGGTTACGTATATTAGTGCTGCTGGATCTTCGAGTGATCCAAGAGGGGTGTTTTATAAATGCGATGATAGAAAGACACACTTTCTCGCAGATAAAGTTTATTACTTAAAAAATTCTCAGGAGGCTGCACCTATTGCAGCTATATATGTAGAAAAAGCAGGCACTGTTGTTAATGCCTCTCAGATAGCAGTTTATGGCGATAATCCAGATAAAATATCTGCGTATGGGGCGTATGTAAGAAATGGTGGAAAAATTAATCTAATAGCTTCAGATTTTAAGAATATACCTGCTCTTCGTGCTCAGAATGCAGTTATTAACATGACAGTAGGGGAAATTAAGGGGACTTCACATGCTATTTATGCATGGGGGAGAGAAACGGATATTGCTTTAGTGAGTGTGAATATCAATATTGAGCCAGATAATTTGAATGTAAAAGGGATCGGTATTATAAGTGGTTTTGATGCAATGGTTAAAATGACAGACGGTACCGTTAATTTTAACCAGGTTGGCTCATTTTCAACCCGATTTGGGGGGCGCTATATTCTTGATACTATGGGGATTACGGGGCAAGGAAGGAGGGAGGAAAATTTAACAGATGGTGATGGAGCTATGGGGGTATTGCCAGAAGTTTTTGAGGTTTTTCAAGGTGGTGACGTTCATTTGAAAAACAATTTTATTCAGCTGAATCATATGCATGCATTCTTGATTAAAAACTTTTCAGGTTATGTAAATGATAATGGTAAGTTAATTCAAAAATATATTTCACCAGATGTCTTTAAGAATACAAGTATTAAGATAGAAAAAAACAATATTTCTGTTCAGGGTGAGGGAGTATATGGACTGTGCTTTAATGTTTTAGCTCCAGAAGAGCTTACTAAAATGATTAGGCAACGAGATGATGAAAAAAATTTAAAAACCAAAAAAGTTATCACGGGGAGGGCATTTGTTTATTTATCAGAGACAAATATGACAGTTCCAGACGGGATTGCGATTTATGCGAAGGGGAATAAAGACTATGAAGTAAAAGGCACTCTTGAATTATCGGATGAAACAAAAATCTCTGGTGATGTGTTGCTAAAAGCTGAAAATAATGCTTCTCTATTGGTGAAAGCAAACGCTTCCTCTCTTACAGGAGGTACGCGTGTTGAGGATAGATCGGTTATTGATTTAGAGTTAATTCGTTATTCAAAATGGTATCTTACTAAAAGTAAATACAATGGTTTACAGGAATCTGTTTCATCGCTTTCTTCTCTAAGTCTTTCCAATAGCACATTGATCTTTGATGAAGATAGTGGTTATCAAACGCTACGCATTGGAAAAAAAGCAGATATAGGTGCAGGAGGTAAAATTCTCGCATCAAAAGATAAAAAAGTCTATAGTGCTGAGGGAAACGCTCAGATTAGGTTGAATACATTTTTGAATGATGAGGGTTTGTTTGATCCCCAAAAGACGGATCGCATATTGATCTATGGAGATGTTTCTGGAACGACATTCATTCATATGCGAAATTTTCCAAAATATTCAAGTAAAGAAGTCTATGAGGGAAGAGATCAAAGCATTTCAATCGTTCAAGTTGCAGGAACAGCGCAGGCAGGTTCTTTTCGACTCGCCAATGGTTATGATGGTTATACTACGGTGAAAGGTTTTCCTTATCAATATCGTATTCGTGGTTATGGTCCGGGTTCGCCTTTTGGAGAAGCGAATGCTAAGCAAAGATTAGTGGAAGGTGAGGGGGATTTTTGGGATTTCCGACTCGAAGGGATTTATATTTCTTCTAGAATAGGTTCTTATAATGGTCCATTTGGTAAACCTTCTTCGTTTCCATTATCTCATCCTGTTAATCCTCCATCTTCTCCTTCTAATTCACTTTCTACGTCGTTGATATCTGACTCTCCTTCTTCTACGTCCTCTGCTTCTGTTGATCCTCCTCCTTCCGATCCAGTTTCTACGTCGTTTATGTCTGATCCTCCTTCTTCTACGTCTTCTGCTCCTGTTGACCCTCCACCTCCCGATCCAGTTTCTACGTCTTTGATATCTGCCTCTCCTTCTTCTACGTCCTCTGCTTCTGTTGATCCTTCATCTTCCGATCCACTTTCTACGTCGTTTATGTCTGATCCTCCTTCTTCTACGTCCTCTGGTCCTGTTGATCCTCCACCTTCCGATCTACTTTCTACGTCTTTGATATCTGACTCTCCTTCTTCTACGTCTTCTGCTCCTGTTGACCCTCCCCCTCCCGATCCAGTTTCTACGTCTTTGATATCTGACTCTCCTTCTTCTACGTCTTCTGCTCCTGTTGACCCTCCCCCTCCCGATCCAGTTTCTACGTCTTTGATATCTGACTCTCCTTCTTCTACGTCTTCTGCTCCTGTTGATTCTCCACCCCCCAATCCACTTTCTACGTCGTTTATGTCTGATTCTCCTTCTTCTACGTCCTCTGCTTCTGTTGATCCTCCCCCTTCCGATCTACTTTCTACGTCGTTTATGTCTGACTCTCCTTCTTCTACGTCCTCTGGTCCTGTTGATCCTCCCCCTTCCGATCTACTTTCTACGTCGTTTATGTCTGACTCTCCTTCTTCTACGTCCTCTGGTCCTGTTGATCCTCCATCTTCCGATCCACTTTCTACGTCGTTTATGTCTGACTCCCCTTCTTCTACGTCTTCTGATCTTGTTGATCCTCCATCTTCTCCCCCCGATTCACTTTCTACGTCGTTGCCCTCTGAGCCCTCTGTTCCGGTCTCACCTTCATCTACGGATTCTGTTTCTCCTCCTTCTGCCCCTGTTGAACCA
>NZ_JBHIQI010000043.1:0-3055 GCF_042196465.1 Bartonella sp. AD13SXNS
TTTCTTCATTATTTCCTTTTTAACTATTTGTAATTCTTTATAAAATAGATAAAGTTGAATAGCTAATTGAATATTTACCGCTATAGATCCTATTAAACCAATATACGATCCTGCATTCATCCCTATCTCCTCACTTACTTTTCTTCTGTGAAGAGCCATTTTTATTAGCAGCAGACATTTCTCCACTATTAACTAAAGTACCGCCACCAATGCTTTCCGTCGCAATACGTACATCACCACGAACAGTAGCATTTTCATAAATATTCGCAGTGCCATAAATTAATGCCTCTTCATAAACTTGTGCTTTGCCATGAACTTGTGCCTTATTAGTAACGGTCGCATACCCGTAAACTTTGGCATCCTCATAAATCTGTGATGAACCCCAAATCTCTGCATTGTCATAAACATGGGCATTGCCATACACCTTAGCATTCCCACCAATAACTACATTTCCATAAGCCTGTGCTTTGTCATAAACTTGAGCATTGGAATAAACTTTAGCATTACTAAAAACCATAGCCTCTCCCCCAACCCAACAGTTATCATCATGACTAAGATTTCCCTCTTTTGCTATCCAGCCCCCCAAATCACCTTTTTTAACAGTACCAAAGTCTCTTAAGGCGCGAATTCTATGCAAAACATGAGTACAACCACCTTTCTCACCATTGTGTTTGTATTCTTTAATTTCGTCAGTGAATTCGTATTTCTTAGTTGGATCAACTGCTACAATATTAGCTTTAAGTTCAATAATCTCTTGACGTTTTTTAATTACAATTTCATCATTTTCTTTAATCGTTTGTTTAAGTCTTTCAATTTCCGCATCACGTGATTGAACTTCTGCTTTGAGTGCATCTATAACTTCGTTTTTCCGTTTGAACGCTGCTTCATACTCATCTATCTTTTGCTTCAGTTCTCTAATTTCTGATGCATTTTTGATATTTAAAAAACTCTTATCCATGCCATTCTGAATTTCTCTTGAACATTCATGCTGTTTATTTTGTAACTCGTCTGTTAAATGCCCAATTTTTAATTTTAGAGTTTCAACTTCCTCTTTAAGCCTCTTAACTTGGTCACGATAATACAAAGCAATACGAAACATCACTCCGCATAAAAGCAATGCTCCAAATACTACACACACAACTATCAATATTATTTCATTTAAACTCATTTTGATCTCCTTAATGCTGCAATCTATCGACCGTCTGATCAACAACGCGGCTCTTGCAAATTTTCGACATTGGGGGGTGTTGCTCTTGCATTAATCTCTGCAAGCGCTCGGGATAAAAAAAATCTTCTGGACGCAAATCTATCCCATGATCTCGCGCGTAGGTTAATAATTGCGCCTGATAAATTGAAGGAAATAATCCATTAGCACCGCCCTTCTCTTTAGAATAAGTGATACGATAAACAGCGCCTTTACATTTCTGCAAAATACGCGAAACATTAACAGCCCCCCCTAAATATTTTATTATGGTATACGCAGGTTCTTTTTTCATAACAATAAAATTTCATATTTTATGAATTTTATCAAGATAAAAATTCAGTTTTTTTTTATTGATTTTTCATGTCACATGAAAGAGCCTTACTCTTATGGAATCGGATCAGTTAAAGGCATGGCTTAATGAGCAATTAGCTAAAAATGGACATGGCAGCAAAAAAATGCTCGCTAAACATTTAGGGATATTGCAATCTACTTTAAGCAATATGCTAAATAACTCAGAAAAATCAGAAAAAAAGAAACCAATAAAACCTAGATCAATAAGAGCTGATGAACTAATAAAAATTATTGATTTTTTTGGTGAAATCCCGCCTTTTTTAATAAAAGAATCTGAACAATTTATTCGTCTTTACTATCAAGCAAAACCTGAAGTTCAGAAAGCTGTTTTAACGATTCTTCAAAATTCTTGTTCTTTAGACAAAGAATAATAGCTGCCCTCACTTTTTTATCTCCATAATTCCAAAGTTTTTCTAACATTGTATTATCCATAATTAACTTTTGTCTTCATAAAATTTCATATTTTATGAATTTTTTAGTTGACCTCGTTCATTAAATATGAAATATACAAACACCATACCCCGAAAAAAAAAACCTATGTCAAGGCATTTTTTCAAAATGTATTTAAATATTTTGATAACGGAGGCATTTGTGAAAAAAACAGTGTTTATAAATTCTGATGAAATTCTCTTAGTCATCTGCGAAAATGAAGAACAAAATCTCGCTAAATCTGGTCCTTTCTTAGAAGAAAAGGACATGATCAAATTTATCGACCAAGCCGATAATGCTGTCCAAATTTTGCGTGTAGAACCAACGACTAATCGTTGTGAAGATATCTCTGAAGATATTGCCGAATGCTATCTGAAAGAATGTGAAGAGCAGTGTTTCAACGGAAACATTCCTCACGGCTTTGTTACACATAGTTCAGCATACGTTTTTTTTTTAGATGATATAAAACAGCGCGAATATGATGATGCAATGTATGGTTCTTACGAACAACAACACCGTTTGCGTCCTTGTGATGTGCTTTAAAAGCTAAAGGCGTTTTTAAAAGACGCCTCTTTTCAAAAAATTCACCACACAATGCAATGCCGTTCTTTTGCAAGAACGACAAAGGCAGAATCTAACTTAAAGGAGTAAAATCATGGAAAAGAAATATGAACTTACTGATGAAACAATCGAAGTTGATGGACATACTCTACGCCGCATATGTGCTTTAAAAGACTTTGGAATTATTAAAAAAGGTGCTCTAGGCGGCTTCATAGCAAAAGAAGACAACTTAAGTCATGAGGGCGACTGTTGGGTTTGGCATGATGCCGCGGTTTGTGATAACGCTAAGGTTTTTGGTAATGCACAGATATTCGAAAAATCAATAATTAGAGATAATGCCAAGGTTTATGATAATGCCCGTGTTTATGAAAATGCCAAGGTTTTTGGGCGTGCAAAAATTTACGACAATGCCCGTGTTTATGGCAATACAGAGGTTTATGGTGATGCCATGGTTTATGGTGATGCGCATATTTATGGCGATAACGTCATGTCCACTGGAGAAAAATCATG
>NZ_JBHIQI010000044.1:0-2748 GCF_042196465.1 Bartonella sp. AD13SXNS
TCGGCTGCCAACATTTCCCTCTGATAATAAGCGCCTTGAACTGCTGTAAGATAAGCCCCTTCCCATATATGCTTATAGGTCTCTGGACGGTTTCTCAGATCATCCAATCGCGCTTCATTCAAGATTTTCGGAAACTTCGGGTTGTCTGACCAATTGATCTCTACACGCTTAATGGCTTCATTGTCTGAAAAGCGAAACCGCTTCTCAACGGGGGCATTGTCTCGCAACGGGTTCCATGTCACCCATAACTCTGCTCGCCACCCCTCGCCCTCTTCACGCAAAGTCGGTATAAGCGTCTGCCAAGCTGTCTCTGTAACCGGCTCTGCCTCATCAACCCAGCAGAGCAAAATACGCCCCATAGACTTGATACTGGCTATATTGCGGTCCAAACCAGAAAACTGAAAGGCTATACGACCATCTATCGACTTAATCGACGACTCCCCAACCTTGTAATAGTCCTTTAAAAAGTCGTGCGCTTCAATGGCGCGCTTAATCTCCTCCAATGAACTTTCTGCCAAAGAATTCTGAAACTGACGTGCACAAAGAATGGTCCCCGATATCCCCTGCATACCAAATTGATAGCCTTTTAAAGCAGCCATCAAGGCAAATGATCTTGTCTTTCCAGACCCTCGTCCACCCCAAGCCGCTCGTACCAAAGCGTCTCCTGCAAAAATAGGAATGAGTTTTGGTACAATCTTAATCTGTCTTGTCGTCATTCATTGTTAAAGGAGCAATTTCTACACGCCCTATGATCTTAATCGCGCCCCCATCTTCCCCCGTCACTTGCAAAGGCAAGATCTTCCCAAGCAACGCTAAATAAGCCGCAGGGCATCTTATTGCCTGCTTTTCGAGGTAAGAGATTAGTCCTTCCTTGCCATACTTATTGCCTGCCAATTCAGCAGCTTTAAGAATAGCCTCTTTCAAAAGGCGTGTATTCTTATTCGGTACACCTTTAACACGCCCCATTCCTGCCTTAGGGGGTTTATATTTTTTCTTTGTTTGAGAAATCTGTTCTGTATTTTGTGATGTCATAAAATACACCCTCCAGATAATAAAAAACCCCGCATTTGCGGGGATTTTGAACTGTACCACACCCTCATTTAGATACAGTACGACCAGTGCCGTATTTGTCATTAAATACGATTTGCTACACTTTGTCAACATAAAAATAACACATATTGATAATTTCAAAGGGAATCTGTATGAAGCGAAGATGTAACAATGAAAAACAAGATAAAATCTAATGTTATTATCGTATTTAAAGAAAATTGCCTTATTCGGAATAATAAGTATCTTATTCACTAGCCATATAAGTAGTCAATCATTAGCAGAAGATAGGTATTTAAAACTATGCCCAGATGGCCAAATTCCTGTTTTGCGTGATGTACGAAATCCATCTTCTTTTGTTACTTGTATTTCAGAAGAAATATTGGATTATAATTTTAATAAGTTTAAAAAACTCAGAGAAGAACTCGGAAATGACATTAGACTAGCTTCTATAAGTGAAAAAGACTATTATGAATTATTAAAACATCATTCTAAAAAAAAACAAATAATAGAATGGTTCGTAATAGGCTTTATAATAATCACCATAATGTCTCTTCCGATTAACATACTCTGGAGATTTAGGTTAAAGATTCCGGCGTTTTTATTTACAATAATGACCGCCTTAGCTGTTATTGCCATTCCCTTCATGTTTGGTTGGTAACATTTTTGAAGAATATTAAAAACAGCTTGTAGTGAATTCATAAAAACGAAAGAGGCGAAAATCGCCCCTTCGCTCCTGTCCCCTTTTACAAGAGATTAGACAAATAAAGTGTATATTAAAGGTAGAAATGATGTTTATAAAAAAATCTTTATTTAGAAGCGTATTAATTATCGCACTTTTGATAACGTCTCTTATATCCCCTTCAAATGGATATGCTAATTCTAAAGATTCTCCTTCATTTTTGAGTAAGCTATTTTGTTCAAAAGAAATTGCTGAGCTAAACACTGCACTAAGAGATATAGAAGATGGGCGTAAACTGTATCATGAGGCACTCGATAGAATCCTATGGTGGGAACGCACATTTTCTAAAACTGACATAATTGAATTTCAGTTCCTAATAAAAGAATATTTGAGGAACGATAAAGATTTATTTTTGAAAGAACAAATCAAAAATATAGAAAAATGGCATAATTTAATTAAAGAAAGGCATGAGATAGCATACAGCTTACTTAGTGACATGGAAAGAGAAATGTATAACATGGATCTTGTTCATAACGAAACACAATTAAAACAACACAATAAAGCATTACAAATTTTAAAAGAAATTACCGAAATTCAAATACATATCGCTGCAAAGAAGGAAAAACTTAAAGAACTAGACCGTGAAATTAATGCCTTATTTTTCAAATAGTTACACATTATAGTTAAGTGCTTTTTTGAAAATACTTCTGAAGAGCATTAAGAGCAACGCGTAATGAATTCACAAGGTGTGGTAGCATTTGATCTTCTACAACGAGGTACTGTAGCGCTGCATAAAGGTTATACTGTCTATAGAGGCATTGGGCTTCTTTTAGTGCCTCTTGCACGGCTTGATAGTGATTTGTTGCTTTTTGAACCCATTGTTCAAAGCTATCTGGATCTGAATTTGTAGACACATCGTCATAAATCGCATTAGGCAAGCCTTTTGCACAAAGGTAATTATTTCTTATCTGTAGGTACTGTTGCGCGGCATCATATTGCTCTTGAGTAATAACGCCTTG
>NZ_JBHIQI010000045.1:0-2690 GCF_042196465.1 Bartonella sp. AD13SXNS
CTATCGGCTGTTTTGGTATAAAGAGATGCCATTTTGTCTTCTGACCAGCCAAAAAGCGCTTTCATTTGGGAAACTGTAGCACCAGCATTGGCGGCGCGTGTTGCTGCTAATTTTCGCAAGCCGTGAGCTGATTTTTTAATCCCTGCTGCATTACATGCTTCACGAAAGAGGTTGCCAAAACTTTCTTTGACAAGCTTATTTCCACCTTTACCACAAATAAATGTTTCATTACCTATGGGACCAATTTTAAGGGTTTCCTCTAGTTCTGGTAAAATAGGAAGAAAAACATCTGTTTTAAATTGGCTCTTTTCTGTTTTGAGATAAATGATATTATCTTTGACGTCTTTCCAGCCGATACGAACGGCATCACCACGACGCAAGCCTGTATAAAGAAGAACATCAATCCAGACGCGTTCATGTGTACCATGTGACCAACGGTGATAATATTTGTCTATGTCCTCTTCTAGCCATGGCAGTAATCCCTCACTGTTTAAAGATTTTGGTGCTTTTATATTAAAGGCAGGATTTCTATTTAAAAGGGCATTATCAACCGCCCAATTAAAGAGACCGTTTAAAGAGGTCAAAAAATGTTTTGCCGCCGCGGGGGTCTCTCGCCTTCTGTCTACGGCTTCAAGAATGTGTTGTTTGTTTATGCTTTTATATGCACGATCACCGATATGTTTAGAAACATTATTCAGAATTCGATATTTAACTTTTTTAGTAGATTCTGATTGATTATGCCATTGCATGCTTTGTAAATACTGATGCAACAACCAATCGAAAGACCCTTCTGTGAGTCTGGTACGCCTCTTTGTTTTGGAGGAGCCATTTTGAGCTTGTTTAATAGCCAGCGTATAATTATCAACAAACTCTTGCGTTCCATAGGTTCCTTCAATCCGAAACCGTGGTCCATGACCAATACGTATATACCATATAACTTTACCATGGCGTGTACGTTCACGAACAAGATGCGGCGGACGGCGTTTTGGCATGGCTAAAACTTTATACCGTCGACAGAGGGGCAACTTTTGCTGGTCTCGTAGTCTTCTTGCTCGTTTTCAAGTGGTGGAAAATCGTCAATGCTATAAGTATTATCTGTCGTTGTTGGTGTTATGGTTTTATTGATATGAATTAATAATTCCCCTGTAGGTTTGATTTCTATGAGTTCACATCCTTGTTTTTTAGCTTCTCTTAAAGCACGAGCAATAGCTGGTTGCGTGATAGTAGGTGGGCGGTGTGGCATGTTTATTCCCCTTCATTGAGATGTAATTCCCCCGTGGCGTGAATCACGCTGGTGTTAAAATCTTTGTTTTTGTTGCTAGAAACGGCTTATAGAGATACTATAAGATTAGTCGTTCGTTATTTTCTCATCTGGTTTTTTCTCTAGTTGAGATTCTTCTATCGTCATCAATCCAGTCGTTCCAACATACACATGCATCACCGTAAATTTTTGCATGACCGTAAATATGCGCATCACCGTAAACTTGTGCATTGCCGTAAACACGCGCCCTATCGTAAATGTATGCCTCTTCGTAAACTTGTGCATTGCCATAAACTTCTGCATTATCAAAAACGTTCGGTTCACCGCAAATATATGCATCACCGTAAACTTCTGCATGACCGTAAATGCATGGTTCATCGAAAACTTCTGCTTTGCCATAAATACGAGAATTGTCGTAAACCTCGGCATAACCGTAAACATGTGCATTTTCGTAAACCTTAGCATCATCATAAACCTTGGCATAACCCCCAACCCAGCAATTGCCATCATGACTTAGATTGTCTTCTTTCTCGATATAGCCGCCAAGATCACCTTTCTTGACGTCCCCCAAATCTCTCAATGCACGAATGCGGCGGAGCGTTTTGCGCCCAACTTCGATTGTTTCATCTGTCAGTTCGTATTTCTTTTCCATGGTTTATTTCCTTGATTTGCGTACAATCCACCCGTGGCGTGAATCACGCATTACTTGAAAGTGTTAAGAAGGGTGGGGGTGCGGGGAGGAGAGAGCACCCCCATAGGTTTAAGCAGCTTTTGCCAAAATCTTTTGCATCTCTTGTTCTATTTCCCCTAAAAAGATTTCGACAGCTTTATTAATCTCTTCAATGTATTGCTCATCACGGTTGATGCGTTTGATTTTCATTCTCAAACCAGTAGATCTGCCTACAAAGTTTGGATTATAGCTCATGAAATGACACCATTTGCGTCCTGTGCACGCCATTTGGAATTGCATTTGTGCGATATATTCAGGCTTGATTTCGTCATATATAAAGAAGCGCAAATGCGTGGTTGATTGTGGGCATTTGACTTCGATTAAACCGTCCTCTCCAATGAACCCATCAGGACTAGCCCCCGCCATTTCCATTTTTGGGTGGGGGATAAACCCGCATCTTGTGACTTCTGCGTCATAAATGAATTCATATTCTCTCAAGGCATTCTCTTCATGTTCAATGCCCCATTGCATAGCCGCGGTTGTATAAGATTGGCTTATTTCACCTATTAAGCGTTCTGTTATGAGTTTGATTTTGTAGTCTTCATATTTGCTTGTAGGCAAACCTTTTGCTGTCTTACTGAGTATATTGTAAACGTTTGAAGCAGTGACTTTTCCTAAGCGCGCTTGAAACCATTGTGCTGTTCTTTGTTCCATTTCACACCGCCGTTTGTTGTTGAGTTGGTGCATATTCAATATCTT
>NZ_JBHIQI010000046.1:0-2665 GCF_042196465.1 Bartonella sp. AD13SXNS
ATGCAAAAGTATCAGGGTCTTCTTGCGTATACGAAGGTTCTCATATTTTTGATCATGCTAGGGTTTATGGAAAAGCGCTTGTCTACAAAAATGTCAAGATTTATGGCAATGCCCGTGTTTATGAGAATGCTCGTATTTATGAAAAAGCAGAAATTTATGATGATGCGTGTGTTTCTAATAGGTCTATTATTGAAGAGGGTGTAAAAATCTCTGGCAACGCTGTAATTAATGGCAAGCAAAAGATTTGTGATGATACTGATGGTAGTGAACAAAGCACAAACAAAGCAGCGTAAATAAAATAACGGCGCGGGGGGCTGCTTTATAGCAAAAAAGCCGCGTCCTTTAAGACACGGCTTTTATTTGGAAGTATATACATTTTACACTAAACACATATCACACAAAACGTGTAAAAACGCAAGCCTTAATACATAAAAACCGTATCAAAATGAATTGATACGGCTTTTATATTGAAAACACTTAAAACCACATAGGATTAATAAAAATATTTTTTACATATTCTGTGTATAAACGCAAGTATATTTTCTCTCAATTTGCATCTTAAAATGTATCATGCTACCATTAATTCGCAACGTCATAATGGCGTTGTATTTTAACCGTTCTTTAGGTTAAAACAATATTCCTCTTTAAAGATATCACAAAAGCCGTGCCTTAAATGACACGGTTTTTTTGTGTCTTAACGCTTGTAACTTTATACATAATGTACTATATTTTATATACAACTTGAGAAATTGTGAAAGCCTTGTTATGTATTTACGTAACAGGGCTTTCTTTTATACTAGAGGCTAGTTTTTTCTATTCAATTTAAATGCATTAAAGCCGTGCCAATTTCTTGACACGGCTTCTGTTTTGCAATGCATGACTGTTATCTTGTTATTCGAAAGTTACGAACATCTCTTTATTGCACAAAACGTATCAAAACGCAAGCTGTTAAGTAAAATAAAAATGGGATTCACACTGTAGATTCAGTGGTTTATAATTATCATTTATCAAATCAATTTAAATCATAATGAATAAAATGAACGCTGTTAATTTACCTTCTTTTCAAACAGAAGAACAATCTTCTTTTCGCCAACTTCCCCATAATATTGAAGCTGAAAAAGCTTTGCTGGGTGCTATCATTATCAATAATAATGCTCTTGATAGCGTTTCTGATTTTTTAAAAGCAGAGCATTTTTTTGAACCGTTGCATCAAAAGCTTTTTGATATCATTTCACAAATTATTCAAAAGGGAAGAATTGCAGACCCGATTACCATTAAGCCCTTTGTTGAAAATGATGCGAAAATTGGTGACATCACTGTATATAATTACGTGGTGCGTTTAGCTAAAGAAGCTGTAACAATCATTAATACTAAAGATTATGGAAGCGTCATTTATGATCTTTTTATCCGCCGCTCTTTAATTAACCTTGGCACTCAAGTTGCCAATACAGCTTTTGATGCGCCTCTAGAGTTCACACCTTCCCAACAAATTGAAACGATTGAAAATCAGTTATTTGAGCTAGCCGAGAAAGGAAAATATGGGGGTGGTTTTGAAAACTTTGATACAGCCATTGCAAAAGCACTTAACATGGCAAGCGCTGCGAAAAAGCGTTCCTCACAGCTTTCAGGGATAGCTACCCATATCAAAACCCTTGATGAAAAAATGGGGGGGTTACAAGCATCTGATTTGATTATCCTTGCGGGGCGCCCTGCTATGGGGAAAACCTCTCTGGCTACTAATATTGCTTTTAATATTGCCAATGCTTGCAAGCGTCATGATAACAGCCAAGCCAATGAAGGGGGTATTGTTGGTTTCTTCTCACTTGAGATGTCAACTGAACAGCTTGCAACTCGTATTATCTCAGAGCAAATAAAGGTTTCTTCTTCTGATATGCGCCGTGGTAATATCTCAGAAGAGCAATTTGCAAAAATTATTCACGCAATGCGTTCCTTACAAACAATCCCTCTTTATATTGATCAAACGGGTGGGGTGTCTATTGCACAATTGTCCGCTCGTGCAAGGCGTCTTAAACGACAACATGGTCTAGATGTCTTGATTATTGATTATATCCAACTCATGACAAGCGGTTCAAAGCGTTCATTAGAAAATCGCGTTCAAGAAATTACAGCCATTACCATGGGACTTAAAGCACTTGCAAAAGAACTCAATATTCCCATCATTGCTCTGTCACAACTTTCGCGTCAAGTTGAAAACCGAACCGATAAACGTCCACAACTCTCCGACTTACGTGAATCTGGTTCAATCGAGCAAGATGCCGACATTGTTCTGTTCGTTTATCGTGAAGAATATTATCTCAAAAATGAAGAACCCAAAGAAGGCACTGCTGAGTATAGCAAATGGCAAGAGGCAATGGAGCAAGCCAAGGGCAAAGCCGAGGTTATTATAGCAAAACAACGCCATGGTCCGACAGGAATCGTTCCCCTTGCCTTTCAATCCGATTTTACACGCTTTAGTGATTTAGCACATAATGTAATACTTTAAATAATTGTTATTAGATAACTGAAAATATTGTAAAAACACATAAAGTATGTTATGATCTTTACATCATTTAATGGAACTTACAAATATGCTTAATAAAGTGATTTTAATTGGCTATTTAGGTGCTAATCCAGAAAGCAAAACAATGTCATCTGGCATCGAGGT
>NZ_JBHIQI010000047.1:0-2635 GCF_042196465.1 Bartonella sp. AD13SXNS
ACCTCAGAAGCATTGACGAAGTCTGGAGAAGCGAAGACCTTATCAGAAGAAGCAAAAGCTAAGGCAGAAAGGGTGGAGACCATTGCGACGGAAGCGAAATCTACAGCGGCTACAGCATTAACAGAAGCAAGAGAAGCTAAGAGTACAGCATCTGAGGCGAAGGGTTTGGCGGAACAAGCCCAACAGGGTGCAACAGAAGCAACGCGAATAGCCAATGAGGCGAAGGTAGCAGCAGAGACAGCGGTGCGTTCAGGAGAGTCAGCAGGTCAAGTGGGTGCAGAGGCGGTTAAGGCTATAGCGCAAGAGGCGAAGAGTAAAGCGGAAACCGCCGAGAAGATTGCACAAGAAACTAAAAGTGCTTTAGATGATATAAAACAAGTAGCAGATCGTGCGAAGTCTGTAGCAGATGATGCCAAGAAAGTGGCGGCGTCAGCTGAGAAAAAATCACAAAGCGTAGAGACAGTTGCAGAAGACGCCCAAAAGATAGCGAAGGAAGCCAAGGATACAGCCGGTTTTGCTAAACATGATGCGGAACAAGCTCGTAGTAAGTCTCAATCTTCAGAGACTATAGCCTATCAAGCTTCAAGCAAAGCAAGTGATGCAAAGCAAGTAGCCGATGAAGCGAAAGTCACAGCAAGTTTAGCACAGAGAGCAGGGGAAGAAGCCAAGAAAATAGCAGAAGCAGCAAGTAGCAGAGCCTATGAAGCGAAGGATGAAGTAGGCAAAGCGAAGGATATAGCGAATAGTGCAAAATATACAGCAGAAGAGGCAAAGAAGGCAGCAGAAACAGCTGGTAAAAAAGCCGCGTCTTTAGAAGCTGCAGCAGATGAATCGCAAAAAATAGCAAAAGAAGCTAAGGATACAGCTGATTATGCCAAACATGATGCAGGACAAGCGCGATCAATAGCAGAAAAAGCGCAAAGCGTTGCTTATGGAGCGAATAGTCGTGTTATAGATATCAATCAAGTGGTTGATAATTTTAAAGCTCCCGTAAGTTTAGCGCGGATGTACTCAGAAGAAGCCAAGAAAAAAGCCGAGGCAGCAGATTCGCAAGCCTATGCAGCTAAGAGTGAAGCAAGAGAAGCCAAGGAAGTAGCCGGTAGAGCAAAAAGTACAGCCGAAGAAGCTAAAAAAACAGCCGATACGACGAAGCAAGAGCTTGGTGGTATAAAGGATGCTTTGAAAAGAGAGCTTGGCGGTATCAAGAGTTCTCTATCCACAGCGACTTCTGCGAATACAGTAGCCTCTCAGGCAAAAGTGCTAGCAGAAGAGGCAAAACAGGAAGCTTTAAAAGCACAAAGTAGCACGAATATAAGCAGTTCTCCTTTGATGAAACATTTAACTTGGAATGTTATTTCGCTCTCGAGGCCGTTTCTCGTTGCTACAGGAAAAAAACAACTTACGTTGAAAAAAGGAACGCATATTTCTTTGAAGAAAGGGAATGATCTGTTTGTGATGAGTTACATGGAAGATACACTCGTTCCCATAACTCGATCTCTTACAGGGGGCAATGATTATTACATTTATTTAGTGACTTCGAATGAGAATACTGTGCAATTTGTTGTGTCCTTAAACTCGACTTATCCTACAGGTTATACAGCGACGAATTCTCGAAAGATAGGAGGGTTTCATACGCTTTGTGCGGATGTTGGTGTTATAATAGATCATCCGTTATCGGGGTATCAAGCAGGGGATATATTACCCCATTCAGTTTGGTGTTTGAATCATCGTCCGCATAGTTCGCCTGAGGGGATGGTCTATGACCCCTCCACAGATATTTGGGTTGATATTTATCTACAGTCAGGAACGGGTGAAAATACCCGCTCATCCTATAATGTTCCGATCACGACGAGCCGTAGCTATACAGAACATGCCACAGATATGATGCGTGTAAAGAAGTCTTTATTGAGTGATAAGGAATTTATCTCTGCCCTTTATGGAAGTAATGAAAAAACAAGTATAGCAGGCAATAAAGCTCCTACCCCCAAAAAAACAGGAGGCTATAAGGATACGGGAAATCGTCGTATGATCTCTCATATTGGATGTGAGGATGGTTGCGGTTATGTTTGGCAATATTTGTCAGAAACGTTTCCTGCGCAAACTTCTGTAAGTGGGGGAAGTATTAGAAGTTCCATGAATGTATTGATAGGAGGAGGGAGTTGGCAACAAGGTTTCTATAGTGGTCCCTTTTATCGCAATGGTCAGTATTCTCGCGGTTTCAAGGATGACAAAATAGGAGCGCGCGGTTGTAGTCATCCACGGTATTTTGTTTAGGAGGGTAGATGATAGATTATCCAGAGCATTTAAATACGAAGCAAGATTATCTGAACATGCTTGAATTTGATAAGGCTGAAACGGTAAGAAGGCTAGAGGGGCTTTTAGCAACACGTTTTTATTGGGTCTTTGTTAAAGAGCTTGAAGAAGGAGAAGAGGGGATTGAAGATGATACGCATAGGGTTTGTGTGCAAACAGAAATTCCTGTTGATTTAGACGGTACTTCTATAGAAAAGCGTTGTCAGTATGAATTACAAGAAAGCGACTATGCGCCGATATTTCGGCTTGGCTTTCGTGTTGAAGAAGTCGAGCAGCTGATCAAAGAGCATAGCCAATAGAGATCATAAGAAAACATTTTTAT
>NZ_JBHIQI010000048.1:0-2452 GCF_042196465.1 Bartonella sp. AD13SXNS
AAAATTTGGTTTTTTATCCCGTTGGTTACAATCGGATCTCTTGAATATCATCGAACAAGCGAAACAGCAACGTCAAAATGACGCGGCATAAAAAAAACCTTGTCACGTAAGGACGGACAAGGCTTTCTCAAACTCATCAATCTAGAGATAGCATAATCCGTCCTATGACGCAATGTTATAGGATTTAAAATGATGTGTTCTTTTAAGAATGCGCGGGGTATTACCCGTGCCTTGCGCGGGGTTTGGCATGGGCGTTATGGAACAGCCCGTTGCCCTGCTCATGATGATAGGCTGCCTAGTTTATCTATTTCTAATGGAAATGATGGGCGTCTTTTACTCTATTGTTATGCTGGCTGCTCTTTTAAAGAGATCATACAAGCGCTTATTAGAATTGGGTTGCTTGGAAAACAAGCTTATGCTCATACGCTTTCTTTCTCAAAACAGTTTTGTGCTGATCTCAAACAAGCAAAAAGGAAAGCAGAGAGAGCAAAAGTAATTTGGCAACAAAGCCAACCAATCAAAAATACTTTAGCAGAAACCTATTTACGCATGCGGGGGATCATGTGTGATTTGCCTGCTGATTTACGCTTTTACGACAAATGTCTACACCCCTCTGGGGGTACATTGCCCGCGTTGATTGCTCTTGTTAAGGGGGCTGGTTCCTTTGCCATTCATAGAACCTTTTTAAAAAACAATGGCTGCAAAACAGATCAAAAACCAGCTAAAGCCATGTTGGGTTCTATCACGGGTGGTGGGGTGCAATTAAGTCAAGCCAATCCAAAACATCTGGTCATTTGTGAGGGCATTGAAACCGGTCTGGCTCTGCTGTCTGGGTTGTTAACAGAGCCCGTTGATTTATGGGCGTCCCTTTCAACCCATGGCATGATGCATGTGAATTTACCCAAAACAAAAGCCCGTCTCACCATTGCAATGGATGGCGATGATGCGGGTCGTAAAGCAGGTTTTAACCTCGCTGCACATGCCTATAGACAAGGCTTTGAGGTTTTTATCATGCAAGCCCCCTACGGTCTAGATTTCAATGATGTTTTGATACTGAAAGGTATAAATAAATGAGAGAGAATAAAAACAATATTGTAGATACCAACAATCAAAATGTTTCATGCAATGATAACGATAATGTTTCTTTAAATGATAATACTTGTTTAGAAGCCATTCCTTATAAGCAAGCATTGCAACAAAATGGTTGGGGGGAATTGCAACCGATTAATACGGCTCTCTTACCCGTCGAGCCTTTTAGCTTATTACAGTTGCCAACGCCATTAATGAACTATGTTTATGACGTTGCGGATAGCCAACAAGCCCCTATGGATTTTATTGCTATCTCTGCTCTCTGTGGTTTGGCTGCTGTGATTGGTAATGGCGTGCGGGTTGCCCCAAAACAACATGCCAATTGGAAAATTGTTCCTAATCTCTGGGGTGCCATTGTGGGGGAACCTTCGACCATGAAAACAGGTACCATGGACGCTGCTTTAGAACCTCTTTATGAATTTCAAGATGAATGGCATCAAGAGTGGGTAAAGAAGAAAAAACAGCAAGAAACAAAAGAGATTCTTAGTGAATTAGATAAACGAGAAAAGAAAAAACAAGCCTATAAAGCACTCAAAGATCAAGACGAAGAACAAGCCCTTGCTCTTCTTTCACAAACTCTTGAACACAAAGAAAGTGAGGAAGATGACAGTTCTATAAAACGCCGTCTTATCGTCAATGATGTGACCGTTGAAAAGCTTGGGGAACTCTTAAAAGAAAACCCCCGTGGTCTCTTGTTGGTTCGTGATGAATTAGCTGGTTTTTTATCTAATCTGGCAAGAAAGGAATATCAATCAGACCGTTCTTTCTATCTAACAGCTTTTAATGGCAATAAGTCTTACACCTATGATCGTATAGGACGGGGAACCATTTTTATTCCCAATGCAACTGTCTCTATTATAGGGGGTATTCAACCTGCACGTATTATTCCCATTATTCAAGACATGCACCGTGGAATAAACGATGATGGTCTTATGCAACGGTTTCAAATGCTGATCTTTCCCGATGAACGACAAGAGCAGTTATGGGTTGATAGACCTCTCAATCAAAAGGCATGGGAAAGTTATCAAGGGGTTTTTCGTTCTCTTTATGATAAACCGTTTGGATCACCAAAATATCCGATAACCATACGCTTTTCTGCCGAAGCCCAAGAAATGTTTCGTGAATGGTGGGAAGATTTTCAGAAAAGAATAAAGAATGGTCATTTCTCTGCAAGTTTAAAAGCACATCTTTTGAAAATGAATCAAACCATACCAACCCTTGCGTTGATTTTTGAACTGGTTGAGGGTGGGCGTTTTGAAATCAATAGAGATGCCCTTGAAAGAGCTTTGTATTGGGAAAAATATTTGTTAAGTCATGTCAAAAGGCTTTATGCGGCGGCGGATAGCTTAGCAACAGAGGGGGC
>NZ_JBHIQI010000049.1:0-2411 GCF_042196465.1 Bartonella sp. AD13SXNS
CCGTAATTTCTTGCGAAGCCATGACCGGCGTTCATAAGCATATTCAACCTATTCCAGCCGCTATTGTCTTGTTCCATCCAACGTTCTCTATTGGCATCAACAACTCTCTGATTGTGGGCATCAAGTACACCTCCCCCTTGTATGGCATTAGAATAGGCATTCCCATAACCCTGTAAGAAGTTATTTGAGGCGCCCAATTGATTTTGATTGGCTTGGTCTATCATGGCATTGGCTTGCATCATGCGATCCGCATCACGATTATACTGGTCTGCTGTAGCACTTGTAGACAAAGCACCAAGTTCATTTGCCAAGACACCCGTATGTGCACCAGAACCATAACGACCCGCACCGGCAAAAGAGCTGTTAATCGTATCTCTGACACGGTCTAAGCTATTTTGAAGCGCAGCATTAAAAGACGGATTCTGTCCAACTATATCACCAGAAGCCACTCTTCCAAGATTGCTTGCTGTCGACGTTGGATTGTAAATTGTATTCATCAAAGAGCGATTTTGATAATGCTGTGGAATACTTCCAAGACCACCAATTCCATAGCGCGTTTGATCACTTAACGGCGCTACACGAGGACCACCATAAACATTCCCACCCGCCCCTGTATCATACAGATTATACGCATCCGCACCACCTCGCTTAAAGACATTCTGCATCCAAGCGGGAGGGGCACTTGTCTGCACCTGCTTCTGTTCTGTCGTTGCTGGTCTACTGCTCCCCATGTCACAATTCCTTCCTATAATAAAGCATATCTATGCCATAACCTTGTTTGTTCAGTGCACGTTTCCATCCCAAACGCCCTAAAATCTCTATCTCAAAAGCGCCATTCTCACGCGCCCAATCCTCTACAAATGTCAAATTATCAACTTGATCAAGAACGCCCTTGCCACTACATTCACAAATCAGAGCGCGCTTCTTTCCTAAAACTGTCTGCTGTATCTGGGTCGTGAATGCCGCTAAAAAGCGCTCGTCATCATCCAAAACAAGCCATAACTGTTTCTTGCCACTGCAAATCGCTTCAAGGAGCTCTTGCAACGTGATTTCATGTTTAAAACGTTCCACATACTCGCGAAACGACGCAATGATGTCTTCCAGATAAGGCGCTATACGCTCCATATCCCAAGACGTGGTCAAAAAAACTTTTGCCATTATCCTCTGCCTAAAGGACGTAAATCCACATTAAACCCTGTGATATGGTTCCAATGAACGCCTTCAGGAATACGCAATTTAAAGCGGTGATAACGATTGCGCGAACGACCATGATAAGCACCCGTAAGATAAGAACATGCCCTCTCCTTGTGCCATGTAATCGGTGTCTGATCATTACGAAGCCGACGTTCCCCTATGCTTAAAAGACCTTGCGTCGTATCAACTTCGGCAAACATTTTCGTGATAAAGTTAAAACTTCCATCTGGTGCTCCCAATTCTTGCGAAACAACCGTTGCTTCCATTGGAGCGCCTGTAAACATAACAAGTCTATTTTCATCATCAAAAGCACCAAGCATGGGGGCGCCACTTTGCCAACGAGGACTGTCTAAAGAAGCCGGTAATGTCTCAAGATTGATCGAGATCTCATCTAACTGTTCTAAAGTATAACCTGTCGTAAATACTGGAAACAATGTGAAAGGCTTCCCCTGTAGTGTCGACCATTTCTGCAATCCCCAATCATAGACAAAGGTCGTTTGCTCGTTATTGCCTCTCTTTATTGACCAGTAAATCCGGTTATCAATGGGGTCTATCACTCCTTGCATCTCATCAAGAGCAAACTTATCAAAAGTTTTAAAAACCGTTCTATCAACCTTCTCAAAGCCTATCGGCAAAAGTTGACCATCAGCACTCATCTGATAAAAGCCACCATCACTCGCAAAAAAAGCATCACTCCCTCGACATGCTATAGAGGCTGCACTGCGCACTCCGCGCTTGTCTTGGATCTTTTGAAAAGCAAAGACAATTTTAGAACCCGGAACAAAGGTTCCTGCATAAATCGCAGAGCGCATAAAAATAAGGGGATTGGTGGATTCCGTAGAACCTTGAACATATTCTCCATCTGGAAAATCTTGAAAATCGCAATTTTTCTCTTTAACCTTCCAATGGGTTGCATCATCTAAACCAGACCAATGGATGCGATTGGGATAATCTGTCAATTGCATCAAACAAACAAAGGGTCCCCAAACCTTAACCAAACTGGCTTTCGGTGGATTGCCTCCTAAATCTTCAAACCGTTCAGAGCTATGGGTATTAAAGACTTGTGGTTTATCATTTTTATTCACCGCAATAATTCTTTTACCAAATAAGGCGAAGGACCATCGATTATCCTCATGTGCTTGATAGGTCACACCACTTTGGCTTATGTCTTTCCAACCCTTGGTTTGACTATCATAACTGTAAAGCTTTTTGGCTCC
>NZ_JBHIQI010000050.1:0-2394 GCF_042196465.1 Bartonella sp. AD13SXNS
CACCCCATCTTCGTACCTAGATCAAAACAAAGAATCGTGTTATTCACCACACCGCTCCATACAAAACGTGTTTTATAAGATTGTTTTTTTCCGAAAATGAAGGAAAGAAGGGTGTAAGAAGTATGCAAATAGATAAAGATGTGATTGATATTATTTCATTAATAGTACCAACTTTCATCTCATTTTTTGGAATATGGTTAGGTTGTAGAAATCGAAAAATAGATCTTATAAATTTCAATAAACAACTAAGACAATTACAAAAACAATCTGAAACAGCAAAAGAACATCTATCCATCTTATGGAAAGAAAAAGAGAGACGAGACTTAGGTCCAAATCTAGAGGCTATTATAGAAGGAGAACCATGCGCACATAAGAGCGGTAAAGATTTCCTTATTGACATAGAGGTAATCATAAAAAATCCTACAAAACATCCAATAAAAATGAATAATTTTCGTATACCTGATGAAAGCCCATTTGCATTTGTTGAAGGTAGTTTCCTAGGAGATTATCCGCTATCTTTAATCCTCGAAAACGAGAAATATATGAGTTTTAAAAATCCTTTTACAGCAGACTTAAAATCGCAAGATATATGCAATTATTTTAATCTAAAGGAAGATGAAGAAAGAGAATTTTTTCTCACAGTTCGCCACCTCAAACCAAATATCGAAACTGTACCAATCTTTATAATTGAACACACTTCATCAAATCACCCAGAAAGAGTAGTTCAAACTAAGTTTTGGCCAGATTTTTTTCTATCTTTTGAAGAAGAGAACATGCTAGGATAAGATAATCTTTGGATTTCCTCTTCTTGCCTCCATATTTTTTCATTTTTCTTCATTATTTCCTTTTTAACTATTTGTAATTCTTTATAAAATAGATAAAGTTGAATAGCTAATTGAATATTTATAGCTATAGATACTATTAAACCAGTATACGATCCTGCATTCATCTCTATCTCCTCACTTACCCTTCTTCTTACTCTTCTTATTCTTATGAAGCGGCGCTTTTACTGCTTCATCACGCTGTTTAATCTCTTGCTTCAGTTCTTCAATTTCCTCGTCGTCACGTTCTTCTATCTTTTGTTTCAGTTCTTCAATTTCCGTATCACGTGATTGAACATCTGCTTCGAGTGCATCTATAACTTCGTTTTTCCGTTTGAACGCTGCTTCATATTCATCTATCTTTTGCTTCAGTTCTCTAATTTCTGATGCATTTTTGATATTTAAAAAACTCTTATCCATGCCATTCTGAATTTCTCTTGAACATTCATGCTGTTTATTTTGTAACTCGTCTGTTAAATGCCCAATTTTTAATTTTAGAGTTTCAACTTCCTCTTTAAGCCTCTTAACTTGGTCACGATAATACAAAGCAATACGAAACATCACTCCGCATAAAAGCAATGCTCCAAATACTACACACACAACTATCAATATTATTTCATTTAAACTCATTTTGATCTCCTTAATGCTGCAATCTATCGACCGTCTGATCAACAACGCGGCTTTTAGAAATTGAAGAAAAATTCTCTTGATACCAATCACTAGGATTTATGTAATTATCAGTAACTTCTGCTATTTTTTGTATTATCCTAGGATGCGGAAATCGCTTCTTATTCACATAGCGTGCTATAGATGCTTGCGTAACACCTACCAAAATAGCAAACTCGGCATAAGTAATATTATTCTTTGATAAATACAGTTTTAGTTTAGACATTCCTCTTTATACCATATCGGTATTATTAAAACAAGCGTATTTTACCATATTGGCATTTGAAAGGATTTTTTTTTTAATTAGGATAAGAATCATGAATAATTTGAAATTTTTCAGACAAAAAGTAGGTTTAACTTCAAAAGAATTAGCCGAATTGGTAGGGACGAGTCAGCCACAAATTTTTCGTTTAGAAAATGGACAACGAAAATTAACAAAAGAGTGGGCTATACGTTTGGCGCCACACTTAAAAATTACCCCCAAACAACTGTTGTTTTCAGGAAATAAGCCTAATAGCTTAGATGAACAAATTGAAGATATGTTAGAGCATCTAAGCTACGATAATAAGGTTAAACTTCTTGATCTCCTTTCTTCATTTTATCAAGATAAAAAAGAATAAACTCTCTTTTTTCATCTTCTGTCAATTTATTCCATAGTTCCAATATTTGCGTATTAATCGACCATTTTTCATCCATTTTTTCTACTCATAAAAAAATAAAAAATAAAAAATAACCATTTTGGTATTAACTTTAAATTACCATTTCGGTATCAAAATCCCATATCTTAGAAAATAACTTTTGCCAATAGGCTGTATGGAGGCATTTGTGACAAAACCAGTGTTTATCAATTCTGATGAAATTCTCTTAGTCATCTGCGAAAATGAAGAACAAAATCTCGCTAAATCTG
>NZ_JBHIQI010000051.1:0-2336 GCF_042196465.1 Bartonella sp. AD13SXNS
TTGGCTGGTGTTAAAAACACCGATTTTGACGGTTCCAAACCACTGATTAGTGATGATCGATTAGATGGGATTATCAATGGTTTGAAAGGGCACAAAGGGCTTTTTGCACCAAGCACAAAAACACCCGCACCAGAATCCATACAAGTGCCAACGCAAGATGGGCTTAACTCTGTCAAGACAGAATTGGCTCAGACCCAAACACCGGATGTGCCATTTTTAGTCGAGACGCGTCCAGATTTTATCAACCCAAGTAAATTTTTGGGATCGGACTATTACTTAAAAAAGATTGGCAATTATAAGCCTGAGCACGTGTTCAAAAAGTTGGGGGATGCTTATTTTGAATATCGTCTGGTGGGTGAGCAAATCTTCGAGCTGACAGGCAATCGCACTCTTCTTGATGTTGAAGATCCCAATGCTCAAATGCAAAGGCTCTATGACAATGCTGTGGAGCAGCAAGGTCCTTTGGGGTTAGAGCTAGGCAAGCCCTTAACGCCTCAGCAAATTGCTGGGATCAAAAAGGATATGATCTGGCTTGAGACCCACCCTGTCGACGGACAAGGGGTCTTGGTACCCCACGTTTATTTGGCACCAAACACTTCTTTAGCACAAGATGTTTATGGGGCAAAAACGCAGCAAGGAAATCTTGCCAGTGCACGTTTGAAAGGCAATGGCGTCACTATAGAGACGGACCGTCTTACCAATAGTGGCACCATATCAAGTAATGGTGCATTGCATGTTTCGACTACGCAAACTTTGTTTAATGATGGTGGTTTTTTGCTTGGCAGCGGTGCTGTAGATCTCAGCAGTGGCGATCTTTTAGCCAACTCTTCAGGGGTTATTCTGGGGGATATCATCACCCTCAATGCGAAGACAATCATTGATGGTACTGCAAAAATCCGTGACACGAATGAATATGGTTTTGTTGATCGGAGCGGGCAGCAGGCTCAAATCATTTCTATACAGGATTTAAACATTCACTCCCTTGGCGATTTAAGCATGACTGGTGGCCAATGGAGCAGTGGTGGATCGACGACGGTGATTGTCGATGGTTCTGCTACATTTGGTTCATTAGTGCTAGAGAGTGACCATAAGGAGACATTGGAAAAAGGGCATTATAACGCCCAAAGCAGTGAGCACCGTTTGACAGAAGTCAACAGTGATGGAGATTTGACCATTGTCACAGGTGGTGAACTGAACCTTGGGGGAAAGTTTAAAGCCAAGGGCAATGGAGATTTCACCAGTGGTGGCGCTCTCAACGCGATTTCAGAGCAAGATTTTAACAGTTTTGATTTGGATCTGAGGGGCAAAGAAGGCGACAAATCGAAGCAAAAGAATAAGTTTCGTCAACAATCAACAGAAGTTACTACAAACAAAACCACGATAGAAACAGAGGGCAACCTCTCCATGCATGCGCAAAATGGGGATCTCACGCTCGATGCCATAGGGGCAAAAAGTGGTGGTCAGACGCATTTGGCATCAGATACGGGAAAAATAAAGTTTCTGACCAACAAGGATCAAGATTTTAAGGATGTTTATCAGCGTAATGAAAATCTTGTGTGGTGGAATGAGAGGGACAAAGGCTATCTGAAGGAGACCATCGAGCATGTCACCATAGATGCTAAGGGTGGCATAAAGCTTGATGCGGGCGATGGCTTTGTTGTTGAATATGAGGCAACCGGTGATTTAGACAAATCTCTTGAACAATTATCTCGCTCCCCAGGCATGGCATGGATTAAGCAACTGCGTGATGATCCAGAATTATCCAAGCAAGTTGATTGGCAAGCAGTGAAAGCTGAATTTAAAGACTGGGATTATAAAGCCCAAGGATTGACAGAAGCTGGCGCTGCTATCGTGGCCTTGGCTGTCACGGCAGTTACGGGTGGAGCAGCCTCGGGCGCTGCCAGTGCCATTACCGGTGCTTTGGGGCTTGGCTCGAGTACGGCCATGAATGCGGCGATACAGGCTGGTGTCCAAGCGCTGATTAACAAAAGCGCTGTGGCTCTTGTCAATAATCGCGGCAATATTGCCGGTGCCTTGCATGAGCTTGGCTCTTCAAAGAATGTTCTCAGCATTGTCTCGTCGATGTTAACGGCGGGCTTAACCAGCCAACTAACCGAAATGGCTGGTGTTGGGCAATCCTTGCCCAAAACGGCTCCTCTGGTTGATCGCATCACCCGTGAGGCGGAAAAGAACTTGATCAAAGCCGCCATTGGCACAGGCGTTCAAACGGCTCTTGAGGGTGGTTCTCTTGACAAGAACTTTTTTAACAATCTGCGCATCGCCCTGTCTGATACGGTTGGCAAATCGTTGGCGGAAGAAATCGGTACCGCCAAGGC
>NZ_JBHIQI010000052.1:0-2243 GCF_042196465.1 Bartonella sp. AD13SXNS
GATAGACAAAAGGTTCAAGCAGAACAATCTCTCCCACAACAAAATCAAACAGACGCGCCTATACAAGATGCCGAATATATTCACGTCCAAGATATCGAATATGTACCAACACCACAAGAACAAAGAACGGCGGTGTGATATGGAACAAAGGACAGCAGAGTGGTTTCAAGCGCGCTTGGGTAAAGTCACTGCATCTAATGTCTACAGCGTACTCAGTAAGACAGCTAAAGGCTTGCCTACGAGCAAATATGAAGACTACAAAATCAAACTCATAACAGAACGTTTAACTGGTGAAGTAAGCCAATCTTTTCCAACGCCTGCTATGCAATGGGGCATTGAACATGAAGAAGATGCACTCAAAGAATATGCATTCATTTATGATACAGAGATCTCTCAATGCGGCTTTATCCAACACCCCACAATCAAAATGGCTGGTGCTAGCCCTGACGGTCTGATTGGTGAAAACGGTTTAATCGAAATCAAATGTCCACAATCAATCAACCATTTACGCTTTTGTATAGATGATGAAATTAAACCAGAATATCTTGCACAAATGCAATTCCAAATGGCGTGTACGGAACGTCAATGGTGTGATTTTATCAGTTATGATCCACGTTTTACGGGGGATTCATCTCATTTGCGTATGAAAGTCAAACGCGTCTACCGTGATGATCAACAAATTGAACAGATCAATCAAGCTGTCCAAGCCTTTTTAGCAGAGATAGAACGAGAGATACAACAACTCTCTACAAAAGCTGCTTAACCTTATGGGGGTGCTTTGTTCCCCGCATATCTACGAGCACCCCCGCCCTTCTTAACACTTTCAAGTCATGCGTGATTCACGAAATGGGTGAATTGCGTCTCAATGTAGGAGAAAAGATATGGCGCCTCGTAAAGCTATCATAACGCAAGCAGACATTGCACGGGCTTTAAGAGAAGCAAAAAAGCAAAAATGCGAACTCATAGAAATCAAACCTACCGGTGAACTGCTTATCTATCTGAAAGCAGATATTCCATTACCAAACTCAGCAGTAAATCCTGACAAGCTATTGTCTTTGTCAAAAAATGAAAGTGATGAAGTTTTACTTTACAACATGTAATTTACCATGCCAAAACCACGCCCCCCTCATCTCGTCAAAGAAATCACACGCCATGGTAAAATCATATGGTATGTACGTATTGGTCATGGAAAACGTATTCGAATACACGGAACTTATGGAACGCAAGAGTTTGTTGACAACTACAAAAGCGCACTTGCCGAATTACAAGGGCTTATACTCCCTAAATCCAAAACCGGTAAGCTAGTCGAAGGTTCATTTGCATGGCTCCTTAAACAGTATCTTAATAGCTCCAATTGGCATAACCTCGCTAAAGCCACAAAGAAACAAAGAGAATACACTCTTATGAAAGTATGCGATACTATAGGACACATTTCATACCAAGCCATCGAAAAGAAACATATCATAGCCGGTGTTGAACGGCGCAAAGAAACACCAGCAATGGCTAGAGACTTTCTACAATCCCTAAATGGGCTTTTTAAATGGGCGATTGAACAAGGACTTTTGGAAAGCAACCCTACTTTAGGTATCACAAGACCTCCTCTTAAAAATAAAGAGGGCTTTCCCGTTTGGACAGAAGAAGATGTTGAAAAATATTACCAACGCTGGTCACATGGTACCCATGAACGTGTTTGGATTGATGTTCTTCTTTACACGGGTTTGCGTCGTGGTGATGCAGTCCGCATTGGCTGGAAAGACGTCAAAGATAATATCATTCACATCAAAACAGAAAAGAGCCAATTTCAAACAGATGTCTTTCTCCCAATTTTGCCAGAATTAGCCAAAACGCTTGAAGTTGGTCCTATTGGAGAAGAAACATTTATCTGTAATAAAAGGCGAAAAGCACTCTCCAAAGAAAACTTCGGAACTCTATTCTATAAGGCATGTATCCAAGCAGGCATAAAAAAATCGGCGCATGGATTGAGAAAATTAGCAGCCACACGCGCGGCTAATTCCGGGGCAACAGTATCACAATTGAAAGCACTCTTTGGCTGGACAGATGACGCCATGGCATCTCTCTACACAAAGAGCGCAGATCGCAAAAAACTCGCTCTTGAATCGATACAAAAGCTCCAAAAAAGTTAGGGATAGAGACAAAAAAACGTAATAAAATCAAAACTCAACTATCCCCTTACTACAAATATAACTTATTGATTTAATTATTATTGGTTACCCTTCTTTAAA
>NZ_JBHIQI010000053.1:0-2182 GCF_042196465.1 Bartonella sp. AD13SXNS
AATGCCCGTCTCTCATCAAAACTTTCTCTTCATGGAGATGTCACTTATCAGCATAGATTTAAGAAAGTTGGTTTTTCCGGAGCGAGTTTTTCAGGAGGTTTACGTTATCGTTTTTAGGTGTCTATGAAATATAGAGTAATTTTTACATAAGTAGAGAGCATTTTATGTAGTATAAATAAAGTATTTATTATACTTCTTACTTACAGTATTCTTGACTTAGTATTATTCAGGTTTCATTTACTTTTAAATACAAGGGGAGAGAAGGGATTGTAAGAATGGCTAATATATTTAAAAATTATATTTTTACTTTTATAACAGTTACTTTTTCTTTTTTTTCGATTGTAAGTGTTGATGCGAATTTTCATGCTTTTGCAGCTCCCTGTGATACAATGGGAAGCTTTTATACATGTAGTGATGGTAAGAGACATACAATTAAAAATAAAACTTATAATTTAAAAAATTCTCAAGAACAGGCTCCTGGTTCTGCTTCTATTAAAGCTATATATGTAGAAAAAGCAGGTACAGTTGTTGATGCATCTCAGATAACTGTTACGGGTGATAATTCAGGTCAAATATTTACATATGGTGCATATGCAAAATATGGTGCACGGCTTAATCTAAACGATTCAAACTTTAAGAATGTACGTGCTCTTCATGCTGAAAATGCGGTTATTAGCATGACAGATGGATCTATTACGGGAACTTCTCACGCTGTTTATGCATTGGGTGAAAAAGCGGATATTCCTTTAGTGCGTGTCAATATTGAGATCGAACCAGATGACTTACAAGATATCGGGTTTGTGAGTAGACTCGGTGCAAAGATTAGGATGTCGGGTAGTACTGTTACTTTTAATGGAAAAGGTGCATTTTCATCATTTTATGGGGGAGGGTATACTTTCGATAATACTGTCATTAAGGGACAAGGAAAACAAAAAACTGTCATCGATGAGGAAAGTTTCGATAAAATACCAGAAGCTTTTGATGTATCTCAAGGGAGTAATGTTCAATTGAATAATAGTTCTATTGAACTTAGTGACATGCATGGTTTTTGGGTGAAAAATTCTTCAATTGATGTGAATGATAAAGGCAATTTGTTTTGGAAAGCATTTAGTTCATCTAATGAATTTAAGAAAACGAATATTAAGATTAAAAAATCCAATATTTCTGTGCAGGGTAAAGGGGCACATGGTCTGTATTTTTATGGATTAAGACCAGACGAATGGTTTAGATTGCCTGATTCAGCTAATAAAAACTTGTTACAAGGCAAAAATATCATTATAGGAAAGACATCTGTTCAGTTATCAAAGACAAATTTTACAGTTCCAGAAGGCATCGCCATTTATAGTACTGGGGCTGATGGTTTTGGGGCTGAGGCTACCCTTGAATTATTGGAAGATACAAAAATCTCTGGTGACTTATTCGTAAAAGCTAAAAAAGCTTCTTCTCTTCTTGTTCAAGCATATTCTTCGACCCTTACAGGGGGAGCACGTATTGAGGATACGGCTCGTATTGATTTACAGTTAAGAAATGGTTCAACATGGTATCTTACTAAGAGTAAGTATCAAGGTTTACAAGAAGCAGATGTTACGGTTTCATCACTTTCTACTTTGAGTTTTCTTGATAGTACGCTTGTTTTTGAGAAATATGTCTCTCAAGATTATCAAACATTGCATATTGGAAACAAAATATACAATGGAATAGATATTCATGCATTAAATGATATCGATCAAAAAGCGGGTATGGATGAGGTGTACAATAGAGTATACAGTGCGGAAGGTAACTCTCGGATTAAGATGAGCACATTTATGAGTAATGATGGTTCATTTGATCCTCAAAAAACTGATCGCATTTTGATCTATGGTGATGTTTTGGGAGTTACTCTCATTGAGATGGAAAAATTTCAAAAAACTTCAGATAAAGAGGTAATGGGTGAAAGTGATCAAAGTGTTTCGATTATTCAGGTTTTTGGAGAAGCAAAGGAAGATAGCTTTAAGCTTTTGAGTGATTATGTTGCGATAAATGGATTTCCTTATAAATATAAACTTCGTGGTTATGGTCCAGGTTCTTCTTCTGGGAATGCAGATCCAAAGAATAGATTGGTTGTTGGGGAAGGGGATTTTTGGGATTTTCGTCTCGAAAGTGTTTACATTGGTTCTGAATTAGATTCTTCTGAAACTGCTTC
>NZ_JBHIQI010000054.1:0-2181 GCF_042196465.1 Bartonella sp. AD13SXNS
TCGGCTGCCAACATTTCCCTCTGATAATAAGCGCCTTGAACTGCTGTAAGATAAGCCCCTTCCCATATATGCTTATAAGTCTCGGGGCGGTTTCTCAGATCATCCAATCGCGCTTCATTCAAGATTTTCGGAAACTTCGGATTGTCTGACCAGTTGATCTCTACACGCTTAATGGCTTCATTGTCTGAAAAGCGAAACCGCTTCTCAACGGGGGCATTCTCTCGCAATGGGTTCCATGTCACCCATAACTCTGCTCTCCACCCCTCGCCCTCTTCACGCAAAGTTGGAATGAGCGTCTGCCAAGCCGTCTCTGTAACCGGCTCTGCCTCATCAACCCAGCAGAGCAAAATGCGCCCCATCGATTTAATACTCGCAATATTCCGGTCCAGACCAGAAAACTGAAAGGCTATACGACCATCTATCGACTTAATCGACGACTCTCCAACCTTATAATAGTCCCTTAAAAAGTCATGGGCTTCAATGGCGCGCTTAATCTCCTCCAATGAACTCTCTGCTAGCGAATTTTGAAACTGACGTGCACAAAGAATGGTCCCTGATATCCCCTGCATACCAAATTGATAGCCTTTTAAAGCAGCCATCAAGGCAAATGATCTTGTCTTTCCAGACCCTCGTCCACCCCAAGCCGCTCGTACCAAAGCGTCTCCTGCAAAAATAGGAATGAGTTTTGGTACAATCTTAATCTGTCTTGTCGTCATTCATTGTTAAAGGAGCAATTTCTACACGCCCTATGATCTTAATCGCGCCCCCATCTTCCCCCGTCACTTGCAAAGGCAAGATCTTCCCAAGCAACGCTAAATAAGCCGCAGGGCATCTTATTGCCTGCTTTTCGAGGTAAGAGATTAGCCCCTCTTTCCCATACTTATTGCCTGCCAATTCAGCAGCTTTAAGAATAGCCTCTTTCAAAAGGCGTGTATTCTTATTCGGATAACACTTTGATTTATAATGATAATTCACTGTTTTGCATATTGAATGAGAGTCCCGAATATAGTAAGATTTTCTTATTCTAAACCCTCTCAGATTGAATCAATTCATATCACTTGCTCGCACGTCAAAAGCGGGGCTGGTGTGTGGGTAAAAACTGTATAAGAAAGGAGTAAAAATGGTCCTTATGAACCGTCTTAATGCAAGATCTGTAGCAACATTGGGGGCTGGCAAATATAATGATGGTGCCGGCTTGCTTCTTCATAAGCGTAAAGATGGGGGTGCTCAATGGCTTTATCGCTATACCATTCACGGGCGCCGCCGCGAAATGGGCTTGGGTGCCTTGAGAGATGTTTCTTTAAAACAAGCTCGCGAATGTGCAAATCAATGGCGTGCTGTTTTACGTGAGGGTCGTGATCCCATTAAAGAACGCAATAAACAAAAGCATGAGGCAATGCGTAATCTCCATTATTTAAAAGACATTGCACTAGATGCTTTTGAAAGTCGTAAAGCTGAATTAAAGAATGATGGTAAGGCTAGTGATTGGTTTTTACCATTACGCCTTCATATTCTCCCTAAGTTAGGTTGTGTTCCCGTTTCTGAGATTACGCAAATAGAGATACGCAATACCCTCGCTCCTATTTGGCATACAAAAGCTGGAGCAGCTCATGCTGCACTGAAACGTCTCAATATGTGTCTTAAACATGCGGCTGCTCTAGGATTGAATGTTGACTTACAGGCAATAGAAAAAACAAAAGCCCTCTTAGGAAAACAACGTCATAAGGTCACTAATAGACCAGCTATGGATTGGAAAGATGTTCCGGCTTTTTATAAAACACTTTGTGAAGCATCAACCATAACAAAACTGGCTTTGCGTCTGCTTATCCTTACAGGGGTTCGTACCAATTCCTTGCGTCATATTCGTGAAGATCAAGTTGAGGGGGATATATGGACTATCCCTGCTGAGAATATGAAAGGAAGGCGTGATGCTACAACAGAATTTCGCGTGCCTCTATCAACAGAAGCACTGAAAATTATTGAACAAGCGCGTCTGCTTTCTCGTAATGATTTCTTTTTTTCTGCAACTGGTCGAGGTCCTCTCGGTGAGAATAATATGTCACAATACATGCAACAAACTGGAGTAAAAGCATGTCCCCATGGATTTCGTTCTAGTTTACGCGATTGGCTTGCTGAAACAACCGATGCCCCCTATGAGGTCGCTGAAACTATTTTAAGTCA
>NZ_JBHIQI010000055.1:0-2022 GCF_042196465.1 Bartonella sp. AD13SXNS
CATAAAAATGACTTTGTTGGTACAAAGATTGGCAAAAATCCTTACACTTTTGAGCAAATACCTCCTGGAAGTGGTCCCTGGAAAGAGAGAGGGCAAATATTTAAGGGCTACCCCAGTGTTCATGCTTGTTATGGTCATGCAGGTTATGCGTGTACATCGCGCTATGGTTCACCTAATCGTACGCCAATTTATTCAAAATATTCAGGGAGGAAAAAATGAAGAAAATCTTGAAATTATTAAGTGGTCTCATTCTGTTAAATATCGCTGGATGTAACATTGATAAGCCTGCTCCAGGGTATTTGAGTATGTGGGAGAAAAATAGTGTTACTGATTTTACTGAGGTAGGAAAAGCTTTGTTAGAATGTGGTATGCCAACGCCTTATGATGTTGATCCAGAAAGTGAAAATATAAGCATTAATGCTAAAGCAACAATTCATGCTTGCATGCTCCAAGCAGGATTCCGTTATAAAGATAAGTTGGGAGGTAATTGGTGTTATACTTTTAGAGCCGAAAACCTTCCCATATGTCGTCCAGGTGCTGTCATACCACAGCGCAGTGTCAAGAAGCGTTTGAACAGCCCTTTTTGTAAAAAGTATAAAAATGCACCTGAATGCGAACCTTAAGTCTTGCTTCAGCAGAGAAAGCCTTGTCCGTTCTTACGTGACAAGGTTTTCTTTTTATGCCGCGTCGTTATAACGTTGCTGTTTTGCTTGCTCGATGACATTGAAAAGATCTGATTGTAACCAACGGGATAAAAAGCCAAATTTTAAAGGTTTTGGGAGAGAGCCATTGGTTACATGACGGCGGAATGTTGAAACACTCATATGAAGCAATTTTGCACTTTCACGGTCTGTTAAAAGAATAGCATTTTCTGTCATACTAAAATCCTTTCACTATAAAAAAATGGTAACAAATCATAACCATTTATTAACCACATTTTGGTTCATTTAGAAAGATGTTTTATTCATAGAAAACAATATTTTATTATACAATTTCTAATGTGATAATTTATGAGTCTTATTGAGAGAGAATGAGAGAGAAGAGAGCTAAAGTTATCCACAGATAATGGGGTTATTCACCCCATATTTTAGGTTTGACTCGTGACATAAGCCGCCCATTTATCCATATAGACACGGCGCTGTTCTAGATAGTCAGTGCGACGATAGGAGCGCTCTACTTGTCCTCCTACTGTATGACTTAGAATAGTTTCAGCGACCTCATAGGGAGCATCGGTTGTTTCTGCTAGCCAATCGCGTAAACTAGAGCGAAAACCATGCGGGCAGGCTTCAAGTTTATTGTCTCTCATATATTGAGCCATACACTTCTCAGCGAGGGGACCGCGACCTTTAGCAGAAAAAAAGAAATCATTACGAGAAAGCAATCGTGCTTGTTTTAAAATGTCTAATGCTTCAGTTGATAAAGGCACGCGAAATTCTTTTGTTGTATCACGCTTGCCTTTCATATTTTCAGCAGGTATGGTCCATATATCCCCATCAATTTGATCTTTATGAATATGACGTAAAGGATTGGTACGAACACCTGTCAGAATAAGCAAACGCAAAGCCAGTTGTGTTATGGTTGATGCTTCACAGAGTGTTTTATAAAAAGCCGGAACCTCTCTCCAATCCATGGCTGGTCTATTAGTGACCTTATGGCGTTGTTTTCCTAAGAGAGCTTTTGCTTTTTCTACAGCTTGTAAATCAACATCTACACCTAATGCAGCCGCATGTTTGAGACAAAGATTAAGACGTATCAATGCTGTTCGAGCAATTACAGCCTTTGTATGCCAAATGGGAGAAAGGGTATTGCGTATCTCTGTTTGCGTAATCTCTGAAACGGGTAAACAGCCTAATTTAGGGAGAATATGAAGGCGTAAAGGTGTAAACCATTTACCATTTTTACCATCACCTTTTAATTCAGCTTTACGGCTTTCAAAAGCATCTAAAGCAATATCTTTTAAATAATGGAGATTGCGCATTGCCTCACGCTTTTGTTTGTTGCGTTCTTTAATAGGGTCACGCC
>NZ_JBHIQI010000056.1:0-2014 GCF_042196465.1 Bartonella sp. AD13SXNS
TCTTTATCCTCTGGAGTAAAAACCTTTTGGTCTGTTGGTGTAAAATCTTGCGTATTTTGGGCTTTGATGTCTTTTTCGCCAAACTCATTACCCCCATAGGTACTGCCAATCTTCAACTTCGCTTCTGAAAATGCCGTCTTAACGAACGCTTTAATTGAAGTGATCAAAGCACCACGTGGTAATATCCCTATTTTCGTTGTAAGACGCTTCTCTTTATGCGATATGTTCAAGCGAAAAAAACTCACTTGTTGCGTAACCAAGTTTCTCCCTTGTAGGGGCTGTGGTAATCCTTCTGCCATGTTTTATTTCCTTTCCATGAATTTAAGAAGGCTTTTCACCTGTACAAGTTGAAACAACAACTGTTCCAAAATCTTGCGCATGTTGTCCTCTTCCAGGCATTTGGAAACGCGTTTTCTTCATCCCTAGGATTGTTTTCACTGCAACCCCATATACCCGTTGATAATCATCAAGCTCTTCAACCAATTTATAGCGCGTATCTTGATTTTCTGCTCCAAAGGCAAGCATCACACTTTGTGCACCCAGTAATACAGCACGTCGGACATTTTCTTCAACACTACCATCGGATTTTACACCATGCGTCACATGTTCCGATTCACGTAAAATCACACCGTTATACATGCCTAGTGAACCATCAAAGATCGGATTCTTCGCACGCGAACCTGAATAAGCCGCCTTTTGTATATCAAGCCACTGACCAGTATCTGTATTGGTACGCAATTGCATAACTTGTATGGGATGAAGATACATGACGTAAACATTGGAACCACCAACACGTACTGGTCTGATTTTGGGGTTAGCCAACTTTGCAACTTTAACAGCTTCATCAATCAGCTTAAGGCTAAAACCGTGTTTTGCCAGCTCTTTTACGTCTTCATCTTTCGTTTTGGCTTCTGGTCGTACAATGCGCTTACTACTTGGTGCCAATGGTGCATTAAAACCATAATACAATTCATCAAGTTCAATCTCACGCCCTTCAAATTTCATTGTAGGTGCTGTGTACCCACACACTTGCGTGAAAAACATCAAACTTAAACGGTCCGCATACCAATCAACCAATGACTTGTGTGCTTCGTCGCGTAAACTAAACAAAATACGTTGTTGATCAATTGTACCTTTGTTCTTCGTCGAAACTGCATGATTAAGTTCATTGATATATAATTTGTCATGAAGAAACTGAAGAGCTTCTTCATTACCTTTAAGCGTTTCACCTTCGCTTACACCACGCCCCATAATCTGTGCACGTAAGCTAAATGTAACACAATCGCCACCTTCTTTCCTAAGTTCATTTTTGACTTGAATGATACTATTGGAGCCTTCTCCCATTAATGGTTCAATATCAAGCGCTTTAGACGCTTCATAATTTAATCTCTTTGACCAAGCTTTCACCGCTTGAGCATCATTAATAGGTATACGTGTTATTGCCATTGATTTTACCTTTCTTTGCTATAAAAAAACCGGCTTAAAGCCGGCAAAAACCCGCATTAAAAGCGGATTACGTTATGCACCTAGACTATAATCAGCCATCGCGCCCCATTAACTTATCAAAAATGATTTGATTCTTAGGATTGCTATACCATTCTCCAAATTCTTTATCAGACATATTTCCAATAGATTCTAAAGTCATAGGACCCGTCACGCCCCCTCCTCCAGATGCCGTTAAGGTTCTCGCAGAATTCTGACGGCTTTGAAGTGCTGCAACTTGATTATTGGCTTGCACTGCTTGGTTCTGATAACCAAGATTTTGCGCTATCCTATAAAGCTCTTCTGCTGGATTAACCCCTTTTTGGGCGCAAGTCGCTACAATTGTACGTAATTCATCCCCTATAATCGCATCTATCGTGCTCTTTTGTGCATAATTCGGATAAACAGAGGACCATGCATTCAATTGCTTTGCACGCGTCTCATAAAGAAAATCTGCCGCCGCATCAAAATCACTGTATTTATCTTTAATTGATGTAACAGAACTTTCTAAAAACTGGTTCAAATGATCATT
>NZ_JBHIQI010000057.1:0-1924 GCF_042196465.1 Bartonella sp. AD13SXNS
CAGCTATAGAAAATGCGTAAAAACAGTAGCTTTGTTTGAATAAAGCAAAAATGCAAATGAATGCATTGGTTATAAGAGCGCGGTGCCTATTAAGACAGTTTAAATGATAAATGCGTTATAAACAAAATTCACAAAAAATTTTAAATTCATTTAGTAAAAAAATTGATAGGTTATAAAGATAAAAAAACGCATTATGAGAGCGTTTCTAAATATTATAAATGTATAGATTCAAAACATAACGCAATCGTTTCTAAAGCCATAATATAGCTCTAAAAGCATATAAATATAAAAGAAGCATTTCATAAACACATGATAACATTAATACATAATGAAATTTAAAAAATACAAAAAAATATCAAAAAAGATAAAATATTAATTGACAATAAATACGTATTTTGTTATATAAATAATCAAGTGATTAAGAAACACTAAACAGATAGCGAATGGGTTACGATAAACCTAATCCTATTATAAAAACTGACTTTCTTTTATGCTTGTGTTAGCATATATGATGATTTTGTCGGGTGTCGTTACGCCATACAATACTCTTTATGAGAAAAGCGTAACAACGGACTATCTGCCGTGTTTCTTAGCGCCCGGCGCCCATTAGGGTGTCAATAAGAAACTTTTAAACAGATAGGTTTTAAATATGAAAAATATCTCAAAAAACACCCCCGTTAATAAGAAAAAAATATCTAAAAAATATGAATTTACAAGCGAAATGGATTGCGTAGCTGGTCATTTCTTATATCGCATTCGTGCTTTAAGAGATTTTGGTGATGTCAAAAAAGGCGATCTAGGGGATTTATTGAAAAGGAAAGCAACTTATCTCACAAAGGCAATTGCTGGGTTTATGATAAAGCGCGTGTTTTTGAAAATGCAAGGGTTTATGACAATGCTAAAGTCAAAGGCTTTTTTGTAGACGTTTATGGCGATGCACGTATTTATGGCAATGCTATTTTTCAAGGCATGGCAATAAATGATTATTGTGAGGTTTATGGCAATGCCCATGTTGAAAATGCTGTTATAATTGAAGCGAATGTCAAAATTTATGATAACGCCCGTGTGAGTGGCCATGCTCATATTTCTGATATGTCTGTTATTTGTGATAATGCTCATGTCGGTGGCAATGCAAAAATAAGTGATGGTGCTTATATTTGTGATGATTCCTATGTCGTTGATGATGCCGTGGTTTGTGGTTCTTATGTATCTGGTTCTTCTTGTGTTCATAGTGCTGCCTCTTTAACTGAAGAGGATCAAATTCATGATGAGGCAATTCCAAGATTTGGAAGTGATGATGATTATTACCGTCATGAGTATTATGATGAGGCTGTGTAATTAACACTAGGCGCGGCGGGGGCGCCCCTTTTAAATATCTCATTTTAAAATTTAAATCTATTTATAAAGGAATAGTGTTATGCAAAAGAAATTTGCACTCACAAATGAGACACGTGTATTTAATAATAAAACTCTTTATCGCATTAAAGCTTTAAGAGATTTTGATGATGTCAAAGCTGGTCAATTGGGCGGCTTTATTGAAAATGAAAATAACTTATCGCATGATGGTAATTGCTGGGTTTATGAAAACGCGCGTATAGCAAATGACGTGCATGTTTATGAAAATGCTCATATCCATGGCATTGCTGTTATTCGTGAAAATGTCGGCGGGTCTACTAAGGTTAAAACCTATACTGAACGTCTCTCTCCTTATGGCGAGTTAGAAATTGTATGGGTCTCACCTAATGTAACGTAAATAAAATGCGGGCGCGGCGGGGGCGTCTTCTTTCCAATCAAATTTTCCTAACCGTTTAACACATATCTATTATGTGAGGGTATCTCTATGTCTCAAAAATACGAATTAACCAGTGAAATCAAAAAAATCAAACATGCTCTTACTCGAAATATTATAAATCTTTATCGCATT
>NZ_JBHIQI010000058.1:0-1871 GCF_042196465.1 Bartonella sp. AD13SXNS
GGAAATAGCGGTCAATTGGCATCGGGGCAGGATTTAGTCTTTAGCGTGACGGGGGATGTGACCAACAACAAAACGGGTTTAATTTATGTGAAGGGCAATGGTGCTTTACAAGTTGATGGGGCTTTGTTGAATGATTTTGGCACTATAATGGCAGAAGGTGATTTATCTTTCACCAATGCAGATGGCAGCGGAAAAAGCCTTTCCCTTGTTAACAAAGCGGGCTTTATTCAAGCTGGTGGAAACTTAAATATCCAAACCAACACTCTAAAAAACGAAGCCGATAGCACGCCTGTCATCACAGAAAAAACGGAATATAGCGATATTTCTTTCGAAAAACCAGAGGATTTTCATGGTAGCGGAGATGGATTGTTATATCACAATACACAGCAAGATCTTTGGGGAAAAGGGCACATTGAAGAGCCAGACTCAATTCTTGGTGTTAACATCGAGCATACATTATTTAGTTTGGACGAAGTACTTTTTGATAATAAGGAAGGATCATACGGCAAAGCAACATTGAAAGATGGAACAGTCTACAAGGCTTTTACTTGGGTAAAAGGACGGGCGCATGGTAGAGATCATATGCAGACATATAAATGGAATGGTTCTCGGCGGAAGGCAGGAGGGGGCTGGTCAATAAACGAAAATTGGTCACATATGACAGAAAAGACTGTCACACAAGCATTTTCGCATAAACCAACTGTTTCGGGGGTAATACAATCTAGTGGCAATCTCATCATTAACGCTGATACCATTGACAACCATTATAGCTCTATAGAAGCAGGGGGAAATGCCGATATCCACGCTGGTGTGCTGACCAATCTGGGTGCAACGGCTTATAAAAAAACTTATCTGGGTTGTAATGCCAATACCCAGGATGGTTATTGTTATGGCTATAAAGCTGATGGAAGCCGCGATGTTTCTTTAGATATAGCCGATGGCAAGGATCGCCATACTGGTTCAGAAGCTCTTGATGCAGCTCCTGGTCTTGTCCAAGCGGGTGGCACGTTGAATTTGGTGGTCGATCAACTCAATAACACGGCAGCGGAAGGTTCCATTACAGGGGATGCGCATTTTAAAGCACAAGCAGTTGAAGGCAATCCACTGGAGTCCTTAAGTGGTTTAACCGGGGCTGGTGCTCTCTTTACACCAAAAGTCGATCTCAATAATGTAGGGGAACTTGCTGAGGGGCTTCCTTTACCAAAGCCCCAATCGGGTGGGGTTGGTGGCACACTGCCCAATCAAAATTTCATTTATGAAACTAGAGCAGAATTCCTTGATGTTGGCAAGTTTTATGGCTCAGCCTATTATTTGAACAGAATTGGTTACAATCCTGACAGAGAGATTTTTTTCTTAGGCGATGCTTATTTCGAAAAGGAATTGATTGAAAAACAAATGCGTGATCTTGTTGGTCAAGGTTTGGGCAAAGGTTCCTTTATTCCTGGAAGTGATGCCATTGAACAAGTCAAAACTTTGCTGGATGTCGGGGCAGAATATGCAAAAGCCCACAATCTCCCCTTTGGTGAGGCTTTGAGTGAAGAACAATTGGCGTCCCTAGAAGCCCCAATGGTGATTTATGTGCGCCAACAGGTCAAGGGCATGGATGTTTATGCACCGGTGCTTTACATCCCCGAAAAAGACAGATCCTCCTTTGTTTCTGCTGGGGCTTTGATCATGGGCGATGATGTCAATATCACCAGCCAAAATACGAGCAATTCAACGATTATCAATTCAGGGCGGATTGCGGCAAACCACCAATTGCATGTGCATGGCGGGGATATCTTTAGTCAAGGGGGGCATTTTGCGGCGGGTGGTGATGCTGTTATCCTTGCGGAGAAGAATATTCGTTTGGATGCAGGGCGCACAACGGT
>NZ_JBHIQI010000059.1:0-1835 GCF_042196465.1 Bartonella sp. AD13SXNS
GGAAATAGCGGTCAATTGGCATCGGGGCAGGATTTAGTCTTTAGCGTGACGGGGGATGTGACCAACAACAAAACGGGCTTAATTTATGTGAAAGGCAATGGTGTTTTACAAGTTGATGGAGCTTTGTTGAATGATTTTGGCACCATAATGGCAGAGGGTGATTTATCTTTTACCAATGCGGCGGGCAGCGGAAAAAGCCTTTCCCTTGTCAATAAAGCAGGCTTTATTCAAGCTGGTGGAAACTTAAATATCCAAACCAACACCCTGAAAAACGAAGCCGATAGCACACCTATCATAACAGAAAAAACGGAATATAGCGATATTTCTTTCCAAAGACCAAAGGGTTCTGATAGGCTCAGTGATGGGATGTTATATCAAGATGGTCCCAACCTTTGGGGAAAGGGGCACACTAAGGATGAACTTACTCATCCACCTCTACCAAATTATGTACCGAATTATTATGTCTTTCATACAGAAGAATTTGTATTTGATAAAAAGCTTTGGTCGAGCAAAGAAGAAACTTATGGTGCCGCAATTTCAAACGATGGAACAGTCTACAAGTCATTTACTTGGAAATATGACAAGACAAACAGTAATATAGAACGGTATCGATGGTATAACCGGTCACACATGACAGAAAAGACTGTCACGCAAGGGTTTTCTCATAAACCAGTTTCGGGGATGATACAATCTAGTGGCAATCTCATCATTAACGCTGATAACATTGAGAATAACTACAGCACTATAGAAGCGGGGGGAAATGCCGATATCCACGTTGGTGTGCTGACCAATCTGGGCGCAACAGCTTATAAAAAAACTTATCTGGGTTGTCAGGCTTATACAGACAGTTGTTATGGCTATAAAGCTGATGGAAGCCGCGATGTTTCTTTAGATATAGCCAATGGCAAGGATCGCCAAACTGGTTCAGAAGCTTTGGAGAGCGTTCCTGGTCTTGTCCAAGCGGGTGGCACGTTGAATTTGGTGGTCGATCAACTCAATAACACGGCAGCGGAAGGTTCCATTACAGGGGATGCGCATTTTAAAGCACAAGCAGTTGAAGGCAATCCACTGGAGTCCTTAAGTGGTTTAACCGGGGTTGATGCTCTCTTTACACCAAAAGTGGATCTCAATAATACAGGGGAACTTGCTGAGGGGCTTCCTTTACCAAAACCCCAATCGGGGGGTGTTGGGGGCACGCTGCCCAATCAAAATTTCATTTATGAAACGCGGGCAGAATTCCTTGATGTCGGCAAGTTTTATGGCTCAGCCTATTATTTGAACAGAATTGGCTACAATCCTGACAGAGAGATTTTTTTCTTAGGCGATGCTTATTTCGAAAAGCAGCTGATTGAGAAACAAATGCGTGATCTGGTCGGTCAAGGGTTGGGCAAAGGTTCCTTTATTCCTGGAAGTGATGCCATTGAACAAGTCAAAACCTTGCTGGATGTCGGGGCAGACTATGCAAAAGCACACAATCTCCCCTTTGGTGAGGCTTTGAGTGAAGAACAATTGGCGTCCCTAGAAGCGCCGATGGTGATTTATGTGCGCCAACAGGTCAAGGGCATGGATGTTTATGCACCGGTGCTTTATATCCCTGAAAAAGACAGAGCCTCCTTTGTTTCTGCTGGAGCTTTGATCATGGGCGATGATGTGAATATCACCAGCCAGAATACAAGCAATTCCACAATAACCAATTCAGGGCGGATTGCGGCAAACCACCAATTGCATGTGCATGGCGGGGATATCTTTAGTCAAGGAGGGCATTTTGCGGCGGGTGGTGATGCTGTTATCCTTGCGGAGAAGAATATTCGTTTGGATGCAGGGCGCACAACGGT
>NZ_JBHIQI010000060.1:0-1802 GCF_042196465.1 Bartonella sp. AD13SXNS
GGATACCAGTGGTGTGATTGAAAGCACTTTTACGGTTGATGCTGAACATCAGACAACGGTGATAAGGCTTCAAAGTCCCTCTCAATTTTTAGAGTATAGGAATGGGATAGCGCTTTGTTTTAAAGCGAAGGGTAAGAATGTTGGGGTAACTACAATTGCCTTGAATGCTTTAGCCGCTCAACCTGTTTATAAGGCAACAGAATTAGGCATTCGTCCTCTATCAGGAGGAGAGCTTCAAAAGGGTTGCATTTATAGCTTGGTCTATAGGGCAGATGCTTGGCAAGTTTTAAATCCTACGCCGGTTTCTTTACCGCAAGGACCGGTTATACCTGTTTGTCCACCAGGGACAATAGGGGCTTTTGGGATGCAAGTTTTACCGAAAGGCTGGTTGTTATGTGATGGGAAGGCTTATTTGCGCAGTGAGTATAGGGCTCTTTATGAAGCGATAGGGATCAGGTGGGGGAGCGTTGATGATTATAGCAAGTTTCATGTTCCCGATTTGCGTGGCGTTTTTTTGCGTGGTGTTGATGATGACCGCGAGATAGACCGCTTTCGTTATTTGGGTACTTTTCAAAATGACGCTATGAGAAAGCATGATCATAGTGGTCAAACCTTTACGATTTTGAATGCAGAAAATCAGGAGGAGAGTTGGCATGGTGATATGACGATTATCTGGGGTTATGTGCTTAATGACCAGCAAAGGTTAAAGCTCGCCGAACGTTTGGGCGTGAGAGCAGAGGATATACGGGTTCATCATAAGCTCGCCTTTCCGCAAACGCATCTTCATATGCGTGATGTTCCATCGGCAAGTTTTGGAGCCAGTGAGACACGCCCGATAAATATGAGTGTTGTGTTTGCGATTAAGACGTGAGGTGTTGAGATGTCGACGATTTATGATTGGTCTTTAAGTGCATCGGAGAATGGTGGTGCGGATAATCTGATTAATTGGTCAGAAGGACAACATCCGAACACGGTTAACAACAGTGCGCGTTTTATGATGCAGCGTGTGCGTGAGTATTTATTGGATACGGGTGGTGTGATTGAAGGGGTTGTTACGGTTGATGATAAACAAAAGACGAGTGCGATAGGTCTTCAAAGTCCCTCTCAGTTTTTAGCGTATAAGAATGGGATAACGCTTTGTTTTAAAGCGAAGGGCAAGAATGTAGGGGCTACCACGATTGCTTTGAATAATTTAATCGGCAAGCCCGTTTATAAGGCGACGGACACCGGTTTATTAGCTTTAACGGGAGGAGAAATCCAAGATGGCTGTCTTTATACCGTTATTTATGATGAAGATATAACCGGTTGGCAAATTCTCAATCCCACAAGGGAAAAAGTTACTTCCTTAAAACGTTTACCATCTGGTCTGATAGGACCTTTTGGCATGGAGCGCTTGCCGGATGGTTGGTTACCTTGTGATGGGCGTGCTTATTCGCGAAGAACGTATAGAGCCTTGTTTGAGGTGATAGGGACGACGTGGGGAGAAGGAGATGGCGCCACGACGTTTAATGTTCCGGATTTTCGTGGAATGTTTTTACGAGGTATGGACTATGAACGCAATTTAGACCCTTGGCGTTCTTTTGCAAGTATACAACCCTGTTCTTTGAAAGGGCATGAACATTTTATCGGTCCCGCCTCTTCTGAGGGTCGTTCTTCACGGAAAAGACGGGATGTTTCTTCTTCTGAAGTTTCTTTGCAAAGGCGAAAGAGATCTGTAGACGAAGAGTGTGTAGGTTTGAGTGGTGATAGCTTAGAGGAATGTAATCAAGAATTTGACCACATAGCAGGAATTCCACAGCCAG
>NZ_JBHIQI010000061.1:0-1764 GCF_042196465.1 Bartonella sp. AD13SXNS
GCCGCCGCATCAAAATCACTGTATTTATCTTTAATTGATGTAACAGAACTTTCTAAAAACTGGTTCAAATGATCATTAAATTCGTGGGATTCAATGGCTTGCCTTTGAACATCCTGCTGTGCCCTAATATACGCATCTTGCTTTTGAATCTTATCTAACATCCACGTTAATACGCTAATTGGGTCCTCACGTAGGTCTGGGGGCGCACCTTCTCCTTCAACCATTGGTGGCTGGGCTTGAGATTCATAAAACTTGACAAGCGCTTCACGGGCTTGTTTGGCTTGTTGTTCTGCATGTTGCCGATCTATAGGAACGATTTCTGAAGGCTTGTCAACGGGCTCTGCAACCGGCTCTGGAGGTGTGACATCATTACTCTCAACGTTTTCGACCTCGTAATCACTCTCAAAAGAGCTCTCATCATCAAATACCGGTGCACCAACCCTGTAATCTTCATTCATAGCTTCGTTCATTTCTGCATTCATTCTTTCACCTCTCTCAAATATGCATGCCTCTGTGCAATGCTATTCTCTCTCGCATAATCTGATTGTGTGCTTGTTCATTGAGAAGCTTCTGACGTTCAATGTCATGCCTCTGTTGCATCATTTCGGCTTCCAATTCCGCTCTCTTCTGACGCATGAACAATTCAATCTGCTTTTGTTGCAAATCCATCTGTTGCATCTGGCTTTTAGTCGCCATATCCTGCTGCTTTTCTTGCAACTTCATTTCTTGTTCGGGATCCATCTGCTGTTGTTGGGCTTGTTGTGCCATTTGCTGCTGTTGCATCTTCTCGCTTACACGATTGAGTAATGACGCAGGCAAGGGTGAGTAACGAAGCAAATCAAGCATAATATCCGGTGTTACGGCATTTTGAAGCAACGGTAATAATTGCGTGATAATGCCAAAGGTACGCTCTTTCTCATTCGGGCTGGTTGGAGCATCATCCACCACAATATCGTAATCTACACTCATCACCGCTTCACGGGTCAACGGAATATATTGCGCATTCTCCTCACCCGATATCCGTACCAAACGACCATCAGACAAATAATTCTGTATCAGATGCAAAATAATCTTACCCTGCCGCTTGCGATACAAACGCAAACCATCAAACAGACAAGCTAGCAGGTTAAGACTGGATTGACGCCGTTGTGCCTCTAAAATCCCCGCTTGTGAGACTTCTCTCGTCCCTATAAACTCAGGCGATAAACCCGTAACTTGATTAATCGCTTCCTTGGCTTCATTAAACAGTTGGAAAAAGCCTGCTGGAAATTGCGCTACGGGTTTTGGTTGTATCTTACCACCAGCCAAAGCACCATTTTTTAAAACCGTAATACTATCAACCCTGCTCCAACTCTTTACAGCTTCTCTCTCATCTTCAAATGCGCCCCGCTCTGCCATTATCCCGCCTTTGGATTGGCTATTGAGAATGTGCATCACTTGACTAAAATATTTATTCGCCCATCGTTGTGGATCTTTTGTCGGTCTTACAACCCCATAAAATTGCCGTTCTATCTTGTCAAAATATCCCGTTATACACTCCCAACCCAATTGACCCGCTGGAACCAAAGGTTGATCGGGGCATTCAAGCAATTTCCTGCCTAAAAAAGCACGTTTTACAACCTTTTTATTGAAAGCTGCCCCTTGAATATCGGGCATCATGCACTGTAATTGCTTAAATTCCTCTTCACTATAATCACGCAATTCACCTGTCTCTAAATCGGGTGCCTTGTAATATCGCTCGCTTTCAAACCAACGGCATTCAAC
>NZ_JBHIQI010000062.1:0-1634 GCF_042196465.1 Bartonella sp. AD13SXNS
TAAACCCATTGGTAAAGTTATGGATTTAGATAGGGGATATTAAACCAGATGTTTTTAAAAAAACGTAAACAGCCTATGCAAAAAAAGTTCGTTGCAACAGCGGTTGGATATGCACCATGGGGATTAGGGGTAGCAGAGTATTTTTACAACCTTTACGAATATGATGATGGTATGAGGGAATATGAGGAATTCGATGGTGGTCAGTATCAAGAGATGCCTGAAAGAGTTGATTACAGTACCAAGGCGCAAGTGAAAGCTTGGGTTTACGGTGGCGATTTGCCAAGAAGTGTATTGAGTTGTGAACCTTTGATAGATGAGGTAAATACGAAAATCAAAAAACGTACAGAGAAAGATCAGTTGATTTGTGAGATTAGAGATAATGGTGAGAGATGTTATTCACAGGCTTATGATATAGACAGTGAACTAGAAAAAGCACTTGATATTCAATTAGGTAATTATCAAAATGAAAAAAATTGAAAAAAATAAAAAATACGTATTGACTTTAAGGAAAAGGTCGTTTAATAAGGTTGGCAAGTGCTCAAAACACTAAACGTTAAGCGGGTAAACCACGAAAAGGTTTCTCCCATTTCTTAAAATACTGGCTTTCTTTTATGCTATTGTTGGCATATAACGATTTTGTCGGGTGTGGTCACACCATACAATACTCTTTATGAGAAAAGTGTGACGACGGACTTAACGCCGTGTTTTGAACGCCCGGCGCCCTTTTAGGGTGTCAATTCAAAACTTAATTACGTTAAGAAAGAAATTAGCATGAAAGCTACAGTTACAAATCAAGAAACTTCCTTTTTTATTACAGATGATAATGGCTCTTTTAAAAAGAGAGAGTTTGCAAAAAAATACGAATTTACAGGCGAGACAATAGAGGTTGGCTTTAAAACGCTTCATAGAATTAGAGCCTTAAGAGATTTTGGAGATGTCAAAAAAGGGGACCTCGGCGGTTTTATTGGCAGTGAATACAATTTATCGCATCATGGCAATTGCTGGGTTGCAGGTAATGCCAAGGTTTATAGCAATGCCCGTGTTTACGATAATGCCGTTGTAAGTGGGTATGCTCATGTTAATGTGGAAGCTTGTATTTATGAAAACGCCCGTGTTTATGGCAAGGCTGTTGTAGGTGGCTTTGTTTATGGAAATGCTGAAGTTTATGGTTTTGCACGTATTTATCCTCGTGCAAGAATTTATGGGAATGCGCACGTTCATTATAATGCTTGGGTTTTTAATGATACGCATATTTTTGGTAATGCCAAGCTTTCTGGATATGCTTGCATTTATGCTGATGTAAAAGTTTATGGTAATGCCAAGGTTCTAGGTTTTTCAAAACTTTATAAAAATGCACACGTTCATGGGAACGCTGTTATTGAAGGGCATGCTGAAATTCATGGGATTATTTATGGTAATGCAAAAATATCAGGTTATTCAAAAATTTATGGGAAGGTTTCAGGCAAGGCAAAATTAAGAGAGTGTGATTTTGTTCATAGGGAAGGTGAGGTTTATAGTGGCAATAAAGTCATATATAACTCGAATAATATTTTAGAAAAAGCAGCGTAAATAACGGCGCGGGCGCGGCGGGGGCGCCCCTCTTTAAAATTCTTTCATTCAAAAAATTGTTTAAA
>NZ_JBHIQI010000063.1:0-1364 GCF_042196465.1 Bartonella sp. AD13SXNS
TGCTTTTTTTTCAAAGCAAACAAAGCGGTTTGTGCTTGTTTAAAAGACATATCTTTTAGATTTTTTACTCCTATGAAAGAGAGAAGCCTACTTTCTTCAGATTGTGTTTTTTTAATTAATTCTTTGATTTCATTCATCTGTTCAGAAGAGATACCCGCAAGAAGTGTTATTCCATCTGTATCGTCTTCTTTTCTTGCAACATTAAGAAGCATGCCTAAGAGATATCTACGTGCGTAGCTTATAGTAGAACCAACCGCTTGTGTGTTATTTTTGCTTCCCGTAGCATCAATGGGAAATGTTCCTTGTGTTGATATTTCATTGCCCGATATATGCTTTAAAGTCATTTCTACAGTTATGTCATTTGAACTCTGGTCTTTGATACGAGAGAACAAGGCAAAGTGATGTTTTGCAAGAGGTTCTTTAATAGCATCAATATATTTATCAAGCGTTGTATAGAGGCTTTTAGTATGTGTATTAATGGCATTTTGTTCGATATTTTTATATTCCACTTGTATAGTAGAAAGATCACGGACAAAGTTTTGACGCTCTTGTCGTTCTATCTCCTTTTCTCGCAATTCAAGAAGACGCTTGAGACGATCCATATCGACATCATTTTCTAGAGCTCTTTCTAAAATAAGCTCCATAGCTGTAGATTTGACTTCACAATCGTTTGTTTTGTTTACTTCTGTTAAGTTCGTGTTTTGTTCACTCATCTTGATTTCCTCCTATTTGAGCGCAATTCCCCCGTGGCGTGAATCACGCTGGTGTTTAAAAGTTGGTTTTTCGGTGTTAGAAACGGCTTATGTAGCTTATATCGCTTGCTGAATAGTCACTTTCGTAGATGATTGAATTGCGTCCACGAATTTCAAGATTACCAGAAATATTTACATTATCGAAAATATATACTCCATCTAGAATTTTCATATTTCCGGAAATGTGTGCTTTATCACTTATATAAGCATTTCCATAGACACGGGCATAGCCATAAACATGGCCCAAAACTCGAGCCTCACCATAAATTTGTGCATTGCCGTAAACTTGTGCATCATATTCAACATATGCTTCACCGCAAACTTTTGCATTTTCATAAACACGCGCCCTGCCTGTAATTTCTGCGCATTCAAATACTTGTGCATTGCCGAAAATCTTAGCGTCACCATAAACCATAGCTTTATGCCAAACCCAACAATCGCCTTCATGCGATAGGTTGTCTTCTTTTTGTATATAGCCGCCTAAGTAACCCTTTTTAATATTTCTAAAATCTCTTAATGCACGTATGCGATAAAGTTTTTTACTTTTATCGGTTCTTGCATCATAAAATTCTTTTATTTCATCAGTAAGTTCGTATTTCTTTTCCATGATTT
>NZ_JBHIQI010000064.1:0-1325 GCF_042196465.1 Bartonella sp. AD13SXNS
CCTTCTACTTCTTTACCAATAGTGATAACTTTTGTCTTTTCATCCTGCTTCGCAAGGCTATCACTGACAACATTAGTCACATCATTATGAACATTCGTAATAGAACTTGCAACACCTGCAAGTGCTTCCGCTACACTCTTATAGCTTTCCTCACTTTCTTTACCTTCTGCATCAACTTTCTTGATTACAAAATTTGGAGCCTTCCATTGTCCATCTTTAGCATAACCTGCACCTCCACCAAAATACGTCGCAAATGTCTGATTCATTGAATAAAGCTGACCTCCCGTGATAGCATCTGTTGATTTAGCGCTAATCTCACCATTTTCTAGAAACGTAATTTTGCTATTACTTCCTTCCGTTCCATGCTTAGCTACAAACGCTTTGGCTTCATTACTCCAATTCAAAGAATCTTGCGCAACACCTGCAGAAACTTCCTTAATACGCTGATTCACATTCTTGATATTATCATCAAGACCTTCAAACGCACCACCCACACCATCAAAGGCGCTCGTGCTTACCTGACCATCTTCAGAAATATGCGATAATTTATACCTTGGCTGTGTAAGAGCTCCATCTTTAAAGGATGCTTCTCCACCTAAAAACTTAGCTACATCCTCACCGATTTTATTAATCTGTCCACCCGTAATCGCATCATGTGAACCCTTGGCAATCTGACCATCAGCAACATTATGCAAACCTACAGCTACCTTATCCTTACCTTTACCTAAAGTTACACTCGTGTAATCAATGCCGCCATTATCACCCTCTTTTTTATCGTAATGAACAACAGCTGAATCTTCTGACTGAAGGCTGCTAGAAAGTTCCTTCAGACTTGCATCAAGCTGACCCTTGTTAACGGCATCATTATTATCTTTTGCATCCTCTACACCAGAAATAACCCGTTTCACACCGCTTTTGTTTGCAACATTGATTACAGTGCCATTTGTTTCCTTACCAACAGTGATAGGAGCCGTTTCGTTATCCTGCTTGACAAGGCTTTCACTCACTACATTGGTTACATCATTATGAACATTCGTAATAGAACTTGCAACACCAGCAAATGCTTCCGCTACACTCTTATAGATTTCTTCACTTTCTTTACCTTCTGCATCAACTTTCTTGATCACAAAACTTGGAGCTTTCCATTTTCCATCTTTATCATAACCTGCACCTCCACCAAAATAGGTCGCAAATGTCTGATTCATTGAATAAAGTTGATTACCAGCGACAGCATCCGTTGAGTTGGCAGTAATCTCACCATTTGCAAGGAACGTAATTCTACTGTTTTCTTGTGTCCTTACAGCTCTGCCTTTTTCTTCTTGCTT
>NZ_JBHIQI010000065.1:0-1215 GCF_042196465.1 Bartonella sp. AD13SXNS
GCACCGTTGCTGATATCACTGGTGCTAATGCTTCCTGTGGTCAGGCTGTTTTTATCTGCCGGCGCGGTGCTGGCAATGATGCCTCCGGTCAGCGTTGTTTTATCTTTAACAATGATATTAAAGCCGCCATCACCAGCTTTGATGCCTGATTGTTCCACAACACTATGATAATCGCTAGAGGATTTATCCTTTTGGAAAGAGGCGCTCATGGACCCCCCACCACCCGTTTGTCCAGCACCAAACCCAACAGAAACAGAGTTTTGCTTGCTGGAACTTTGTCCCGTATCACTGCGGCTGGTAATGGAAAAATCACCCCCTACTTCCATTTCTACACGCTCTCCAGAAACCACGGCGCCTGCCAGTATGGTGTTTGCCCCACTCGTGGTATGAACAGTGCCGGTGCCTATAATATGGCTGTTTTTGTGTTGAACTTCCTCACTGGAACCTTCCCCTTGACTAAAAGCAGCACTGCCCGTTGCCCCTGCGCCACCCGTGCCATAACCGGTGCCAACACTCATTGAAGCACTTTCACTGCTGTTTTGTGTGCTTTGCGTGTTTTGTGCACTTTCAAAGATGATATCTTTACCTGCTTCCATAGTGATATTTCCGCTCTGTGCATCATTTCCCAGCACATAGATTGGATTGGTACCAGCGATAACATCAGCGCCAACACCATGAATGCTGCCTTATTTAAAGTGCCACCCGCTTGAATAAAGAAGGAGACAGCTTTGATCCCCTACTTCATTCGTGATTTTATCCAACGACCTTTTAACGATGGGGAGGACGCTTTGGTGATCGCTTTTGTAAAGCTTTTTGCTTTTGCTGACGTTTTCTTTCATCCTCAAAATGCGTTAGTAAAGCCCGTTCCTGTTTCGTTTTGTTGGTCACACCAAAGGTGTCATTGTCCATAAATTGCTGATATCCAGCTAGCATCAAATTAGCTAAAAACGAGTCACTTTTCAGAGGCTGTACAAAATAGAGCCCTTTTGAATCTTGCAATTTATACCGGAAACCTGCTTTTTTCATGCATTCATAAACTGAGGCAAATTCACTCGCATACGAATTCATATCACTAGAAGAAGCATAAACCGGTTTCCAACCACATTTTGACAAGGATTGTTGGATCATCGCTTTATCGGCACCTGGTTTTTCCCATAATGCTAAAGTTGATGGAGGAGGTTGGTTAATACATCCAGCTGTAGTTAAGAGAGCTAT
>NZ_JBHIQI010000066.1:0-1192 GCF_042196465.1 Bartonella sp. AD13SXNS
ATGGCGAAGAGCAAATTTGAACGTACAAAACCGCATGTTAATATTGGTACGATTGGTCACGTTGATCATGGGAAGACCTCGTTGACAGCAGCGATTACGAAGTATTTTGGTGAATTTAAAGCATATGATCAAATTGATGCTGCACCAGAAGAGCGCGCACGTGGAATTACTATTTCTACAGCACATGTTGAGTATGAAACAGAAAATCGCCACTATGCCCACGTTGATTGTCCAGGACACGCTGATTATGTGAAGAACATGATCACAGGGGCCGCCCAGATGGATGGTGCTATTTTGGTTGTTTCTGCAGCGGATGGTCCAATGCCTCAGACACGTGAGCATATTTTGCTTGCGCGTCAGGTTGGTGTTCCAGCAATTGTTGTTTTTCTTAATAAAGTTGATCAGGTTGATGATGCGGAGCTTTTAGAACTTGTAGAGCTTGAAGTTCGGGAACTTTTATCCAAATATGATTTCCCAGGCGATGATATTCCAATCGTTAAGGGTTCTGCGTTGGCGGCGCTTGAGGATAAAGATAAAAGCATTGGAGAAGATGCGGTTCGTCTTTTAATGAGTGAAGTTGATAATTATATCCCAACCCCTGAACGCCCTGTTGATCAACCATTTTTGATGCCGATAGAAGATGTTTTTTCGATTTCGGGTCGTGGGACTGTTGTTACGGGTCGTGTTGAGCGTGGAGTTATTAAAGTTGGGGAGGAAATCGAGATTATCGGTATTCGTCCGACATCTAAAACGACGGTTACGGGTGTTGAAATGTTCCGCAAGCTTTTAGATCAAGGTCAAGCGGGAGATAATATTGGGGCTCTGCTTCGTGGTGTTGACCGTGAAGGGATTGAGCGAGGTCAAGTTTTGGCGAAGCCAGGATCAGTTACGCCTCATACCCGCTTTAAAGCAGAGGCTTATATTTTGACGAAAGATGAAGGTGGACGTCATACGCCTTTTTTCACCAACTATCGTCCACAGTTTTACTTCCGCACAACGGATGTTACAGGAATTGTTACGCTACCAGAGGGAACAGAAATGGTTATGCCCGGAGATAATGTTGCCATGGATGTTTCGTTGATCGTTCCAATAGCGATGGAGGAAAAGCTTCGTTTTGCTATTCGTGAAGGTGGTCGTACTGTTGGTGCCGGTATCGTCTCTAAGATCATTGAATAAATAATGCTTGTTGAGC
>NZ_JBHIQI010000067.1:0-1145 GCF_042196465.1 Bartonella sp. AD13SXNS
GTGTGTAGGTTTGAGTGGTGATAGCTTAGAGGAATGTAATCAAGAATTTGACCACATAGCAGGAATTCCACAGCCAGAGGTTCCCTTTTGGTTCACAGATAAGGACAAACCGCCCCGTTTGCCTTGGTTTATCAGAAGCCCTTTTGCTAATTTTTTATATCATTCGACCCCTATAAAAGAGGGTGTTCATGACCAAGCACATCATGACCATCATCTTATGTCAGAGACGTTTGGAGGCGTTGAAACGCGTCCCGTTAATGTGAGTGTAGTTTATGGAATAAAGACATGAGGAGTTGAAATGTCATTAAAACCGTTTGCGATATCAGAGCTTAGCGACCCGTCTCAAGTACGGGTTGTTTTGTATTCAGGGGGAGGCTTTGTCCATGCGCCGCTTCATGGGGTTTTTGATTTACTGAAAACAGCTTTGAAAGCCGAGCTTGATGGTTCACTGAAAGATTTAGAGAAGCGCTTAGAGACCTTAAGAGAAGAGCTTGAAGATTTGAAAGAGTGTTCATTGGATGAATCCCTCTGAATGAAGGAATAAAGCAGATGAAGATACCCGATCATAGTCATGAATATTTGATACCTGTTGCAACGAAAGAGGAAATCAGAGAAGGGACTTCGCAAGATAGCGTTGTTGTTCCGAAGCTTTTAGGAACAGCCTCTTTGTATTCGTATGAAACCTTTGCGCCGTTAGAGCAGGTTGTAAATGCACGTCAAGAAGCAGAAAAAGCCATGGCACGTGCGAATGGAGCGCAACAGGTTGCAGAAGAGGCGAAAAAAGTATCGGAAAGAGCGTTTAGCGAAGTTACCAAAACGGGTGAAGCGGTTACAGCAGTAACGACAACGGCTAATCTTGCAAAAGATACAGCGGATACAGCCAAGGGATTAGCCGAAGAAGCCAAGAGTGCCTCTGAAGCCGCCAAGCAAATGGCAGAAGATGCGAAGGCAGGATTTGATAGAGCTACAGGGGAAATAAGTGGTACGAAAGGTTCATTGGCTACGGCATTGCAAAGTTTTGTAGAGGTCAAGCAGGCAAGTGAGAACGCCGTCCATGTTTCGACAGAAGCAAAGAGGTTAGCCGATGAATCAAAGTCGATTGCTGAACGTGCGGAACAAACAGCGAAAGAGGCTTCTCAAACAGC
>NZ_JBHIQI010000068.1:0-1142 GCF_042196465.1 Bartonella sp. AD13SXNS
GATGCCGCGCAACAGTACCTACAGATAAGAAATAATTACCTTTGTGCAAAAGGCTTGCCTAATGCGATTTATGACGAAATGCCGTCATCATCTGATGATAAGGCAAGAGACAAATGGGTATCGTTTGCAACAGAGCAGTTTATAAACACGCAAGAGGCACTAAAAGAAGCACAATGCCTTTATAGACAGTATAATCTTCACGCTGCGCTACAGTATCTCGTTATAGAAGATCAAATGCTACCACACCTTGTGAATTCACTGCGCGTTGCTCTTAATGCGCTTCATAAGTATTTAATCGCTAGTTTAAAAAATTTTTAAATATCGCTTCCATTTTTCAAAAGAGCCATATCTTACTGGGGGTCTTATATCTTCTTTGGGCATCATTTCTCTATATACACTTATAGCAATAGAGCACATATTCACTGTATTTTGTAAACGAACGCTTTCATGTCCTAGTATCATATGCTCTGTACGAATAGTTTGTTCTTTTCTGCTAATGCCATTTGGAGAATTCAAAAATTTTTCTGCGTATTCAAACATTGGATCATTAAAATGTGTTTCAAATTTTGCTTTAAATAAAATAGTTTCTATAGTATCCCAGTCATTAAAAATACTACCGTATTTCTTAAGTTTTGTTTGCAAGTCGTTAAATGTAACTGTGGGCATACTTTTATCACCTTGTAATAAATCAGCAAAACGACCACAAAAAACAAGCACTATGTGATAATGTTTTAAAATATTAAATTCCGGAGGATTGCTAGGTAGTGTTATTAAATGCTTCCAAAATGGACTTTTATCATTGGGGATGTCTACAGTACTTCCCATAAATGTTTTTAAATACTCCACCGATTCTTTTGCCTTTGCTAATTTTTGATGATATTCTGAGTTTTGATAATTTTCACTTACATATTTTTCGTAAAGTTTATCGTATTGTTCTAAACTATCTACACTAGTGTATCTTGATAACACTGATATCGAAAAGAAAGCTATAAATATTACTATGAGCGTTATGGATAGTGACTTCATTATTTAATCCTTAAATTATAATAATTAACACTACCTAACCGATTCCCTTTGAAATTATCAATATGTGTTATTTTTATGTTGACAAAGTGTAGCAAATCGTATTTAATGACCTTACT
>NZ_JBHIQI010000069.1:0-1121 GCF_042196465.1 Bartonella sp. AD13SXNS
ACTAATCGTTGTGAAGATATCTCTGAAGATATTGCCGAATGCTATCTGAAAGAATGTGAAGAGCAGTGTTTCAACGGCAATATACCTCACGACTTTGTTAAAGACAGTAACGCATACGGTTTTTTTTTAGAAGAAATCGAACAGCAGCGATATGAAGATGAAACTTACGGGACTTATGAACAGCAGCACCGTCTAACTCTTTCGGATGTCATTCCAAATTACCCACATTATACAGGGCGCTTTTAAAAACGCCCTCCTCTTTCCTCTTATTAAATGATCGGATGGAGTAAACTTATGAATAATCCTATCGCTATTACAAATAACACCATTAACGAAGAAAGCGTTCAGACAGTAAATGCACGTGAATTACATGTCTTTTTGGAGAGTAAACAAGATTTTTCTACTTGGATAAAAAAACGTATTATGACCTATGCTTTCCTTGATGGAAGGGACTTTATTCGCTTCCACAAAAAAATGGAAGCGAACAATGCCATAGCAGTAGAATACTATCTTACCTTAGACATGGCGAAAGAGCTTGCCATGGTCGAGCGTAATAAAAAAGGAAAGCAAGCAAGAGAATACTTTATCGAATGCGAGCGGCGTGCAAAGCAAGTTGTTACACCACAAATCGATTACTCAAGTCCACAAGCGATGATTGGCTTTTTGAATTACCTACAAGGACAAATAAATCAAAAAGATACCATCATTGAAGATTTAAAACCAAAAGCAATGGCTCTTGAAAGCTTACAACGCTCTGATGGGCTCTTCGGTCTTACTGAAGCCGCTAAAGTGCTCGAAATGCAACCAAAACAATTCATTCTCTTCTTACAGAAAAAAAGATGGGTTTATCGACGCACTTTCGGGGCTCACTTATTGCCTTATCAAGACAAAATACAAAAAGGACTAATGGATTGCTCAACCCACATCATTCAAACAACAAAAAAGGCTGAAAAAGTCATTCCTTCAGCAAAAATCACAACAAAAGGCATGGGGGTGCTGTCTCAAGAGATTAAAAGACAAAGCATGCATTAAGAGGCTATCATTATGGAAAAGAAATATGAACTTACTGATGAAACAATCGAAGTTGATGGACATACTCTACGCCGCATATGTGCTTTAAA
>NZ_JBHIQI010000070.1:0-1095 GCF_042196465.1 Bartonella sp. AD13SXNS
TCCCATCCCTTGCCCAATCTGCACTCAGCTCTGTCCAATGGGCTTTGGGAAACATTTGCTTGGCTACGTCTAATGGCTTACGGTCTACATACCACATGCGTTGTGCATCGGTTAAATTCGGTTGCACTGCCGCGCTATCCCAAACCATCTTTAGAGGGTCTAAACGCGTAATGACCGGTTCACCATCTACACTGTTCTCATAATCAAGCCGTGTATCGGTCCAGCCCATGCCGCAGATGACAGCGTCTTGGAAAGCATCACTATCCGCATATTCCGCATGTGCTACATCTCTAAACCATTCTGCCGCCCCTGTAAGCAATTCACTAGGTAATGCCTTCCCGACTTGACGGGGGATAAATTGCACTTCTCGTTTATTGTTACGCTCTGAACCCACAACGGCATTAACCAATGGTGCAATGCGATTAAACGTCATAACGGGGCGGCGTTGTTCTTTTAAAGCCGCTAAATCTTGATCATTCCACTGATCACCATTGTAAAATTGAAAATCCTCTCTTGCATGTTCACGCCATTTGTTCACATGCTCTACATCTTCTTTGTACCAATTCACAAGCTTGCGAAACAAACCTTCTGTCGACAGATCTGATGCGTTACTTTCTTTCTCTAAATGCTCTTCATCATGCATTATTCTGCCATCCATGACGTGCTCTCATAAGTTTCTCTACCGCTATAAGCTGGTCTCTTCTGTTTCTGCATCGGCTGTTCATACCCCACACACATCAATCCAAAGGCATCTGCACCATGACTGGACCAATCATGCTCGGCGCCTAAACCAATATTACGCTTCTCATCCCATTTCTCATGATACCAATTCAGTGCTTTACGACCCGCTACGGTTGTCTCTTCGTTAAACCAAACTGAAGGCAAAATACGTCGCACCGCCTCTATTCGCATCTTAACCGCTCCTGCCCCTTGATTAGGGATCACTTGCGTTTCAAAACCCGCATCATTTAAAGCACTCTCAAAACTCACATTATGTACACGGTCTCTTGTTGCACCATCATGGGGGAGAACCATCAATGCCTTCTCATAGCCATTCTGACGTAACCAGCCTATGTGCTCTGATAACGGTTGTCC
>NZ_JBHIQI010000071.1:0-1066 GCF_042196465.1 Bartonella sp. AD13SXNS
AATTAAAAACTATAGCGTACACCTAAAATACCCTGAAGGGACTGTTTTGTTTTACGCCCTTTAACATAATGGGCCTCACCATATAACTTTAATTTCTCACTCACCAAACTGCTTAAACCTATCCCTAACTTACCCGCATTGCCCGATAAGTCCGTGGTAAATGGATGGCGTTGATTAATTAACGTTTGATTATCATCTTTATTCTCACGTAACCATGCGGCTGTAATATACGCAAGTGATGAAGAAGCCATGCGAGAACCAAATTCATATCCTAAAGATAAGCCAACCTCACTGCGTAATGAAGTAAATGGACGCATCTCACCTCTCATGTCATTCGATAACTTGATTGCTTTACCCTCAACACGCAACCATGTAAATTGTCCATAAGGCTGCAGCCAACTGCTCTGTGACGTCTGAAGTCGATAACCGGCTTCAAAGGAAGTTCCCACTGCACTTTGAGTATATGTTCCTTCAATCCCTAAACCATTCGTTGAAACGGCTTTCAGAGTATTTTGATAATGATTGTATTTTAAAATACCGTCGAGATACCATCCACTATGATCCAAATAAGTGACATAAGCACCAACGCCATAAGTATTTATACCGCTGGTCCCCCCCCGTGCATGCGCAACACGGGCATGATCATAACTGCCAAAACCACCTATATAAAAATCTCCATTTTCCCATTCGTTTAAACCATTGATTCCTAAAACGATACCGGTCTGATCTAGCTTAAAATCTATATGCTCTGCAGCAACACTCTCTTTAGATTTGATCGCATAGGTCCATAAAGCCGTATTCTTTTTACTTTTATCTAGAATTCCTCTTCCCGCACGTACGGTTTGCATTTCATTGTGAAAAACCATCGCTGGAGCCACAGACATAGACAATACCGCATCTGTAGAAGGCGTAGTTAAAAAGTGAGAAACTGAAAGCTTCTCACTCAAGTGTGGAAAAGGTTGTTCCTGAGTGTTTGGCCGCAAAATCATCTGATCAGCTAAAGATGGTGAAGATGTTGAAACAGCAGCTTGTTGCTTTTCATCAGAAAGAGGATGAGGAACTGATG
>NZ_JBHIQI010000072.1:0-1065 GCF_042196465.1 Bartonella sp. AD13SXNS
CAGATTTAGCGAGATTTTGTTCTTCATTTTCGCAGATGACTAAGAGAATTTCATCAGAATTGATAAACACTGGTTTTTTCACAAATGCCTCCATACAGCCTATTGGCAATGGTTATTTTTTACTGTATGAGGGCATTTATATGCGCATCTTGCACATATGTCAACAAAAAATATGTGCAAGATGAACATATATAGTGAGTATTATATTATTTAGGATATATAAAATGAATGACATTGATTACCTTATAATGGAGGAAGTGAATAAGCTTAATGTAGATAAACAAAGAAGATTAATTATTATTCTTCGTCTTTTAAGGTATTTAAAATGCGAAGAAGCCACTGCTTTTTTTCAGGAGATATATCTTTTAAAGCGTTAAAAACTTCTTTTTGAAGTTCGCGGTCTGAAAGAGCAGTTGTAGATTTTGTTTTTATACCCTGTCCTTCACCAGTCAATAACCACCCTGTGCTTACGTTAAAAGCTTTTGCGTATCGACTCGCGGCTTTATTGATGCCGCGAACTCCTTGTTCATGTTGTATGTAAGTGTAATATGGCCAGCCATAATATTGAGCTGCTGCGCGAGCAGATTTAAATCCTTTAGCAATTCTTGCTTCTGTTAAGCGTATAGCTTGGTCTGTTTTTTGTTCTGGCATTCTATTAAATCCTTTTCATTCATAATGCACATATTATGTGTGCTTTTCGACTTGACTTTTTTCTGTGCACATTGCACACTTAATTTTATGAATAAGATAGAAGCAAAAGAACTAAGAAAACGCCTTAATCTTACGCTGGACGAAATGGCGGCGTTATTAGGCGTCAACAAATCAACGGTATGGCGTTGGGAAAAATATGGTGTTCCTTCAAGAGGAGCAGTGGCTTATCTTTTAAAATCTTTATGCGATCAAGAGCAACACCCCCCAATGTCGAAAATTTGCAAGAGCCGCGTTGTTGATCAGACGGGCGATAGATTGCAGCATTAAGGAGATAAAGATGAGTTTAAATGAAATAATATTGATAGTTGTGTGTGTAGTATTTGGAGCATTGCTTTTATGCGGAGTGATGTTTCG
>NZ_JBHIQI010000073.1:0-1064 GCF_042196465.1 Bartonella sp. AD13SXNS
TGACTTAAAATAGTTTCAGCGACCTCATAGGGGGCATCGGTTGTTTCAGCAAGCCAATCGCGTAAACTAGAACGAAACCCATGCGGGCAGGCATCAAGTCCAATTTTTTGCATGTATTGAGCCATACAGCGTGCAGAAAGGGGACCCCGACCTGTTGCAGAAAAAAAGAAATCATTGCGAGATAAAAGGCGCGCTTGTTTTAAAATATCTAATGCTTCTGTTGATAAAGGGACGCGAAATTCTGTTGTAGCATCACGCCTTCCTTTCATATTCTCAGCAGGAATAGTCCATATATCGCCATCAACTTGATCTTTATGAATATGGCGTATAGGATTTGTACGAACGCCTGTCAGGATAAGCAAACGTAAAGCCAGTTGTGTCATTGTTGTTTCGCAAAGTGTTTTATAAAAAGCCGGAACCTTTCTCCAATCCATAGCTGGAAAATTTTGCGTTTTATGACGTTGTTTGCCTAAGAGAGCACGTGCTTTTTCTGTTGCTTGTAAATCAACATCCAATCCTAATGCAGCCGCATGTTTAAGACAAAGATTAAGACGTATCAATGCTTTCTCTGCTGTTGCAGCTTTTGTATGCCAAATAGGAGCAAGGGTATTGCGTATCTCTGTTTGTGTAATCTCAGAAACGGGCAGACAGCCTAATTTGGGAAGAATATGCAGTTTTAAAGGTGCAAACCAGATTCCGTCTTTACCATCCCCTTTTAATTCAGCTTTACGACTTTCAAAAGCATCCACGGCAATATCTTTTAAGTAATGAAGATTGCTTATTGCCTCACGCTTTTGTTTATTACGCTCTTTAATGGGGTCACGACCTTCACGAAGAACAGAACGCCACCCAGTTGCCAATTCACGGGCTTGTTTTAAAGAGACATCTCGCAACGCTCCCAAGCCCATTTCACGGCGGCGTCCGTGAAGGGTATAACGATAAATCCATTGAGCACCTCCATCTTTACGCTTATGAAGTAACAAGCCAGCACCATCATTATATTTGCCAGCCCCCAATGTTGCGACAGATCTTGCATTAAGACGGTTCATAAGAGCCATTTTTAG
>NZ_JBHIQI010000074.1:0-1034 GCF_042196465.1 Bartonella sp. AD13SXNS
TGGAGTGAAACGGCTAATGCCTTTGTAGCAACGCATGGATCAGGTGAAGCGAAGACAAATAGTAAGCTTACGTCTCTATTAGATGGGGACATTAAATCTGGTTCGACGGATGCAGTGACGGGTAATCAGCTTCATGCGTTAGGTGATAAAGTTGCGAAAACTTTAGGTGGTAGCGCTAGCTATGAAAACGGTACATGGACAGCTCCTACATTCACGGTTAAAGGCTTTAAAGAAGATGGTACAACAGAAGATAAAGAATATCATGATGTGGCATCTGCGTTTGCTGGAGTAGGTACTTCTTTCACGGATCTTCATAAAGAAATCACCAATGAGATTAAAAATGAGATCACCACTGCTCAAGGTGACGCCTTGTTGTGGGATAAGGCTAAAGGCGCGTTTGTAGCGACGCATGGATCAGGTGAAGCGAAGACAAATAGCAAGCTTACATCTCTATTAGATGGGGACATTAAATCTGGTTCGACGGATGCAGTGACGGGTAACCAGCTTCATGCGTTAGGTGATAATGTTGCGAAGTCTTTAGGTGGTGGCGCTAAATATGAAGAAGGTCAATGGACCGCTCCTGTATTCACGGTTAAGAACGTCAACTCTGATGGTCAAACAGAAGATAAAAATTATAGTACTGTAGCTGCAGCTTTTACAGGTGTAGGGGATTCATTCACGAATATTCATAATGAGCTTAAGAATGAGATTAATAAAGTTGTAGGAGACAGTCTTGTTAAGCAGGATTCTGAAACGAAAGTAATCAAGATTGGGGCTGAAACAGAGGGCAGAACAATCACAATTGCAAACAGTAATGGTGATACACGTAGTATTTTTGGCGTGAAAGCGGCAACTCTCTCTGAAGATTCAACAGAAGCAGTAAATGGTTCCCAGCTTTATTCCTTGAATAAGACATTAGCGACATATTTTGGTGGAGGTGCGAGCTATGAAAATGGTGCATGGACGGCGCCTACTTTCAAAGTTACGACCTTTAATGAATCTGGAAATGCTGAAGAGCATAGCTATGCCAATAT
>NZ_JBHIQI010000075.1:0-1011 GCF_042196465.1 Bartonella sp. AD13SXNS
TGTATTAAAGGACACAAGCCATGTGATGATAATGAAGCAGATGCTTTAGCAATTTTACATTTAGTTAAAGAAAGGGAGATCTCAAATGATGTCCAATAATAAAGTGGCGTTTGTAAAATTTAATACAGATCAGTTTTTAAAAGATCTTATGGGATTAAAAGTGACCGAGAAGGCTGTTTATACAACACTTGTGTTGCTAATGAATGATAGGAAAGCGCCTCTTATAAATAATGCGTCTTATTTATCAAGTTGGTGTGGGTGTTCAATAAGAACGTTTCAAAAGACCTTAGAGACTTTAATAAGCACGGATCATATTACGCGTTTAGAGAATGGGTGCTTATGGCATAAGTCACTAGCTTTTGATTATAGCATTAGCAAATTTTCAGAGAGAGCTTCGAAAGCAGCTTTAGCAAGGTGGAGTAAGAAAAGAGAGGAGGTAATACATGTCAACTAAGTTGCCATGGACGAGGCTTTTTGCAGATAAGTGGGCAATGGTTGTTGATTATTTGCCTGCTGTAGAGGGCAATATCTATATGCGATTACGGTTACGTATGTTGCGTACTGGTGAACCTCTTTTTTATAACATTAAAGTTTTATCTCATTACACTGGTTATTCAGTGAAGAAGTTCGAAGCAGCGTTAAATGTCTTGCTTGAAGAAGGATACCTTGTTCGTTTAGCAGACGGTCGTTTGTGGAATTTAGATGTTGAAGAAGAACTCAATAACTCTAATGAGAATTTAGATAAAGCTTCGGAAAAGGCATCAAAAGCAGCAAAAGCTAGATGGGATAAAAACAAAGATAAAAGTAATGATGATGCACGTGCAATGCATGAGCAATGCACGTGCAATGCATATGCAATGCTAGATGATGCCATTAACATTAACAATAACATTAACAATAACAAAAAAAATAAAACTATTATTTTATCAAAAAAAGAAATTGATTTTGAAAATTTAGAAACAAACGATTTTGTTGAAAAGGCAATCGAGTGTGATGATGTTCAATCAGAAC
>NZ_JBHIQI010000076.1:0-997 GCF_042196465.1 Bartonella sp. AD13SXNS
CCTTCTACTTCTTTACCAATAGTGATAACTTTTGTCTTTTCATCCTGCTTCGCAAGGCTATCACTGACAACATTAGTTACATCATTATGGACATTCGTAATAGAACTCGCAACTCCAGCAAATGCTTCCGATACACTATTGTAAACCTTTTCCTCACCAGCACTACCATCAGAATTGACAGTTTTAAGCTTGAAGGTAGGTGCAACCCATTCTCCCTTTTCATTATAACCTGCACCTCCACCAAAATACGTCGCAAACTGTTTCTGCAGATCATAAATCTGTCCACCCGTAATCGCATCACTCGAGCCTGATACTATAGAGCCAGCTGCAAGTGATGTAAGCTTGCTGTTCTCTTTATTGTCCCCATGCGTCGCTACAAACGCACCTTTAGTCTTGCCCCATAACAATGCATCGCCTTGAACTGCTTGCGTAATATTACTCAGTTTTTCATCAAACTTTTTGACCTCATTAGACAGATGAGTGTTCACATTCTTGACACTCGTATCAAGACCCGCAAAGGCGCTACCAACATCGTTATATGAATTAGTCGTTACTGTACCATCGTCAGAAACATTAGAAATTTTATAAGTTGGAGCTGTAAAAACACCCTCTTTAAAGGATGCTTCTCCACCTAAAAACTTAGCTACATCCTCACCGATTTTGTTAACCTGTCCACCCGTGATTGCATCACGTGAATCCTTAGCAATCTGACCATCAGCAACATTATGCAAACCTACAGCCGCCTTATCCTTACCTTTACCTAAAGTCACACTCGCATAATTTATAGTGTTATTATCACCCTCTTTTTTATCATAATGAACAACAGCCGAGTCATCTGATTGAAGACTGTTAGAAAACTTCTCTAAACTTTCATCAAGCTGACCTTTGTTAACAGCTTCATTCATACGCTCTGCTTTCTTAACACCAGAAAGCGTCCGGTCTTCTTTCTTACTGTTGGCAATGTTGATTTCACTACCTTCTACTGCACCTCCAATAG
>NZ_JBHIQI010000077.1:0-991 GCF_042196465.1 Bartonella sp. AD13SXNS
GACTTTGAAGCCTTATCACCGTTGTCTGATGTTCAGCATCAACCGTAAAAGTGCTTTCAATCACACCACTGGTATCCGATAAATATTCACGCACACGTTGCATCATACCACGGGCGCTGTTATTCACGCTGCTTGGACGCTGCCCTTCTGACCAATCAATTAAAGCATCACAATATGCATTCTTAGAGGCATTGAAAGACCAATCATAAATCGTTGACATTTAAACCTCATGTCTTGATCGCAAACAAAACACTCACATTCACGGGGCGCGTTTCGCCTTCCCCTGTGCTTTCCAAAACAACTTCTTGATTCTCATCAAAGGAATAGGACGAGACAATGTAGCCCCCTAAATTCTCACGCTCTATACCCATAAAATTCGCGAGTGCCCCCCCTCCAAACAAGCCTAGACGATAGCCCAACACATCCGTTGTATTCCCATCCCAAAAGTCTTCATTACTAGTAAAATGAGGCATCGAAAGAGCCTGACCTTCATGCTGGTGAGACTGGATTGAATCTGTTTGAATACTTCCAAATCGACGATTGGGGTCTCGATTACTGCCACCATCAAATCCCCGTAAAAACATCCCTCGTAAATCTGGAACATTAAATGTCGTGGTGCCATCCCCCTCGCCCCAAACCGTGCCTATCGTTGCAAATAAATCACCATAATCACGACGCAAATAAGCCTTCCCATCGCAAATTAACCAATCCTTTGGAATCCCGCGCATGCCAAACGTTCCTATAAAACCCGTAGGATAAAGACTGCTTTCTTCTTCTTCTAAAGGGAGTGGGGTAGGATTAACGAGATGCCAATGATCTCCATTATAAACCAATGTATAAATGCACCCTTCTTGGAGTTCGCCCCCTGATAAAGGACCAACCCCTAATTCTGTTGCTTTATAAACCGGCTTGCCATCTAAAGAATTAAGGGAGACTGTGGTTGCTCCAACATTCCTGCTCGTCGCCATAAAGCGCAAAACAATCCCATTCT
>NZ_JBHIQI010000078.1:0-973 GCF_042196465.1 Bartonella sp. AD13SXNS
CATGATGTAAATATTATAACGCATGTAAACGTTCAAATGAAATGAAAAGCAGATATCATTCATAACAGTTCATAAATCTTATGATACGTTTTTATCACAGCACAAATCACATTGTTTTAAAATTTAGTCGTTTGAAATTATCGATAACATAAACCGCATACGTTTAAAGATCACATCTTGTTTTAAAGATTGGTTTGTTTAATCGTATAAAGACCAAAATTATTGTTCCCCAAAATTAAGAAGCGTAAAATCTAAAAATGCTATAGCAATATCTTATTACCTATTAGAGGATAATCGTTTGAAACTGTTATAAGGTAAATTGTACCAAAAGATACGCATTTATAGAAAATACAGATCATATAATTTTCCCCCAAATTGGGAAAAACCTCTAAAATGGCATTAAAGAAATTAACTGTTTGAACCTGTCATAAGCTTATAGGTTTAATTTAAAAAATTGCATAAAAGGATTAAGGATAAAATCGCTTTTAAAACGCTTACTAAAAGTTAAAAAAACGATAAAGAGCTATTTTATATCTTATGAAATGAAAAGCCTTTTAATGAATAGATTGCAGACTAGTTTTTAAGAACGGAATTATTCGCTTCCACAAAAAAATGGAGGCGGGTAATACCATAGCAGTAAAATATTATTTTACCTTAGATATGGTACTAAAAAACGTTTTAAAAGTTATAGTTTAAAAATACGAAACCGTTGTAACATTATAAGGCATGAGATTTTACTTAATTTTGCTAGCCAAATATAGAGCGATTAATTTGCAAAAAAGTTATGTTTAAAAGAAACTTATGAAAGCCTTTCTAAATACTGTTTAACGTTTGAAACAGATGTTTATAAGCAATTATAAGCTTATGATCCTTACTTTTGTAAAAAAAACGCTGCTTTTGTCTTATGAGAGATTGTTTTGAAAACCAATACTCGTAAATGTAAAAAACGAGTTTTGTTAAAGCTAACAAGCGT
>NZ_JBHIQI010000079.1:0-951 GCF_042196465.1 Bartonella sp. AD13SXNS
AGAAATTGATTTTGAAAATTTAGAAACAAACGATTTTGTTGAAAAGGCAATCGAGTGTGATGATGTTCAATCAGAACAAATCAAAACGATAGAAACCAAACAACCAATCATTCACGAGCAAAATATTAATCTTTCAAACGAAGTTAACAACCGATGGCAAATTGACGAAGCGATGATTGAGAAATTGCCTTCACGAAAAGGTAAAAAGGTTGGTAAACAACTTTCAGAAATCGTTGATAAGATAATGCCTGCTTATTTTCCAGAGAAAGCAAACTTTTTTGAAGAAACCAAGGAAATAAGGGAAAAACAAGAAGTTAAAAGAATACTAGAAGATTTCAAACCTGATTTTCAATACGCAATTGAACAAGGATTAACGCATGATGAAGCCTTATCAGAATTTGAAAAATTTGTACGCTTTTCAAAAACCAATCCATGTCGAAATGCAAATGAACGCGATTGGCAAAGCGCTTGGGATAATTGGATTACGCATCCAAAATATGGATTGGTAACTAAGAAACACGTAAAATCAGAAGTGAAAAAACTATATGAAAGCGCATGTTATAAACCACCGTCAAACATCTTTTCAAACAGACTGTCAGAAAGATTTAGCATACCCCTAACAGCGATTTACGCTTAAAGACACGTATGGATCAGAATGCATCAGGAGTAGAGAGGCTATTAGTTTATTTGCTAGATAATGAAATCGTATTCAAAAGCATTGAAAAAAACAGCAAATTAGTGAAGTTTGGTATTCATATTGGTTTAGACATGCGTTTAAATCGACAGAAAGGCACCGTACAGAGCGATTTAAAGATTTTGTGATAAAAACACATTGAAATTAAAAACGCTTCTGTACAGTCCATTTTGATGCAAATAAACCCATTGGTAAAGTTATGGATTTAGATAGGGGATATTAAACCAGATGTTTTTAAAAAAACGTAAACAGCCTAT
>NZ_JBHIQI010000080.1:0-882 GCF_042196465.1 Bartonella sp. AD13SXNS
GAAAGCTGTGAGGAACGCTTTTTCGCAGCGCTTGCCATGTTAAGTGCTTTTGCAATGGCTGTATCAAAGTTTTCAAACCCACCTCCATATTTTCCTTTTTCGGCTAACTCAAATAATTGATTTTCAATTGTTTCAATTTGTTGGGAAGGTGTAAGTTCGACAGGCGCATCAAAGGTTGTATTGGCAACTTCATTGCCAAGATTAATCAAAGACCGGCGGATAAAAAGATCGTAAATGACACGTCCATAATCTTCAGCGTTAATAATAGTGACTGCCTCTGTGGCTAAGCGAACAACATACTGGTATACAGTAATATCTCCAATTTTTTCTTCCATTTGGATATAGGGCTTAATTGTAATGGGGTTTGCAAAATGGCCCTTTTGAATAATTTGTAAGACAATCTCAAAGATCTTTTGATGTAGCGTTTCAAAAAAATGTTCTGCTTTGAGAAAGTCTGAAACGCGATCGAGTGCATTATTATTAATCAGGATTGCTCCAAGTAATGCCTGTTCCGCTTCAATATTATGGGGAAGTTGACGAAAAGAAGAAGCAAAATTATCTCTTGGATTTTCTGTTTTTAGCATGTTCAATGTTCTCATTGCTTTCTTTTCCCTTGTTTGGTGCCTCAAAGGTGATTTCTGTTGTGTATCCGCTTTGTTTTTCATAACGATGTGTGACGGTAGCGGCTTTCCATGGTCCATTGATTTGCCCACGAAACCCTTGAAGGATGAGAGGTTGATCCGCCATGATTTCAGGGCGTCCCTCAAGAGACAAAGAGCCACTGCCTACAGCACGACATAAGCGATCCGACTCGGAAGCAGCGGCAGATAAAGCTTCCTCTTGACATGGATAACAACTGCGAAGACGGCGTACAGGACCGCT
>NZ_JBHIQI010000081.1:0-876 GCF_042196465.1 Bartonella sp. AD13SXNS
ACATGGGCATCATTAAACACAAGCCCACTCACATGAGCATTTTCATATACACGGGCATTATCGTAAATAAGAGCCCCTTCAGTAATAACGGCATTATCACTCACAACGGCATTGCCAAAAACATAGCCACCAATTTTTGCATTGCCATTAATGACTGCATTGTCATAAACATGTGCCTTATCACTCAAAACCCATGCCTTATCACTAATCACAGCATTACCATAAACTTTAGCATAATTCACAACACAAGCATTATTGCGTATTTTGGCATTTTCGGAAACGCTTGCTTGGATAACCATAGCATCATCATAAACCCAGCAATTGCCTTTATGAGACAGATCACTCTCATCTTTAATAAAGCCACCTAAATCCCCCGCCTTAACATCATCAAAATCTCTTAAAGCTTTAATGCGGTGTAAAGTCACACCGTTAACAACGCGGTTTTCATTAGTAAGTTCATATTTTGGAAAAGTTTCTTGATTTGTAACTGTAGCGTTCATAATAATTACCTCGTATTTTAACATTTTGATTGACAACCCTATAAGGGCGCCGGGCGCTCAAAACACGGATACGAGACCGTCGTTACACTTTCCCCTATGAAGGGTATTGTATAGTATAACCACACCCGGCAAAATCGTTATATGCCAATAAGAGCACAAAAGAAAGCCAGTATATTTTAGAAACATGGGAAGAGGTCGTTTCGTAACCTATCCGCTCGTATTACAGTGTTTTGAGCACTTGCCAACCTTATTAAACGACCTTTTCTTTAAAGTCAATACGTATTTTTTATTTTTTTCACTTTTTTTCATTTTGATAATTACCTAATTGAATATCAAGTGCTTTTTCTAGTTCACTGTCTATATCATAAGCCTGTGA
>NZ_JBHIQI010000082.1:0-874 GCF_042196465.1 Bartonella sp. AD13SXNS
GTCATGTTTTTTTCCTTTATTTGCGTACAGTTTTCCCGTGGCGTGAATCACGCTTGTGTTAAAAGGCTGGTTGGTTGTTAAATTTTTATGTCTTGAGGAATTCTCGTGTTTCCGCGAATATTAGCTAATCCACGAATTTCGGCATTTCTAAAGATCTTGACTGCGTCATAAATGCGAGCACTATCATAAACTTTTGCATCTCCAAAAATCTCAACATTTCCATAATTAATATCATCCTCATACGTGAAATTGGAGCATGATATAATGACATCACCATAAACTTTAGCATTGTTATAAATGAGAGCAGGACCACAAATTATTGCGTTCCCATATACACGAGCATTGTCGTAAACATTGGCACTATTCTTTATTCGTGCATTCTCAAAAACTTTTGCATCACCATAAATGAGTGCGCTATTGTAAACTTCTGCATCACCGTAAACATGAGATTTGTCGCGAACAACAGCATCACCAAAAACATGTGCACTACCAGAAACGTTGGCATTACCAAAAACAACAGCACGACTGTAAACTTGTGCATCAGAATAAACTGAAGCATTTCCACTAATACAGGCGCCATCAAATATCTTGGCATTATGAAAAATGGTAGCGCTTTCAAGCACCTTGGCATCATCATAGACCCAGCAATTGCCTTTATGACCTAAGTTATATTCCTTTTCAATAAAGCCACCAAGATCTCCTTTTTTGACATCATCAAAATCCCTTAAAGCATGAATACGGTGAAGAGTTTTTCCATCAAACTCAATTGTTTCATCAGTTAATTCGTATTTTTTCACCATGATTTTTCTCCAGTGGACATGACGTTATCGCCATAAATATGCGCATCACCATAAACCATGGCATCACCATAAAC
>NZ_JBHIQI010000083.1:0-856 GCF_042196465.1 Bartonella sp. AD13SXNS
CAAGGCGTTATTACTCAAGAGCAATATGATGCCGCGCAACAGTACCTACAGATAAGAAATAATTACCTTTGTGCAAAGGGCTTGCCTAATGCAATTTATGACGAAATGCCGTCATCATCTGATGATAAGGCAAGAGACAAATGGGTAGAATTTGCAACAGAGCAGTTTATAAACACGCAAGAGGCACTAAAAGAAGCACAATGCCTTTATAGACAGTATAATCTTTATGCAGCACTACAGTACCTCGTTATAGAAGATCAAATGCTACCCCACCTTGTGAATTCATTACGGATTGCTCTTAATGCGCTTCAGAAGCATTTTTCAAAAAAGTAGATTTGAAAGAGATACTACCACCCATATATATATGGTATTGCAATAACAGCTAAGGCGGTCATTATTGTAAATAAAAACGCCGGAATCTTTAATCTAAATCGCCAGAGTATGTTAATCGGAAGAGACATGATGGTGATTATTATAAAGCCTATTATGAACCATTCCTTTATCTTTTTATTAAAATGGCTTATTTTTTTATCAACAACATCAAAGCGATAACATTCTCCATTTTCCGACTTCATATATAAAGGAATATCGCTTTTTTGAAATATGTTCCTATAAACATTTCCTAATTTATTTACTAGCTTATCACATGGTGTTGTCCCTTGGTTGTTTAAGATATAAAAGCTAAAAGCTAATATTCCGATAATGACTACACCTATTAAAATGAAGCGTTTAGACATAGTTTATCCATTGTTTTTCATTGTTGCATCTTTGCTTCATATCGATTCCCTTTGAAATTATCAATATGTGTTATTTTTATGTTGACAAAGTGTAGCAAATCGTATTTAATGACCTTACT
>NZ_JBHIQI010000084.1:0-845 GCF_042196465.1 Bartonella sp. AD13SXNS
GTGAGCGCTGATCTGAGTAATAGTGGGCTGATTTATGCCAAGAAATCTGCCATTTTCTCCTTAGATGGGGATTTTATTAATAAGTTTGCCGATGTCATTGCTGAAGACAATCTCATCATCCGTGGCTTAAGTGGAGAGCGGGCTGGTCATGTGATCAACAGCTCGGGTCTTTTAGAAGCCGTGTCAGGCGATATGACCTTCGATGTCTCAGCGCTTACCAACATGCGTGAAGGTGGAGTTGAAGTTAGCGATAAAGTGGTTGGTCACAGTTACGTGCGAGGAGAATGGGAAAAAATCCCAAATGTTGATAAACACACAAAGATCAAGAAAAATATCGACACCACGATCATTCGTCAGCAGCCTCATTTTATCAATAATGCTGCCCAGATTTTGGTAGGGCGCCATTTCACGGTTCATGCCGGTGATATCCGCAATAGTTATAGTTTGATTGCTGCTAATGGCAACATTGAGATGCAGGGTGATACGCTGCTCAATGAGGGGCGCGATTTAATCGAAACAACCAAGATTGTGACTAAAACACGCTACAGATATAAGCAATGTAGTATCACAAATCCAGGATGTATAGCGCACGATGCAAAAGAATGGGATGGTCCTACTTTTACCCAAACAACCGCCCGCACTTATGATACTGTTTACGGCACGATTGAAGCTGGTGGCACGCTTGATGCCAAGTTGACAGGCTATATTGATAATCATGCGGTGCGTGAGGGGGTTGAGCAAGTTGGCTTAAGCTCTGGCGATAAGGGGTTGGCTGGTGTTAAAAACACCGATTTTGACGGTTCCAAACCACTGATTAGTGATGATCGATTAGATGGGATTATCAA
>NZ_JBHIQI010000085.1:0-839 GCF_042196465.1 Bartonella sp. AD13SXNS
GTGAGCGCTGATCTGAGTAATAGTGGGCTGATTTATGCCAAGAAATCTGCCATTTTCTCCTTAGATGGGGATTTTATCAATAAGTTTGCCGATGTCATTGCTGAAGACAATCTCATCATCCGTGGTTTAAGTGGAGAGCGGGCTGGTCATGTGATCAACAGCTCGGGTCTTTTAGAAGCCGTGTCAGGCGATATGATCTTCGATGTCTCAGCGCTTACCAACATGCGCGAAGGTGGGGTTGAAGTTAGCGATAAAGTGATTTCTCACAGTTACGTGCGAGGAGAATGGAAAGATGTCGAAAATATTGATCATTTACGTATCAAGGAAAATATCGACACCACGATCATTCGTCAGCAGCCTCATTTTACCAATAATGCTGCACAGATTTTAGTAGGACATCATCTGACAATTAATGCCGGTGATATCCGCAATAGCTATAGCTTGATTGCTGCCAATGGCAACATTGAGATGCATGGCGATACGCTGCTCAATGAGGGGCGCGATTTAATCGAAACAACTAAGATTGTAACGGAAACGCGCTACAGACATAAGCAATGTAGTATCACAAATCCAGCATGTATAAACGGTGCAGAAGAATGGGATGGTCCTACTTTTACCCAAACACTCAAACGCACTTATGATGCTGTTTACGGCACGATTGAAGCTGGTGGCACGCTTGATGCCAAGTTGACAGGCTATATTGACAATCATGCGGTGCGTGAGGGGGTTGAGCAAGTTGGCTTAAGCTCTGGCGAGAAAGGTTTGGCTGGTGTTAAAAACACCGATTTTGACGGTTCCAAACCACTGATTAGTGATGATCGATTAGATGGGATTATCAA
>NZ_JBHIQI010000086.1:0-822 GCF_042196465.1 Bartonella sp. AD13SXNS
GGACCACTTCCAGGAGGTATTTGCTCAAAAGTGTAAGGATTTTTGCCAATCTTTGTACCAACAAAGTCATTTTTATGATTTTCCAAGTTTACGTAATCCTGCTTTCCATCACTTAAGATATATAACGTATCTGCCATGTTTTGAGTATTATAAGCTGGTCCAAAGAAATTAATCGTTGTTTTCTTTGCTATACCATGAACACCATGCTTTTCTAAATCATGCGATCCATTGCCCGCTGTCATACTGCCGCGGCTATGCGCATCAGTATGCAATCCTATATTGCCAAGGCTATACAACAGATTCTGGTACTTCTTCGTCGAATTGGTCAAAATACCCAACTTACCTTCTAGAAAATACTGATACCCTGCAATGAACAAATCTACCAAGCGCGAATCGCTATGAGGGAACATCAGAAAATAGTGCGGATCATTCTTGTTATCAGCCAACTGAACCGCATTATGGGCTGCGTCATCTGGTGTTGTAAGAATACCATTGAGGAAAACATGAACCTTGCCATCAGAACCTTTTTGTAAATTCTGTTGTTCTTCAGGCGTTAAATAATGATATTGCGGCTGCGGGTTTCCATGACTGTCTCTTATAGGATTTCCATTTTCATCTTTTGCATAGATCACATTGCCATTTTCATCGTGATCCACGGTAGCCAGATAATGCTCTTTGATAAACATGTTTACAATGCCCTGTTCAAAGATATTAAATCCTTCATCCGATAAATCATTGATCATACCTACGCGATTATGCACTGCTCCCTCAAGCGGTGCGACATCTAGCTGTTCTACTGCTTGGTGGGCTGTAGCGGTGTTG
>NZ_JBHIQI010000087.1:0-340 GCF_042196465.1 Bartonella sp. AD13SXNS
TAAAGTAAGAATGGCCATAGCTTTTTTCATGAGAGAACAAAGCCTTTCTTATCTTCTTTGCTTTTATTTCTCTCATGCAAACGATCTGTAGCAGGAGGAGAAATTTTTGACCTTTCTGAAAAAACTGGATCTAAAAAATAAAGAATTTGTGTTCCTCTAATGACGCTATTTCCAGCTACAAAAATAAGCATTTCCCCACGTTCAACAATATTCCCAGAATTATCTTTTTTTGCTCCAGGCAGGCGCATGATTTCATCGGGCGTCATCAATGGGCGGCGTGTTTCTTCATAAGACGTTGAAACCTGTTCAAGTGCCATACCAAAACGTTTTCCAGAAGTGG
>NZ_JBHIQI010000087.1:350-818 GCF_042196465.1 Bartonella sp. AD13SXNS
ATCTTTTCGCGAACAACCGTCGTCTCTCCCGCCATTTTACTCATCCATTCGGCTGTTTCGACTTTATTAGGAGCGTAAGCAATACGAATATGACAATTTGAAATAATACTTTCATTTGTGGTGTAAGCTTTGTAGAGCTGTTGCACATCTTGAGTGATGATATAAGCTTTAAGCCCGTACCCAGCAATGTAGGCAAGAGCCTTTTCAAAAATTTCCAATTTTCCCAAAGTTGGAAATTCATCAAGCATTAAAAGCAAACGATGTTTGTGATTGGTTTTGGATCTTCCATCATCAAATTCCATGCGATCTGAAAGAGAAAGAACCATTTGGGTCAATAGCAATCGTGCTAATGGTCTCATTCTATCTAAATTACGCGGCGTTGTAATGAAATACAGTGAGACGGGATCTTCTGTATCCATCAAATCACTAATATAAAAATCACAATATTTTGTGTTTTCATCAACAATA
>NZ_JBHIQI010000088.1:0-794 GCF_042196465.1 Bartonella sp. AD13SXNS
CATAATCCAAACCAACATAAGGGCGTAGCTCTCCCAAAGTCTTTTGAACAACCCCGTTGTTGCGCCACGGAATGGTACGCAACAACAAATCATTACGGATAAAAAAACCGTTATTGCCAAAAATCAAACTCTCCCGTGTTCCACGAACATTGGAAGATCCCCCCAACGAAAGCTGCTCTGCGCCCAATAAATTAGCTGGGGAATATTGCCCACTCAAAAGATGGCGTAAGAGAAAATTCCACTCACCCACCTTAAAGGGCGTCATAACACTGATCGTACCAGTAAATTTGGCAAATTGAGGCTCCGCATCACCTGCTCCTGGGGCATGTTTTTTTACAGAATGAAACAAGCCTAATCCTTGCAAATAACTGGCATCAAAAGTCCAAGTCCCCCCTAACATCTGACGAGAATGCGAAATGCCAAAATTGGCTACGCTATATTGACGGCTTCCCACCTCTATCTTATTGCCAAGAAGGTAATTGTTGGTTCTTTTATAAGAAAGACCCACATTGAGCGTTGTCAGCGAAAGACCATCACGGTGAAGAACCCTACTGGTACTGGCGTGTAACTCACTGGAATCCCCCGTCGTCTCAATATCTGTAAAATTGCCATGGATAATGCTTTGGTAATTATAAACAGTGCCATTCAAACCAAAGGTCCAATAGCCATAAGGAATACTCACACCAACAGAAATGTTATTGCTGTGGCCCTCTTGCTTGCTTCCACCCCAATAATCTGTTTGACTGCGTTGATAACCAAAATCCCACGCATCATTCATCCCTAAAATATTTTCT
>NZ_JBHIQI010000089.1:0-778 GCF_042196465.1 Bartonella sp. AD13SXNS
ACTTTACACCAACAAAGTCATATGCGTGGTTTTCCAAGCCGACAGAGGTTTGCTTGCCATCACTTAAATAATCAAGTGTATTTGCCATCGATTGAGCATTATAAGCAGGACCAAAAAGATTGATACTCGTGTTGCCTGCTATACCGTGAATACCACGCTTTTCAAAATCATGCATTCCGTTACCTACCGTCATACTACCACGGCTGTGCCCATTAATATGTAATCCGTCATTGCCATAGAGAGACATTGTATTCTGAAACTTCTTGGTCGAATTGGTTAATCCAAAAAAAAGTTTACCTTCCAGAATCTTCTGAAAAACCGCTATTCCTACCTCCACTTCCCAGTCTTTAGCTTTGGGGAAGTATGTAAAATAAAGGGGATCATGCTCATTATCAGCAAACTGAACAGCATAACGCGCGGCATCATCGGGGGAGGTAAAAATACCATTATAAAACATATGAACCTCGCCATCAGAGCCTTTTTGTAAATGATTTTCTTCCTCTGGTTTTAAATAGCGATATAGAGGTATTTTTCTTCCATAGCTATCTTTTATATAGTTTCCATTTTTATCTGTTGCATAGAGGACATTGCCATTTGCATCGTGTACAACCTCTCCTGTGGGATGTTTTTTGACATATGAGATTTGATAAATTTTATCAAGGTAACCAAATCCTTCATCGGATAAATCATTGATCATGTCTAAGCGATTATGCACGGCTGCCTCAAGCGGTGTGGCGTCTATCGGTGCTACAGCCTGGTGGGCTGCTGCGGTGTTGCG
>NZ_JBHIQI010000090.1:0-771 GCF_042196465.1 Bartonella sp. AD13SXNS
ATTGTGAGTTTCAAGCATAAGGGCTTAAAATTATTTTATACAACAGGTTCCACAAAAGCTATTCGACCAGATCACGTAAAGAAATTACGCGTCATCTTGACGGCTTTAACAAGTGCTACGACGCCCGAAATGTTGAAAGCACCTGCCTTTAAAATGCATCCTCTTAAAGGTGAACTTACAGGATACTATTCTATATGGGTGAATGGAAATTGGCGTGTTACTTTTCGCTTTATAGGAACAGATGTGGAGCTTGTTGATTATCAAGATTACCATTGATGAAAGGAACGAAAACAAATGATGCATAACCCCGCACATCCGGGCGAAGTTTTAAAAGTAGCTTTCTTAGACGAAATGGGGATAACAATACAAAAGTTAGCTGATCATCTCCATATGACAAGAGCTTCTCTATCAAGAGTGATTAACGGTCATGCCTCTATGAGTACCGAGCTTGCAATTAAATTAGAACTAGCTGGTTTTAGTAAAGCAAAATTTTGGTTGGATATGCAAACGAATTATAATTTATGGCAAACAATGCAACAGACACAACCACCTATTTCTCCTCTGGTTTCTGATGCACCTCAAACGTCGCTTTGATTTCGTTTATAATTTTGACGGGGCTTTAGTTTTTTTTAGTTGCCGCCCGTTGCTCTAACCTTTTTGAAGTTTTTTAATGGCTTCTATTGCAAGGCGTTTTCTATCGGCTGTTTTGGTATAAAGAGATGCCATTTTGTCTTCTGACCAGCCAAAAAGCGCTTTCATTTGGGAAACTGT
>NZ_JBHIQI010000091.1:0-768 GCF_042196465.1 Bartonella sp. AD13SXNS
TACAGCATCCCTGTTTTCCATACAAAAATAAAAAAGAGGATAAAGCATTCACCACTTTTATATTGAAGCCATCACATAATTTAGGCGTCTAAAAGATCAAATTTCGCCCTCACCATTCAAAATCCTTCAGAAGAAGTAATTGTATGTCTTGCTGTTTTATCAGAACTTAGCTTTTATAAAGAGGGAAGGAAAGGAAATCTCTAAAGGAAGCCTCTGCAGAAAAATGAAAAAGTTCGTAGTTTTTTTTGTGTTTGGCCCTCTCTTTTTAGCCACAACCGTATCCGGAGCCGCGGATGCTGTTGTCACAAGAAATCTTAATTTGAGAACAGGACCGAGTACAACGCACGCCCTTCGTGGTTTAATCCATGCCGGAGAATTGGTATTTGTGCAAACCTGTAAAGGAAATTGGTGCCATATTCAATATAATGCCCACACAGGTCGGGTATCACCTCGTTACCTTTCATCTAAAGATGGCAATGATCCTTATCATACATACACCGGGTTCTCAGTCACAAACCCAACGGCGCACAGTCATTTTCATAACACCCCATGGGAATAACCAAAACTCTACAAGACAACATCATAATGCAAGAAAAATGATGAACATGAAAAGCCACAAATGTCATCACGCACCAAATATCGAAAGAGCGCATTTCACATTCAAAACGCAATGAATATCCTATGAAAGATTCAAGACGCTGAAATAAAATTGCTCCGGAACGTTTTTCTGTTATCGCGATTAAGTTGTAAAATTTGCTATTTCCTTTA
>NZ_JBHIQI010000092.1:0-765 GCF_042196465.1 Bartonella sp. AD13SXNS
CCCGTTGAATTACAGAAATGGAATAAGGTAGGTGGAAAGCTTCTTGCTGGTTTAGCCAACCGTCGAGCAGCGGAAGCAGGTTTGTGGGCGAAAGGGTCTTATGTTTCTTCAAACTATCAAAGAGTAGAAACGAAAGAGGCAAGTGGTCTTTTCAAGATAGAAGCACTCGCGCCGATTATAGGGTCTTGTTCTGGGTTTGGAGGCTTGTTGGTTGGCAATGGACCGATACAGTGGGCGTTAGCAGGGATTATGGTTTTAGCCGCTTGTACAGGTCTGGTGATTGTAGCCAAGCGTTTTCGGGAGCAGCGCTTGTGATTTTTTGGTTCAAAAGAAATCTGTCTCTTCTGTTAGCGGCTTTAGCCGTTTTTTTTATGGCTTTAGCCAAGGCGTTTCACCTTGGCAAGCAAAGCGAACGGCAAAAGCAAACAGAGCATGCTTTAAAGACAGCAACAACCCGTCTTGAGGTGGAAAATGAAGTTAATCGAAAAAGTGATGCTGGTGTGCGCTCTGAACTTTCTCGTTGGGTGCGCGGCAAATAGGTTTGTTTCTTGTGGTGGTTGGTTGCCCATTTATTTGGATAATCAGGATGTTGAGGTCATCAGTTCCAACCTTGCAAGAGATATTTTGAAGCATAACAAGCAGGGAGCCCATTTATGTGGTTGGAAAGATGGTCAAGAAACGAAGCACCAAAGATAAAGATCTTACAGAAACAGAACAACAGCTTCTTCATGAGATGATAGAGACGTATCAAGGCTTAAAGATGAT
>NZ_JBHIQI010000093.1:0-763 GCF_042196465.1 Bartonella sp. AD13SXNS
AAAGCAGCGTAAATAACGGCGCGGGCGCGGCGGGGGCGCCCCTCTTTAAAATTCTTTCATTCAAAAAATTGTTTAAATATTAGATTAGGAGCTACCTATGACCACTAAAAATGTATCCAAAAAATATGAAATTATAGACGAAATCAAAGAAGTTAAAGATGCAGAAACCGGTCAACCTAGATACTTTTATCGTATTCGTGCATTAAGGGATTTTGATGATGTAAAAGCTGGGGACCTCGGTGGTTTTATTGAAAAGGAGGATAACCTTTCCCATGATGGCAATTGCTGGGTTTATGACGATGCAATTGCAGCATATGATGCCGTTGTGAGTGAAAATGCTAAAATACGTAATGAAGCCGTTGTTGCTCAAAATGCTAAAGTTTATGGTAACGTTATAGTGAGTGATAAAGCCAAGGTTTATGGTCGTGATACCCATGTTTATGGCAATGCTAAGATTTTTGATAATGCTAGTATTAGTGGTACCATGTGGATTCGTGGCAAGGGGTGGGTTTATGGCAAGTGTGTGGTTAATGGCAATGCCAAGGTTTATGGCAATGCTAAAGTTTGTGGTCAAGTTTGTGATAATGCCGTGGTTTATGGAAAAGCTTTTATTAGTATAGAGGCAAAAATTTATGACAATGCCAAGGTTTGGCATAGTGCTTATGTGAGGGGCTTTGTTTATGGCAATGCAAAAGTATCAGGGTCTTCTTGCGTATACGAAGGTTCTCATATTTTTGATCATGCTAGGGTTTATGGAAAAGCG
>NZ_JBHIQI010000094.1:0-515 GCF_042196465.1 Bartonella sp. AD13SXNS
GCAGTCCATTTACCATTCTCATATTTAACACCACCACCTAAATAAGTAGAAAGCGCATTGCTTACAGAATAAAGCTGAGAACCATTAACGGCTTCTGTTGAGTCTTCAGAAATATCTCCATTGGCAAGAAACTTAATTTTGCTATTGGTTTTTCCCTCTCCATGCTGCGCTATAAAAGCCTTATCAGCTGTGCTCCACAACAAAGAATCCTGTGCAACACCTTGGGAAACTTGCTTAATCCGATCATTCACATTCTTGATATTCTCATTAAGCCCAGTAAAAGCTGCTTCAACATCGTTAAAGGTACCCTCTTCTACATGCCCCTCTTTAGAAACCTTAGAAAGTTTATAGGTTGGCCCTGTAAATATATCACTAATAAATTTTGCACCACCACCCAAGACTTTGACTACACTCTGAAATATTTTATTAATCTGCCCACCATTGATCGCATCATGTGATTGCTCATCAATGGCACCATCTTTCACATTATGAACTGCAACGGAAGCCTTGTCCTT
>NZ_JBHIQI010000094.1:525-755 GCF_042196465.1 Bartonella sp. AD13SXNS
CCAAAGTTACACTCGCATAATCAATTTGACCATCCTTTTGTTTATCATAATGAACAACAGCAGACTCATCAGACTGAAGATTGTTAGAAAGCTTCTCCAAACTTTCATCAAGCTGTTCCTTGTTAACAGCTTCATTATTTTGTGTTGCTGCTTTCACACCGGAAAGTACTCTATCCCCTTTGTCCTTATTGGCGATATTAATTTCTGTGCATGCTGCTTTAGCACCAATC
>NZ_JBHIQI010000095.1:0-746 GCF_042196465.1 Bartonella sp. AD13SXNS
GGTGAGAGTGTCGATGCTCATATTGGTGCATTTACCAATCAAGGGACGTTTATTGCAACCGATGATTTGCATTTGATAGTAAGCACACAAGAAGGCGCCGATCCGCAACAAGCCTTTCTGAAGAATACATCCGAAGGGGTTCTTCAAAGTGGTGGCGTTTTTGTTGTGACCGCAGGGCAATTAGACAATGCCGGTGCGCTTGGCTCTAGTGGTGAGAATGTTGCCCTCAATGTGGCAGGGAATGTCAGCAATAGTGGGCTGATTTACGCCAAAAAATCTATGGATCTATTCAGTGATGGTGATTTAACCAACACACAGGGCAGAATGATTGCAGAAGAGGCTCTCAGCATTGGTGGGCTGAAAGAGACACGTGCTGGTCATATAAATAATGAGGCTGGTCTTCTCAGTGCTTTAGCCGGTGAGATGAAGATTGTTGCAACGTCTTTTGTCAATAAAAGCGCTGAAACGACAAATTCAGACCAACAAAACGCTACACATGATGAAGGTGCGCATGTTTTAGCCCGGGATGGTTTGCGCATTGATGTGGGCAGTTTTGAGAATGTTGATGGTCTCATTTCTACGCAAGGGACAGTCAATATTGTTGCTGATAGTGTGATCCAAGCAGGGCGCATAGAGATTGAGCGTGGTGACCTTCAACTGACCAGCCATGGTGATTTAAGCAATAGTGGCACAATAGAAAGCAATGATACCATTGCTTTGCATGCGCAAACAAATCTCAGCCAAAC
>NZ_JBHIQI010000096.1:0-739 GCF_042196465.1 Bartonella sp. AD13SXNS
AACACCAGAAAGCGTCCGGTCTTCTTTCTTACTGTTGGCAATGTTGATTTCACTACCTTCTACTGCACCTCCAATAGTGAGACGATGCGTTGTTTTGTCTTGCTGAACAAAGCTTTCGCTTTCCACTTTGGTAATCACATTATTAACCTGTTCAGTCAATTTGTTCTGAACATTCGTGATAGAACTTCCAACACCTGCAAGCGCATCAGCTACATTCGTATAGTTCTTGTCAAAATAAGTACCATCCTCACCAAACTGCTTGATCTTGAAATCCGGTGCTTTCCATTTGCCCTCTTTATCATATCCAGCACCTCCACCAAAATAGGTTGCAAGTTGTTCGTTCAGCGAATAAAGCTGACTACCCGTTACAGCATCTGTTGATTTAGCGCTAATCTCACCATTTGCAAGGAACGTAATTCTACTGTTTTCTTGTGTCCTGACAGCTTTGCCTTTTTCTTCTTTACTCTTTTCATGACGCGCTACAAAGGCATCGGCTTCCTTGCTCCATAACAAAGAATCCTGTGCTACTCCTTCGGAAACCTCTTTAATCCGTGCATTCACATTCTTGATATTTGCATCAAGGCCTGCAAAAGCGGTTCCAACACCTTGAAAGTCACTCTCTGTTACAACTCCATCTTTAGCAATGTAAGATAATTTATACGTTGGCTGTGTAAGAGCTCCATCTTTAAAGGATGCTTCTCCACCTAAAAACTTAGCTACATCCTCACCGATTTTATTA
>NZ_JBHIQI010000097.1:0-739 GCF_042196465.1 Bartonella sp. AD13SXNS
CTCTATAGCCCGTATGCCAGCCATGCGCCCTAAAGGACATGAAGTTCCTTTTGCCGTGGGGGGGCAGATTCAAAAAGAATTGAGACAATTAGAGAAAATGCTGCATACAAAGAACAATTTACGAGGTTTATCGCGCCAAGAATTTGCTGCAAATGCCGCTCACGTTTATATGCTTCTCGACCACGCCCATCCTTTTAGAAAAGGCAATGGGCGTGTACAACGAATGTTTATGGAAAAACTTGGACAAGTCGCAGGTCACAACATTGATTTTTCTGCTATAACACATGAGCGCTTAACCCAAGCCAGTATTCAAGCCATGCAGCGTAGTAATCCAGAACCGATGCACCATCTCTTTGAAGATATGACCCATCCCCAAAAAGCACAGCTTTTAAAAGAGTTCATCTCCAATATGAGAAACGCTGGACTTGGAGAAATCAACAATCGTCTTGTTGTAGCAGCAAAAGAAGGTGAAATCTATAATGGCATCTATAGAGGTGCAGGAGCAGAAGGTTTTGTCATAGAGGTGGGTGATGCTTTCGTTGTCGCGCCCAAAGATGATCTCACCCCGGAACAAGTAAAAACATTACAAAATGGCGCATCCATCTGCTTTGCAAAATCAAACGTACAAAATTTAACAGAAACACTCATTCCACAAGAAACACTACCACCTCTCAGCAATGAAGAAGTGTTCACAAGAGTTGCACACGACCCCTTCGTTGAAGCACATCAAAAAGAGGTC
>NZ_JBHIQI010000098.1:0-728 GCF_042196465.1 Bartonella sp. AD13SXNS
ATGCTTAATAAAGTGATTTTAATTGGCTATTTAGGTGCTAATCCAGAAAGCAAAACAATGTCATCTGGCATCGAGGTGGTCAATTTTCGTATAGCAACGTCTGAGAGCTATACAGATAAGGCAACCAATCAAAAAGTAGACAAAACAGAATGGCATTCCATTGTGGTGTTTAATCCACATCTTGCAAAAGTAGCTCTCCAGTATCTGAATAAGGGCAGCAAAGTTTATATCGAGGGACAGCTTCAAACGCGTAAATGGCAAGATAAAAACGGTATTGACCGGTTTGTAACAGAAGTCATTTTGCCTAAGTACAAAGGCGACTTAAAGCTCTTAGATGGCAAAAATGATGATAATCAAGAGCAGTCATCACCTTATGACAGAAGCTTTCACAAGCCTCTTGATACATCTCATACCGTTATGAATGATAGTGTTCCTTTTTAAACAGAAGGCGGTGTTGTGAAAAAAAACAAAAGGGGACGCCCTAAAATAGCAGGGCAGCTAAGAGAAGCCAATGGTCGTATATCACGTGCAAAATACCCCCGTGAAGCCGTCGATCAATTGGCAATAGAGATACGTGCAAAGCGCTTCGGTTTAACGCTACAGGAGGCAAAAAATCCACTTTCTGGGTCTTACATAGGGCGGCTTTGCTTGCAAGGCGTTATTACTCAAGAGCAATATGATGCCGCGCAACAGTACCTACAGATAAGAAATAATTACCTTTGTGCAAA
>NZ_JBHIQI010000099.1:0-725 GCF_042196465.1 Bartonella sp. AD13SXNS
CATGAGGTTTTTTACCAGCGTCTTTTAACCGCAACCATTACGGACCATGCCGGCAATGAAGCCGATACATTTGAAGCAGAGTTTGATGATAGTGGTAATGATTTAGAGGTTCCCTCAAGCAACAGCACTCTGCAAGTGATTTTTGGCTATGAGAACAGCATCAGTGCCTTTATGGGGCGTTTTGTTGTCGAGTCGGTGGTGAGTATTGGGGGCAGTGATGGAGAGATTTTGCGCCTTTGTGGCAAAAGCGCCTCGATGCGTAAAGAACTCAAAGAACAAGCGAGTGAACATTTTGATCACAAAACTGTTGGTGAGATTGTTGAGACACTCGCCAAACGCCATGGCTATCAAGCAAAAGTCAGTCCACAATTTATCAAACAAACTCTTCCTTATGTGATTCGTACAGATCAATCGGCGGTTGATTTTTTAACCCGTCTTGCGGACTGCATGCGGGCGCGTTTTTTAATCAAAGACCATAAGTTTTTATTTTTAAGCGGGGATAATTTACCAGCCCTTAAACTTCATAAGCACGACTGTTCTAACTGGGAATTCACGTTAGAGCCACGCACGCAATACGGCATCATTGAAGCTTCTTATTTTGATCGCTCAACAGGGCAGCAATGCCAAGTCAAGCATCAGACAGGGTTTAGCGGTCCTGTACGCCGTCTTCGCAGTTGTTATCCATGTCAAGAGGAAGCTTTATCTGCCGCTGCTTCCGAGTCGGA
>NZ_JBHIQI010000100.1:0-717 GCF_042196465.1 Bartonella sp. AD13SXNS
TTATCAACAGCCCATGACACGGGGTCAGATCAGCAAAATAGTGAAATTTGCTGTTTGTTTTATGGTTAATCAAGACAAATTCACTATGGGCTTTAAAATATCAGAATAAGTATTTTGATAGGTTTTATGAATTATTTTATAGATAGGTTTTGTCTGTTTTTAAAACCCCCAAAACACCTACAAAACCCTCTTAGATATATATTAAAAATTGTATTTATGTGTTATGTTTAATATAGGTTGTTTATTTGAAAGATTAACTTATTGAAATATAATAACTTTTATTTTTGACTAAAAAATATATATAAAGGGGGGGTAAAAAGACCCCCCAAAACCCCCATACCCCCCCAAAACTAATGATGGGGAGTGCTTTAAAGGTTCACTGTTATATTGTTTAATGTTTTATAAGATTTCCAAATTGCCTCAGTGTGATGTCTTATGACTTTTCACTAAAGGGTGCCATTCATAACGTATGGTAGGTCGACCGCCTTGGGAGTTATTCTCTCCAGAGATTTCACGAATATAGTTACAACGACATAAAAGCTCTAAAGCTTGCTTAACGGTTTGATTGTCTGTTAAATATTTCCAATCACGTTTATAAATGTCCCTTGTTGTAAAAACATCGGGTAAACAATCACAACGCTCGACAATTAATTTTGCCCCCTCTGTTGCTAAGCTATCCGCCGCCGCATAAAGCCTTTTGACATGACTTAACAAATA
>NZ_JBHIQI010000101.1:0-710 GCF_042196465.1 Bartonella sp. AD13SXNS
AACGTAATTCTACTGTTTTCTTGTGTCCTTACAGCTCTGCCTTTTTCTTCTTGCTTCTTCTCATGACGCGCTACAAAGGCATTGGCTTCATTACTCCAATTCAAAGAATCCTGCGCTACTCCTTCAGAAACTTCTTTAATCCGTGCATTCACATTCTTGATATTCTCATCAAGACCAGTAAATGCACTACCAACATTATCAAAAGAGCCGTCTGTTATATTACCAGCTGTATCAACCTTGGATAACTTGTAGGTCGGTCCTGTAAACGCACCATCTTTAAATGCCGTATCACCACCAAGGAATTTAGCTACATTCTGAGAAATCGTGTTGATCTGACTACCATTAATCGCATCATGTGAACTCTCACCAATGGTACCATCCGCTACATTATGAAGTGCAACTGGTCCTGCACCCTTACCTTTACCTAAAGTTACACTGCTATAATCAGTTTTACCATCTGCCTGTTTATCATAGAGAACCACTGCTGAATCTTCTGACTGAAGGCTGCTAGAAAGCTTCTCTAAACTTTGATCAAGTTGCTCTTTGTTAACTGCTTCATTATTCTTCGTTGCTGCCTTAACACCAGAAAGAATCCGGTCCCCTTTGTCTTTATTTGCGATATTGAGTTCTGTACCTTCTACTTCTTTACCAATAGTGATAACTTTTGTCTTTTCATCCTGCTTCGCAAGGCTATCACTGACAACATTAGT
>NZ_JBHIQI010000102.1:0-692 GCF_042196465.1 Bartonella sp. AD13SXNS
TATTTCAGACCAATCTAAATCGACTGCTTCAGACCAATCTAATTCAGGTCTTCCAAAAATGAGAGATGCTGCCGATATGACGTTAAAAGGTCTTGGACATATGGCTGCTTTTTGTGTTCCAGGAATGGAAAATGCCACAAACCTTAGTCTTAATGCCCCACCTACACCACCAGAATATAACGATATCCAATTTTCTAGTGATAATAAACCTCAATCTGATATTGAAAATACAATTTCTGGAGCAGGATCTGTAATAGATAAGAACTAAAGAAGCTATGGTTTTATTTTTGAGAAATAAATAGTAACTTCTTTAGTTAGAGATTGATACTAGCATTTTTTAAAATGCATGATCACGATCTGTAGAGGTTAATTCTTCGTCAAAAAACTTTTTCGCTTGTTCTTCTTGTTGGGCTCTACGTTTTTCCTCTTCACTTTTACCACAACCTGTAATATTCAATCCTATAGTCAATAGAGCTAAGCATATTAAAATAATTTTTTTCATTTTTCCCCTCTTTAAAAATTATATGTATTAATATCATCAAACTAAGGTATGAGATGATTATCTATTGTATTGGAATACAGATTTAATTATCGTGATCTTTTGTTTTTTTATTAGTATTGTTAATGGAAAAATATGTGAACAGTTTATTGTAAATATCTTATAAGTTTATCATAATAAAAAATTAGAAGGA
>NZ_JBHIQI010000103.1:0-676 GCF_042196465.1 Bartonella sp. AD13SXNS
CATCGAGCGGCTTTTGTTCTGGATCTTTTGTTAGCAACTGCTTAGTTTCAATTGGTTTGGTTGACTGTGCTGGTAAGATCTCTGGTAATTCTGCTTGAACATAATCATCACCCTCTGGACGAATTGGCAACGGTGTTTCATCCACAAATAATTTTTTTTTGTTTTCTAAGACAACATTATTAGATTGCTGTCGCAACATAAAAGTATATGTAATACCAAGCAGAGCAAAAAAAATGATACCTATAGCACCTATAAAAGGTATATTGTTTAACCGCCGTACACCTCGTCCTTTGGGTTTTACAGAAAAAAAATCAGGAGATTCAGAAGGACTACTTTTCACCCTTTACCCCCATCATCTACACGAGCAATAAAAGGAGCGGCTGGTACAATATTTCCAGTTTTTAAACGAACATAATGACGCGTTATTTCAGTTAAACCATATTGTGCCACCAATACTATACCTTGATCCAAGGGCATCACTTTGTAGGTTAAATTTATACCCATGTTTTTATGTTTTTCTGGTTGATCTGTATAAATTACACCATAGCCATTCCTTTGTAGAAGATTGACCAATAAAGATGTAAACTTATCTTCTGTATCATTTGTTTTTACAATAAATGTTGTAGTTGCAGGTGGTAAAGGATCTCTAAGATAGCGAACAAAATCACTAGTAATT
>NZ_JBHIQI010000104.1:0-280 GCF_042196465.1 Bartonella sp. AD13SXNS
GATGACCCGCCCCCAAACATTCATAACGCGCATAAAATCGCCCCCACTCATCTCCCCCAAAGCTTTACCACTTAACGCCACAACACTTTGATGAAAAGCTTCCACATCAAACACAACATCGGGATTCAAACGCTTCCATTGGGCACACAAAATCAAATATCCTGGCATTTTCTGCCATGAATCTTGAATCTTTTTCCCTTTCCAGTCAACCCCACCCTCACGCTGCAACCAACCTTTCAACGCCTCAATAGCTCTACATGCATCATCGCTATCACGTAAA
>NZ_JBHIQI010000104.1:311-673 GCF_042196465.1 Bartonella sp. AD13SXNS
ACGATCACGAATAATGCCAAGATTCCATCCTGCAATCCAGAGCGCCTGCAGCTTCTTGGCATATTTGCCCTCTAAACGCTTCACATTCGGCTCAAAACCAAATGCTTTCATTTCATCGATAACCAAGTGCTTCTCTAAAACACTCAAATCTTTCGCCGAGTGCTTGCCCGTCAAGCGATAGAGCAGTGCGCGATAAGTCTCATCATCAAGACCTAACGCCCGTCTTCCCATATGAAGGACAGCTAAAGACATGTTACCCCCTCACGTCTTCGCCAAATCAAGGGTCACAGCGCGCCAAGGGCTTTCTAATGTATCGCGCTCATAAAAACGCACATATTCCTTAGAGCTCGTCACACGAATGT
>NZ_JBHIQI010000105.1:0-659 GCF_042196465.1 Bartonella sp. AD13SXNS
GTTCTGATTGAACATCATCACACTCGATTGCCTTTTCAACAAAATCGTTTGTTTCTAAATTTTCAAAATCAATTTCTCTTTTTGATAAAATAATATTTTTATTTTTGTTATTGTTAATGTTATTGTTAATGTTATTGTACCCTCTTAAAGAATCTTCAAGACATCTTGAAGAATCTTGAAGACTTCTTAAAGAATCTTGAAGCTCTCTTGAAGATTCTTCTTGGTTTTTATGTTTTCTAGTATTGGCGGCTTTTGCTGCTCTTTCTGCAAACTTATTTAAAGTTTCGTCTGAATTTTTTAATTCTTCTTCAACATCTGAACACCACAAATGACCATCTTCTGAAAGAATAATGTGTCCAGATCTAAATAAGTAATCTAACGCCTTCTGAAATCTTTTTACTGAGCAACACGTAAAATGAGATAATATTTGCGCATCATTTACAAGAGGCTCTCTAGTACGCAACATTTGCAATCGCAATCGCATATAAACATTGCCTTCAATTGCGGGTAAACAAGCAAGATCAAGTAGCCACTTGTCTGCAAAAAGCCTCGTCCATGGTAATTTACTGGACATACCCCAATTCCCTTTCTTTAACTAAATGTAAAATTGCTAAAGCATCTGCTTCATTATCATCACATGGCTTGTGTCCTTTAATACA
>NZ_JBHIQI010000106.1:0-646 GCF_042196465.1 Bartonella sp. AD13SXNS
CAACCATATTATTTTGCTTGATAAAATTGGTAAGTTTTTTAGGAGTATGGTGGTTTTCTCCCCCTGAATTGAGAATATCGTCGATATTTTTTTTGATACTGGTGGGGGTGATATGGTGTTTTTCATTATAGGCTATCTGTTTTTCTCGACGTCGTTGTGTTTCTTTTAAGGCTCTCTCGATAGAGCCAGTAATGGTATCAGCATAAAGAATAACGCGTCCGTCTACATTGCGTGCAGCGCGTCCGATTGTTTGAACAAGTGAGGTTTCAGAGCGTAAAAAACCTTCTTTGTCTGCATCTAGAATGGCAACAAAACCGCATTCTGGAATATCCAGACCTTCTCGAAGCAGGTTAATACCGATGAGAACATCAAAGGTACCAAGCCGCAGATCGCGGAGAATTTCAATACGCTCTAATGTATCAATGTCAGAATGCATATAGCGTACCCGAATGCCTTGTTCATGAAGATATTCTGTCAAATCTTCAGCCATACGTTTGGTCAGTACAGTGACTAAGGTACGGTAGCCTTTTTGAATTGTTTTACGAATTTCGTTTACAACATCATCGACTTGGTTAGAGGCGGGGCGTACTTCTGTTGGTGGATCAACAAGCCCTGTTGGGCGAATAATTTGCTCAGCAAAAATGCC
>NZ_JBHIQI010000107.1:0-283 GCF_042196465.1 Bartonella sp. AD13SXNS
TAAATTCCCCTTTTTCCTTCTCACTTAACAAAATAATGTGTTTCACATACTCTCTGTATCGCCCTTAAAACAGATTTCTTTTATGAATGCGCAAAACGGCAAGGTAAATATATTGAACCATCATAGCCGCTTGTCTTTTAAACTTGCATTTTAAAGATGTGTATTTGTTATATGCCCTGCACAGCACTCTATTGTGAAGTTCTTGAACTTTCATACAATTGTAAAACCTTCGCACTGTTCAAGAAGCTTTACACTTCTTTTCTGTCGTACCACGTCATTATGA
>NZ_JBHIQI010000107.1:325-626 GCF_042196465.1 Bartonella sp. AD13SXNS
CTTGGTGTGCTTATAATCATGACGATAAATCAGCCAACAAAAACAACATCTTCTCCAATTCACTGATTGCACTCTCATCATTCTGAAATCACCGGAAAAGTAAAGCAAGCTTTGATACAATTCCCCCCTGCATTGACAACAATACCAATAGAAATACTCAACAAGCAACCTGATATGTTCAAAAAGAACAGAGAAATTGGACTCTATCCCTCAAAAAGCATAACAACTCATAATATCACTCCCTTAAACAGTACAGATGTAAAAAACAATATCAAGAAAACGATAAATAAGTTCTTTTATG
>NZ_JBHIQI010000108.1:0-626 GCF_042196465.1 Bartonella sp. AD13SXNS
GGGGATCACATGTGAATTGCCTGCTGATTTACGTTTTCACGATAAATGCCATCACCCCTTAGCAAGGACACTACCCGCGTTGGTTGCTCTTGTTAAGGGGGCTGGTTCCTTTGCCATTCATAGAACCTTTTTAAAAGCCAATGGCTGCAAAACAGATCAGAGACCAGCAAAAGCCGTGGTGGGTTCTGTTATGGGCGGTGCTGTGCATTTAAGCCAAGACAATCCAAAACATCTGGTTATTTGTGAAGGCATTGAAACCGGTCTGTCTCTGCTGTCTGGTTTGTTATCAGAGCCCGTGAATTTATGGGCGTCTCTTTCGACCAGTGGCATGATGCGTGTGAATTTACCCCCGATAAAAGGACGTCTGACAATTGCAATGGACGGCGATGATGCGGGTCGTAAAGCAGGTTTCACCCTTGCAAAGCGTGCTTATAGCCAAGGCTTTGAGGTCTTTATCATGCAAGCTCCAAAAGGAACCGATTTTAATAATGTATTACTTTCTCAAAAGAGGGAACTATGAAAGAAAATCATTTACAAAACAACAATGAAAATACCCCCGTCAATGATAACGATAATGCTTGTTTAAAAGCCATTCCTTATGAAGTCGCCTTGCAACAAAATGGCTG
>NZ_JBHIQI010000109.1:0-624 GCF_042196465.1 Bartonella sp. AD13SXNS
ACCAACCAAGACCTGCAAACATTCCTACAAGAAAAAAACAATATTGATTCCTTAATCAACAGTCCGATAAAACCCTCTGAAGAGACTTAAAGCATGGAAAGCACCGTATAAGTGTCTTTCTCACAAAAGCTTATCAATATAAAGTCTTTCAAAAAATTAAGAGTTTAAATGACCTCAAAAGCATTTCTACGCTTAAAATATTTTAAAGGAGACGGGTACGCAAAAAATAGAGCAATGTTTTAAAATAGGTATAGCCTCTATCGCCTTATCAAGGTGTACAGTGGAAATATAAAAAAGAAAAAAGGCTGACCTTTCTGCAAATCGCATTCTTCTCCATCTCTTAAAAAGATCATAGTTAACAATATCTGCATTAAAATAAACACACAAATTGCAAAATGTTTGTTGAAACAAAAAAGAATGATGAGGAGGCATTTTAGCAAAAAAGATGAGCGTTCAAGCCTATAATAGAAAAACAGGAGAACCAGTTTTGGTCAAAGATTTTTTAGGGCCGAATAGAATTCAAAATATTTCCCTTGAAAGGTTATCGTAATTTATAAAAATATTTTTTTCTCATCATAAGGCTAATTTTGAAAAATTTTCTTTTAAACAAATGGCTCATTATTT
>NZ_JBHIQI010000110.1:0-607 GCF_042196465.1 Bartonella sp. AD13SXNS
CAAATCCAAGAAAGTATTTTTGCTGCTATTCGTTTTTGTGAGAGGGAAAGTTTTTACTTTAACGAAAGCCGTGATGTTACGTTTCAAACACGGGCGGGGCAGGGTGCTTATGATGCAAGCGATACCCGCCATCTTGAAACAGCTGTGAAAATCAAAAATGTTTATCTGAGTTCTGGTCAAGATCATAAGCTTGAATTGGAGCGGCGAAGTCCTTTTGCTCTAGAGCCTTCGTTGTCATCAGAGCAGCAAGGGACGCCGGTTTGTTACAGTTATTTTGATAGGAAATTACATCTTTATCCCACACCGGATAGAGCCTATCAGATTCAACTCATTCTCTCTCCATTGCGTTTATCAGAGATAAAGAGTGTTGATGAAGAACATCCATGGTTTATCTATGGGTTTGACTTGATTAAAGCGCGTGCAAAATATGAACTGTACAAGAATATCCTTAAAGAACCCGATTGTGCAGCCGCTGCTTACAATGACTTTAACGAGCAATTGCATGAATTGCGTGCAGAGACGTCCAAACGTCATAACGTCACTCGAATAATTCCAACGGATTTCTAAAATGGTTTATTTTCCAATCGCTGATTACAGACCAGATGTT
>NZ_JBHIQI010000111.1:0-272 GCF_042196465.1 Bartonella sp. AD13SXNS
ATTTTTATAAGAATATTTGCATAATTGAAGTTCTGTATTCATTACGAAATGATTGTAGTTGCTCTATCGTTTAAAGACAAATTCTATTTATAAATACGCATTTTAAAGCTAAAGCTGTTGTTTTTTCGTTGTGGACGATGTTTTAATGATACGTTGAAATTTTTAGATGTAGATGTAAGACAGGCTCTGAGTTTATTTGTGCCACCTTACAGATATTTATAATTGAAATATCACGATACAGAAATGATGACAGTGAAAAATTCTCATAAACA
>NZ_JBHIQI010000111.1:308-605 GCF_042196465.1 Bartonella sp. AD13SXNS
TACACGATGTTTGGCAATTTTCGCTCTTGCGGTGGGAAGTTTTGCGATTGGTACGGCAGAGTTTGTGGCAATGGGGCTACAGCCAGAGATGGCGCAAAGCTCATCTGTTGATATTCCGACAGCAGGTCAGTATATTTCTGCTTATGCACTGGGTGTTGTGATTGGAGCTCCTCTTTTAGCTGTTGTAACAGCTCCTTTCTCACGTAAAACTGTTTTGGCAGGATTGATGTTTTTTTATGCGCTGGCAAATATTGTTAGTGCTCTTTTTTCTGATTTTAGCATATTGATAACGTTACG
>NZ_JBHIQI010000112.1:0-593 GCF_042196465.1 Bartonella sp. AD13SXNS
ATGGCAAGAGGCAATGGAGCAAGCCAAGGGCAAAGCTGAGGTTATTATAGCAAAACAACGCCATGGTCCGACAGGAATCGTTCCCCTTGCCTTTCAACCCGACTTTACATGCTTTAGTGATTTGGAAAAATAGGAGCAGAAAAATGCGTTAAAGAGAGCTTTAAATACCCTTTGAAAAGCATTTGAAGACCCTTTAAAACTCTTTGAGAAAAAATAAATTGGTACAAAACCTAGTGGCAAAATATACAAAACCCGCTGGCAAGCTACAATCATAAAAGTGCTGTGGCGGAGGGGGTGGGATTGCTATATTTATATAAAATCAATAAGTTATATAAAAGTTAGGGAGTTTTGATTCCGTTGATTTTATTAACTTATTTCTCTGTCTATCCCGAACCTTTTTATAGCTTATTCTCAATCATTTTATCCAAATATGCAACCAGATTTTCTAGTATCTTGCTTGACTCTTATTTTTATTAATCGTATAGTGTTGGTATACGATAAGGGGCGTTAATGGCAATTGTGAGTTTCAAGCATAAGGGCTTAAAATTATTTTATACAACAGGTTCCACAAAAGCTATTCGACCAGATCACGT
>NZ_JBHIQI010000113.1:0-257 GCF_042196465.1 Bartonella sp. AD13SXNS
GTGCTGTATCTGCATCCAACCCAGGTCACTCAGTGGCGCACCAATACGGATGCTGGACAGTGGCTCGATATCACTAAGGCAATCTACAGTGGAAGCCGTCTTAAAAACCCCCTCTATGACGGCTCGCTTGGTATGTATAATGGTGTCGTCCTGCGTGAGGCTGAACATGTTACCGAAGGTGTCGAGTCCGGTTCAACAAACAAAGCAGTGCCAAATGTGCGCCGTGCCGTGCTGTTGGGAGCGCAAAGTGCCGTCAT
>NZ_JBHIQI010000113.1:314-585 GCF_042196465.1 Bartonella sp. AD13SXNS
GTTGCAGCAAAAACCATCATCGGTAGGAAGAAAACTTGTTTCACGTTACGTGGAACCACACGAGGAACACAAGATTTTGCTCCTATCGTGATCCCAACCTATGGAGCACCTGCTTAAAGGCGCTGCAAATACTTCTTCTCAACAGAATGTTCTGTTGAGAAGGGGGATATTATTTGTCAAACAGAAGATTTTAGGATTGCACTCTTATCGCACTACCAATTGATGCCTGCTTTGAACACTGAGGCTTTTTCTCAACAAAATATGCTGTTAG
>NZ_JBHIQI010000114.1:0-581 GCF_042196465.1 Bartonella sp. AD13SXNS
GGTGATTTAAGCAATAGTGGCACAATAGAAAGCAATGATACCATTGCTTTGCATGCGCAAACAAATCTCAGCCAAACGGGGCGCATTGTCTCTAAAAAGCGGATAGAGCTTTCCAGTGATGGCATCTTGACAATGGGCGAGACAAGTGAGGTTGGCGCCTATGATGTAACGCTGAAGGCAGGCACACTCACCCAAACTGGGCTTGTGGAAGCGCAAGGCGGGGTACTGACTCTCAACAGCCATGATGTTTTAAGCAATTCCGGTATTATGGTGGGCGGTGTTGTTGATGCGAAGCTTGGGTCTTTAGCCAATTCCGGTCAGCTTTTAGCCAGTGACAGTTTTACGCTTGTGGCAAAAAGTCATGATCCGTCATTGGGGCAAGTTGCTCTGGTTTTAAATGGTGAAGACGGTGTTCTCAAAAGTGGTGGTGCTTTTGTCTTAACCGCAGATGTTTTGGACAATGCCGGCAGTATTGGTTCAAGTGGTGATGGGGTTGCGCTCAATGTGAGCGCTGATCTGAGTAATAGTGGGCTGATTTATGCCAAGAAATCTGCCATTTTCTCCTTAGATGGGGATTTTAT
>NZ_JBHIQI010000115.1:0-265 GCF_042196465.1 Bartonella sp. AD13SXNS
GATCAACTTGTTGCCCGTGATAGTACAAGTGTTTATCCCAAAGAAGCTCTCAAGCTTCCTGTGCTTGGTTACATGCGTGCTCTTTCACCTGAAGGTGTTCTGTCTTTTGCTCCAGAAGGTATCTTGCTCATTGAAGGAAGTGGGCCTCCTTCAACAATTGAAATTCTCAAAAAAACATCAATCCCTATCGTGATTATACCCGAAAGCTATTCTCGAGAAAGTGTTATAGAAAAAATTCGCCTCGTTGGAAAAGCCATCCATCGTG
>NZ_JBHIQI010000115.1:325-581 GCF_042196465.1 Bartonella sp. AD13SXNS
TTGGCAAAGGTAACAAAACAAAAGCGAGTCCTTTTTATTTTGTCTGTGCAAAATGGACGCGTTATGGCATCTGGAACAGATACAGCCGCTGATGGTATCATAAAACTTTCAGGTGGTATCAATGCCATTACTGATTATAAAGGGTATAAACTTCTCAATAACGAAGCGTTATTGAAAGCAAATCCTGATGTTATTTTGCTTATAACACACAGTGGAAAATCTGTTAATCTTGAAAAGATTTTAGCTATACCAGCAA
>NZ_JBHIQI010000116.1:0-576 GCF_042196465.1 Bartonella sp. AD13SXNS
ATGCAAAAGTATCAGGGTCTTCTTGCGTATACGAAGGTTCTCATATTTTTGATCATGCTAGGGTTTATGGAAAAGCGGTTGTTTATAAAGATGTCAAGGTTTATGGCAATGCGCGTGTTTATGAGAATGCCATGATTTATGAAAAAGTAGAAATCTATGATGATGCATGTGTTTCTAACAGATCTATTATTGCTGAAGGTGTAAAAATTTATGGCAATGCCGTTCTTAAAGAAAAGAAAATATTCCGTGAAGATATTTGTAGTAATGATGCCATTAGTGAAAAAGCAGCGTAAATAAAATAACGGCGCGGGGGGCTGCTTTGTAGCAAAAAAACCGCATCAAAATGAATTGATACGGCTTTTATATTCAAAACCATCATTCGTAAGGATAATTTGCTATAAACAAACTAACTCACAAATCACATATTTTGTGTATAAACGCAAGTGTATTTTTTCTCAATTTGCATCTTAAAATGTATCATGCTACCATTAATTCGCAGCGTCATAATGGCGTTGTATTTTAACCGTTCTTTAGGTTAAAACAATATTCCTCTTTAAAGATATCACAAAAGCCGTG
>NZ_JBHIQI010000117.1:0-575 GCF_042196465.1 Bartonella sp. AD13SXNS
GAAAGGCTCACTGGGCCTCCACAGGTACTCCAGGAGCCTCTCCTCATAATATGGGATTCTGTGTCAATATCGCTGGAAGCGTGAACGGAATGCCCCGTTCATATCAGAGCAAGGACCATTATGGAAACACTCCGGAGAAATGGAATTATCTGGCTGTGCAGAATATGGCCCATTGGTATGATACGGACACTCATCTTACCGAAGCCCTTACCGTGGATGCACTCAAGACTCTTGACTATCCGATAGAAAACGGTATACCTTTCTATCTGTATATGGCTCATTATTCGAATCACACTCCGATCCAGGCTGATGACCGTTTCTATCAGAAGTATATCGATATGGGCCTTGACGAAGGGCAGGCAAGATATGCTTCCATGGTGGAAGGCATGGACAAGAGCCTGGGTGACATACTCGATTATCTGGAAGATAAGGGCGTGGCTGACAATACCATCATCATCTTCATGACGGATAACGGCGGCAACAGTGAGAATAAGCAGAAAGGTGGTGAGCGCTTCACCCATAATGCGCCGTTGAGGAATGGAAAAGGATCAGTATATGAAGGAGGCATAAGGGTT
>NZ_JBHIQI010000118.1:0-229 GCF_042196465.1 Bartonella sp. AD13SXNS
GCTATTTGTCCTGTGTTTTTTTACGTATGAAGATTAGCGATCCACATAGCCCTTTATGCAGCAGTGGACATTTAAGAGCTTCTAGTTTTTTTCTTTCTCTTAATCCATTTTTTTGAAGGATAAGCGTTGTAAGAAGGTGCTCATGTAACCTTATGGAAAGAAGGAAGTGAGAGAGCAGAGAGAGCGGTGTAGGGCGTTTAAGGTCTATATCTTTTTAGGTATGATTAAG
>NZ_JBHIQI010000118.1:316-572 GCF_042196465.1 Bartonella sp. AD13SXNS
GCGTCTTCTCACGACATTTGTGTGTTGTTTTAAGAGACAAAAAACCAGTACATCACTAGTTTGCAAGAGGTTTGCTTGTGTGTAATGTAAACGTTACAGAAAAGGAACTTTTATAAAAGCAATGTAGCTGAAAGTTTGAGTGAAGGCTTGCACAATTTCGAGTACGTGCATTTTTATATTTTCACGTGCCATCATGTTTGCAGTGTTGTGTTCAGAGGTAATGCAATGTTTATGGAAATATTTGTATGGGAACTTT
>NZ_JBHIQI010000119.1:0-551 GCF_042196465.1 Bartonella sp. AD13SXNS
CTATAATCACGCAATTCACCTGTCTCTAAATCGGGTGCCTTGTAATATCGCTCGCTTTCAAACCAACGGCATTCAACAAGCGTTCAAGGCATTGATTTATAATCATAATCTAGCGTTATTCATATTGAATGAGAACCCTGAATAACGTAAGATTCTCTCATCTTAAATCTGTGTATCTTGAATCAATTCATATCACTTGCTTGCACACCACAAGCGGGGCTGACGTGTGGGTAAAAACTATAGCAGAAAGGAGTAAAAATGGTTCTTATGAATCGTCTTAATGCAAGATCTGTCGCAACATTGGGAACTGGCAAATATAATGATGGTGCCGGCTTGCTTCTTCATAAGCGTAAAGATGGAGGTGCTCAATGGCTGTATCGTTATACCATTCATGGTCGGCGCCGCGAAATGGGCTTGGGTGCCTTGCGAGATGTTTCTTTAAAACAAGCCCGTGAATTGGCAACTAGGTGGCGGGCTGTTTTACGTGAGGGGCGTGACCCTATTAAAGAACGCAACAAACAAAAGCGTGAGGCAATGCGCAATCTCCATTA
>NZ_JBHIQI010000120.1:0-235 GCF_042196465.1 Bartonella sp. AD13SXNS
GCTTTAGAGCTTGAGCGGGCAGATAAGCGTATTGGCTCATCTTTAGAAGCCGCCCCCATTGTTTTTATTTCTAATCCCACTTTGCTGGAGGCATTAGAAAATTTAGATATGGCGGAAATTTGTATCACCAGTGCCTTAACAATTAAGCGGGATACACTACCTGCTGATGCCTTTACTCTAAGTGATGTAGAAGGCGTTGCTGTGTATCCGGAGAAGGCGCAGGGAAAAAAATGTG
>NZ_JBHIQI010000120.1:277-551 GCF_042196465.1 Bartonella sp. AD13SXNS
TGCTCGCGATGCTGCTGCTTTGCGGGAATTACAGATGCTTGGAAAGATTTAAAACTTTAATGAGGAGGGTGAAATGAGGGGTTATAAAGAGCATTATTACAGTTTAAACTCTGTCATTGATGCGTATAATCTTTTATGATAAGAGGAGATTTCGTTGTTTTTCCGTGGGGGGTAAGTTTGTATGTGGAACAGATCTCCAATAAATGCGGGAAGATCAATTAGCCATATACTTAGGAAAATGAGATAAGCAATGAAAAAACGTGAAGTCAAAATA
>NZ_JBHIQI010000121.1:0-550 GCF_042196465.1 Bartonella sp. AD13SXNS
AGTTCTGACTAACCTAGACAGCATATTAAAAATAAGAGACATTACTTTACCAACAAAGTTCTGTCTAGCCAAACTTATGGTTTTTCCAGTAGTCATGTACAGAGGTGAGAATTGGACTATAAAGAAAGCTGACCACCGCCAAAGTGATGCTTTTGAACTGCGGTGTTGGAGAAGACTCTTGAGAGTCCCTTGGACTGCAAGGAGATCCAACCAGTCCATTCTAAAGGAAATCAGTCCTGAATATTCATTGGAAGCACTGTTGCTAAAGCTGAAACTCTAATACTTGGCCACCTGGTGTGAAGAACTGACTCATTGGAAAAGACCCTTATGCTGGGAAAGATTGAAGGCAGGAGGAGAAGGGGACGACAGAGGATGAGATGGTTGGATGGCATCACCGACTCAATGGACATGAGTTTGAGCAAGCTCCAGGAGCTGGCAATGGACAGGGAAGCCTGAGGTGTTACAGTCCATGGGGTCGCAAAGAGTCAGACATGACTGAGCGACTGAACTGATAGACACTCATGTCCCCTCTGTGGGGACATGCCCAGTG
>NZ_JBHIQI010000122.1:0-548 GCF_042196465.1 Bartonella sp. AD13SXNS
TCTCAAAGGGTCTTCAAAGACCTTTCAAAGGGTGTTTTAAGATTCGTCATTTTTTGTGAGAATCTATGGGTTTTTGCTTCTCAATCATCGGATCATTATTTTGAGCTCAAGCGGATATTTCTGGAAAGTTGTCGTTATCCGTTAGGTCACTAAAGCATGTAAAGTCAGATTGGAAAGCAAGAGGAACGATTCCTGTTGGCCCATGGCGTTGTTTGGCTATGATAACCTCAGCTTTGCCCTTAACTTGCTCCATTGCTTCTTTCCATTTGTGATACTCAGCACTGCCTTCTTTTTGTTCTTCATTGTTGAGATAATATTCTTCACGATAAACAAACAACACAATATCGGCATCTTGCTCGATTGAACCTGATTCCCGTAAATCGGAGAGTTGTGGACGTTTATCTGTTCGGTTTTCAACTTGTCGTGATAATTGCGAAAGCGCAATGATGGGAATATTGAGTTCTTTTGCAAGTGCTTTAAGCCCCATAGTAATAGCTGTCATTTCTTGAACGCGATTTTCTAATGAACGCATTGAACCACTAGTCATG
>NZ_JBHIQI010000123.1:0-546 GCF_042196465.1 Bartonella sp. AD13SXNS
GATTTTGGCGACAATTGGTCGGACCCTTGGACAGTCCTATGTAGATCGCATTAATAAAATGGAGGAGGAATATGAGCAAGCCGGTGCTGGTGGATCCTTTAAAGCTGGACTTGAATTTGGAAAATTATTGACTGAAGTAGCATCCCTAATGACAGGAGTTGCTGGAGCAGCCAAGGGAGGCATAAAGCTTGGCGAAAAGGCTTGGATTAAACTCATGGCTAGGAAAGATTTTGCCCAATTTGCTTCCAAGAAAAATCTTGCAGAACTTGCAGCTCAAGGAGATCCTGACAAATTTGCGGCGAAGAAAGAACTAACTAAACTTGCTGCTAAAGAAAAAAAGCTTTGGTTAAAAAAGAAACCCACTAAATTTACCGATAGCAAATTTGGACAGACCTACACAGTTTATCGGAGAGACGATTTGTTTGATCCTCATGCAAGGGTTAAATGGACTGAAAAAGGGGAAACGGTATGGGGCACCAATGTTGAGAGAATGGAAGCAGGAAGAGCACCGATAGGATTTGATGATGAGTCTGTTGAGTTGCATCA
>NZ_JBHIQI010000124.1:0-541 GCF_042196465.1 Bartonella sp. AD13SXNS
CTTCATGGGCAAGGTGACACAAGAAGCAAGAGCAAACTGAAGTTACTTTTAGATGGAGATATTTCTGAAGGGTCTAGTGAGGCAATTACGGGCAACCAGCTTTATTCTTTGAATAAGACATTAGCGATGTATTTAGGTGGAGGAGCGAGCTATGAAGGTGGCGCATGGCATGCTCCAGAGTTCAAGGTTGCGCGCTTTAATGCAGATGGTAGTTTATCAGATAAGAAGAACTATAATGATGTTGCAGGTGCCTTTGAAGGTGTTAGTGAGAGTATGACGCTTATCAACGACCGTATTAAAGAGGTTTCTAACAATATAGATACGAATAGTTTGCATTGGAATGAAGAAGCCGGGTCGTATGATGCTAGTCATAAGGGAGCTTCGAGTAAGATTACGAATGTTTTGGGTGGCAAGGTTGAAAAAGGTTCGCAAGAAGTAGTGAATGGAGGTCAGCTATGGGAGACGAACGAGAAGGTCAACGAGGTTGATCATAAGGTAGATAAGCTAGACCAACATGTTAAAGATATTGAAACTGCGGTTA
>NZ_JBHIQI010000125.1:0-535 GCF_042196465.1 Bartonella sp. AD13SXNS
AATTCAACGACTATACTTGCTTGACCTGCTTGGACTGTCTTATCAGCTTTAGCATAGAGAGTAAGTTCTTCATCATAAGGGACAAATTCCTTTTGATTGCTAGGCTTAACTTCTTTGACTGCCTGCTGTTTGATTTCTGCTTCACCAAATTCAGTTCCTCCAGCAGTACTGCCTATTTTAACCTTCGTGTCCGAAAATGCTGTCTTGACATACACTTTAATTGAAGTAATCAAAGCACCACGAGGGAGGGTGCCTATCTTCATCACCTTTTCTTTATCTTCATAGCTAAAATTAAGACGCAAAAAGCTTACCTGCTGCGTATGAAGATTTCTCCCTTGCAAGGGCTGTGGTAAATAATCTGCCATGTCTTATCCCCTCAATGATTTGTCACAAATTGCACGACCACAACACACTCACCAGCATCAGTGGTTTTATCTCGTGTTGCATAAAGGGTCATTTCTTTATCCTCTGGAGTAAAAACCTTTTGGTCTGTTGGTGTAAAATCTTGCGTATTTTGGGCTTTGATGTCTTTTTC
>NZ_JBHIQI010000126.1:0-535 GCF_042196465.1 Bartonella sp. AD13SXNS
TCTTTATCCTCTGGAGTAAAAACCTTTTGGTCTGTTGGTGTAAAATCTTGCGTATTTTGGGCTTTGATGTCTTTTTCTCCAAACTCATTGCCGCCATAAGTGCTGCCAATCTTCAATTTCGTCTCAGAAAACGCTGTCTTCACAAACGCTTTAATCGACGTGATCAAAGCGCCACGGGGTAATATCCCGATTTTTTCTGTGAGATGCTTCTCTTTATGTGAGATATTCAAACGTAAGAAACTCACCTGTTGGGTATGTAGATTTCTGCCCTGTAATGGCAAGTTATTGATTTATAATGATAATCTAGCGTTATTCATATTGAATTAGAAACCCGAATAACGTAGGATTCTCTCATTTCAAACCTGCTTATCTTGAATCAATCAAAATCACTCATTTGCACATAACAAGTGGGATGAGTGTGTGGATCAAATTTGTATAAGAAAGGAGTAAAAATGGTCCTTATGAACCGTCTTAATGCAAGATCTGTCGCAACATTGGGGGCTGGCAAATATAATGATGGTGCCGGCTTGTTACT
>NZ_JBHIQI010000127.1:0-532 GCF_042196465.1 Bartonella sp. AD13SXNS
TATGGAAGTTTGCAGCATGATACCGGTTTTTATATGGATGGGGTGTTATCATATGGCCTTTTTAAGGGAGATGTTTTGACCCTTGCACGGGGCAAGGTTGTTGCGTTAAAGGGTAAGCAGTTTAGTGGTTCTTTAACGAGTGGTAGAACGTTTGCAATAGGCCATAAAGGTGTTGTTTTTGATCCGCAGGTTCAGGTTGTTTATCAGCATCTTCAATTTAATCAGGCGTGTGATGTTGATAATCTTGATGTTGATTTAGGCAAATTTCATCAATGGGTGGGGCGTGTTGGTGGGCGTTTAAGCAAGACGTTTAATGTTGCTGAAGAGGGACGTGTCGTTTCATTTTATAGTAAGCTTTCTTATTTGCATAGTTTTGACGATAAGCAATTTGTTTCTTTTAAAAAAGATTTTCAGTTAGGTTCCTTTGGTTCTTCTTTGGAAGCAGGAGTTGGGTTTAATGCCCGTCTCTCATCAAAACTTTCTCTTCATGGAGATGTCACTTATCAGCATAGATTTAAGAAAGTTGGTTTTT
>NZ_JBHIQI010000128.1:0-514 GCF_042196465.1 Bartonella sp. AD13SXNS
TTTATTCAAACAAAGCTACTGTTTTTACGCATTTTCTATAGCTGTTATATGCTATAGCCATGGCATCATTTTTCATTTTCATAAGAGAAACGATAAATAGGATAATTGTAATTTAGAGACTGTTATGAAAACACTTATGAAAATATCTAAAGAGAGATTGATAATTATAAAGATTAGCAAAATCCCTTTTAATAGACTTTTGTCAGTTGTGTCAGTTTTGTCAGTTCTTTTTAGACCCTCTATTATTTTTTTAAATGAGTAAAAATAATAATATTATATTTCAATAGGTTAATGTTTTAAGCAAACAACTTATATTACATACAATACGTAAATACAATCTGTAGTATACATTTAAAGGGGTTTTGAGGGGGGGGTGAGAGTTTTAGGAACCTTCAAAACCTATAAGCAAAATGAATAATATATAACCCTCTTTAAACAAAGCTTTTGAAAACAATAAAGCTATCATTTTAGATTACGGTATAACCTCTTAAAGGCAATCCAAATAAGAGTATCT
>NZ_JBHIQI010000129.1:0-503 GCF_042196465.1 Bartonella sp. AD13SXNS
GGCTTGCCCGAAAGTTATTTATACCGTGTTGCGCAAGTGGAAAGTGGCGGCAATCCGAATGCAAGGAATCCACGTTCTTCGGCGGGTGGATTGTATCAATTTATCGACAGCACAGCCAAACAATATGGTTTGCAAGACCGTTTTGACCCCATGCAAGCGGCAGATGCCATGGGGCGCTTGACGCTTGACAATCGTAATCATTTAAGCCGTGTATTGGGAAGAGCGCCTACTGATGCAGAATTGTATTTAGCACACCAACAAGGGGCGGGTGGAGCCGCGCGTCTTTTACAAAATCCCCATGCCAATGCAGCGCAAATTGTTGGCAGCAATGCGGTTGGTTTGAATGGTGGCAACAGTGGTATGCGTGCAAGTGATTTTGTCAACCGCGTGTTACAAATGTATGGGGGACAGCCTTATAGAGCAAGCCCTATAGCACAGGGTGGTTTTGGCAATAGAGACAACATGTTAGAGGTTTTACGGGCATTATTAGCATCACAATTAGC